>NZ_CP013862.1:1286094-1607618 GCF_001307805.1 Lentibacillus amyloliquefaciens | reverse complement strand
CACTAATGCTGTTAAGCTGAATAGAATGCCTACTCCATGCGTAATGGAATTCGCAACTTCCTCACCTTTACTGAAAGTGTGTGTGTTAGCTATTTTAATCACTCCTTTTGATGACAAAGCTGCATCGTCAGCTGATAAATTTTTGCTAACACAGTTTAACATAAAATTTCTTGTTTCCTACAGCGGTTGCAATCGATGTGAAGAGCATCTAGTGTAATACGTATAGTGTGGATATAGTGTGATAAATGCATTCAGGAGGGGCGAATGATGAAAATGTGTAAAAGACCAGTTTTATTAATTTTCGGTATAATTATTCTGGCTGCCGGTGTGGCGGATATTAAATACAAAGGATTATTTTTCAGGATGTTGCCTGAATCGGTTCAAGGGTGTTTAAGTGAACATAAATGATATAGATTACGTTAAAGAGATGGTGTATAATAAAACTGGAAGTACATACGACAATTGGGGAGGGGCTTGAATGAGTGATGTGCCAACCAGTCAAATATTGCAGGCAATTAAAGAACTGCAAGACCAGATGAATGAAGGATTTGAAAAAGTGGATCAGCGTTTTGAAGCGATGGAAAAACGATTTGAAGAACGTGTTGTTGAAGTCGATCAGCGTTTTAATGAAGTTGATAGACGATTTGACCAAACAGATGACAAAATAGATAGAGTACAAATTGACGCAGATTTGCTCGAAAAGAAAGTGCTGAACTGTGAACAGGATATTTACTATATTAAAAGAAAAGTTGGATTAGAATAAAATCAGCTGCCGTCTGTGGGTAACAGATTTCGGGATCTGTCGCAAACATTATAAATGTAACGAAATTAACTGCTAAATCAAACAGCCATTAGCAGTCTTTTTTTGTTTTACGGCAAGGGCCGGGCGTATGACTGTGTATTGATTTGCAGTCTATGCAGTGAACCAACACTATAATGATTCAGGAAGTGTGTGCGGGGAGTTTTGATGCGAATCAAATTATCTATTTATCTGGCTTTTTTAAAACGTGACAGATTTTGCAACATTATGTATAATTGAATTCAGCGAATAACTGAATAGCTTTGGGTACAGGTGATTTCGATTCGTGAAATCTTGAAAGGGAAGCTGGTGAAAGTCCAGCGCGGTCCCGCCACTGTAATTGCGAGCTAGCTGCTATAACCACTGTACATGTAAATGTATGGGAAGGTGCAGCTAGTGATGAGCAAGAGCCAGGAGACCTGCCTGTGCCTATCGTGCACCAATGCCTACGGGGAATAGGAGGGTGTAAGGGGACAGGTTTATGCACTGCTCTTTTACATAGTCATCTTCATTTCTCGTGAAGATGTTTTTTTATTTTATTCTACATACAACAGGGGGTATTTAAGTGAAAAAGATTTTTTCTTTCATGCTATTAATAATGTTAACACTGGGTCTCTTAGTCGGCTGCGGTTCTGATAGTGCTGACTCGGAAAATGAGACCGGGAGTACGGATGAAAGCACCGAACAAACAGATGCGGAGGAATCAGCTTTTCCGTTGACGGTAACAGATGCGCTTGACAATGAATTAACAATTGATGAGAAACCGAAGCGGATTGTTTCCTTAATTCCAAGTAATACCGAAATAGCCTTTGCACTTGGGTTGGGAGAGGAAATCGTTGGTGTTTCTGACAATGACAATTATCCGGAAGAAGTGGAGGAAAAAGAGAAGGTAGGCGGCATGGAGCTAAATGTGGAGGCAATTATCGGCTTGGAGCCCGACCTTGTGCTTGCGCATGCTTCCGGTGCACATAACTCCGAAGCAGCCTTGCAGCAGATTCGGGATGCGGGTATCAATGTATTTGTGGTGCACGATGCACAGGATATCGAAAGTGTTTATGGGTCGATTGAACAAGTTGCTCAGGTTACCGGTACACAGGAAAAGGCAGAAGAAATTGTCGGCAATATGAAAGAGGAATTTGCAGCATTAAGTGAAAAGACCGAGGCAATCAGTGATGATGAACGTCAATCTGTCTTTTTTGAAGTAGCACCTGCACCGGAAATTTTTACGGCCGGGAAAAATACATTTTTTCAGGATCTGCTGGAAGTCGTCAATGCAGATAATGCGGCGCACGAACAAGATGGCTGGGTACAAATCGATCCTGAGGCCATTGTGGAGCTTAACCCGGATGTCATTATCACAACGTATGGACATTATGCAGATAATCCAGTCGAACAAGTCACAAATCGCGATGGCTGGGGAGATATGACGGCGGTGGAGAATGAGCAGGTTTACGATGTGCATTCCGATCTTGTCAGTCGTCCGGGTCCCCGCTTAGTGGAAGGTGCAAAGGAGATCGCTGAAGTTGTCTACCCGGAACTTTTTGAAGAATAATCATTTGACTGCATATATGCTGGCAATGGCCTTCTTGCTTGTATCAATGCTTGTGGCCATATCCGTCGGCAGTGTATCTGTTCCTGTTTCAGATATCGTAAAAATTATTGGTGCACAGGTTCTTCGCTTACCGATATCTGATCAGGTTGATACGACAGATGTGAATATTGTTTCGCAAATCCGATTGCCCAGAGTGCTGCTTGCCGGTTTTGTCGGAGCTTCTCTTGCGATAGCGGGAGCGGCATTCCAGGGCCTTTTGCGAAATCCATTGGCAGATCCGTATATTTTGGGTGTTTCTTCCGGCGCTTCTGTGGGGGCAGTTGCAACATTGTTTTTTAACATTTCAATTCCTTTTTTTGGGCTTTTTACGCTGCCGGCACTAAGTATTGCCGGTGCCTTAGTGACCATTTTGCTAGTGCTGTTTTTTGCCAGAAGAGTCGACCGGACGATGCGGGTCGAGACGATTATTTTAACAGGTATTATTTTCAGTTCCTTTTTGGGAGCGTTTATTTCATTGATTATTGCCCTTACGAGTGATCAGCTGCAGCAAATTATGGGCTGGCTGCTTGGCAGTGTATCCATGCGGGGATGGCGTTATGTCGGAATTATTGTCCCGTTTTTCATCCTGGGATCGTTGCTGCTTTTAATGAACACCAGCGAGTTAAATGCGATGTCATTCGGGGAAGAACGGGCACAGCACCTTGGTGTTGATGTCGAAAAGCGAAAATTGATGGTTCTTGTTGCTGGCTCAATTCTGACTGGGGCAGCAGTGGCTGTATCCGGGGCAATCGGATTTGTCGGGCTGGTGATTCCCCATTTAACCAGGCGTTTATGGGGACCCGACCATGTTCATCTTCTCCCATTATCCATTTTAACCGGGGCGGGATTTTTGATGTTGACGGATCTTTTATCGCGAACCATTATATCCCCGCAGATTCTGCCCATTGGCGTGATCACGGCGTTAATCGGTGCGCCGGTGTTCGCACTTATTTTGATGAAACAACGAAGAAGATCGTAAAGCGGCGATTTTTGCATCGAGTAACACGATGATGCAAAAATCGATCGAGCCCATCGGAAAATCGAGCGGCACCGAGAAGGAGGTGAGTGTCATGTTGAACCTGGAGCAAGTGTCAGGCGGCTATGGCGGTGAGCCGGTTATTCAAGATATCAGTTTTTCCATTTCGCAAGGGGAATTCTTTGGAATATTGGGGCCGAATGGAAGCGGCAAAACGACGCTCTTGAAAATGATCAGTGGTCTGATCCCTAATAGTTCGGGTTCGATTCAATTGAATCATACAAACATCCGCTATTTTTCCCGGAAAGCATTAGCGAAGAAAATGGCTGTTCTGCCGCAGCTGACGGCACATGCGTTTTCATATACGGTGAGAGAGACGGTTGCGCTTGGAAGGTACGCGCATCGTCAGGGCTTTTTTCAGACGTGGACATCTGAAGATGAGCGTGTACTTCACACTGTTATGGAGCAGACGAATATTACGGCATTTCAGCACCAGACGATTCAGGAACTCTCAGGCGGGGAGCAGCAGCGGGTGTTTTTAGCCCAGGCATTAGCTCAAGAGCCTGATTTGCTGCTGCTTGACGAACCGACCAATCACTTGGATTTAGCCTATCAGAAGGATTTGCTGGATCTGTTAAAAAAAGAAACGAAGCAAGATGGATTAACCGTTGTGTCGATTTTCCACGATTTGAATCTTGCAAGTCTCTACTGTGACCGGCTGCTGTTGCTTGACGACGGCAGGGAGCGCGCAATCCATTCACCTGATGGCGTCCTGACCGAGAGCTTGATTAAAGACGTTTACAAGACGAATGTGCGAAAATATCCACACCCGGTGGTTGCTAAACCGCAGATGCATTTGCTGCCTGATGCAACTGAAACGCACGATAGATCAACACTGATCGGTCCATCGATGTTAAACATTCAGCCGGAACACATTGCCTTGACCTCACCCATTCCGCTTAGAACATTGTCTTCCGGGGTGTGCGGTGCGGGAATCGGCTGGAACACCCAATTTGTCAATCGTCATGTTCCAAATGATTATGACTGTTCCGATCCGACAGGTGAGATGCAGGATTATTTAGAAAAAAATGGTTTTGATGTGTCGCGCACAGTCGGCATGATGACCGCAGTTGAGCTTAAAAATGCTGCCTACAGCCTTTGGGAAAATGACCAAATCTCCATTTATACCGTTGTGACTGCCGGGACAGGAAATGCAAAAGACAGCACACAACCAGTCGCGCAACCCATAAGGCAGGGAACAATCAATATTTGGGTGTTTATCAATGGCCACTTAACCGATGAAGCATTTATCCAGGCGATTATGACCGCTACAGAGGCAAAGGCACAAGGGTTAAGAGAACTAGACATCAGGGACAGGCAGACGGGTACCATTGCAACAGGTACCTCAACAGACAGTATTCTGGTGGCTGCCACGCAACAGGGAGAATTGGTGCCGTATGCAGGAACCGCAACAGAGCTTGGTCAATTCATCGGCCAAAGTGTTTATGCCGAAACTAAAAAAGCCATCAAGCGTGATCCCGCATATAAAGGACAGTAATCCGCGAAATTACGGCAACTAACTGTCCGTAAATGTCCGATTCTGTTCAACTAACATTCATTGAAGGAAAGCACTTCACTGAATGAAGTTTCACTTTATCAGGCGAGGTAGGATATGATCATTTATCATTTAGTCAGTATCACATTTGCTCTCATGATCGACCGGATAATTGGAGATCCGCCTTCATGGCCGCACCCGGTACGCTGGATTGGATCTTTTATTTCCTGGCTCGAACGTCGGCTGAATAAAGGCGCCCGTCGACGAGCTAAAGGCATTATTTTGCTAATTATTGTGACGCTTGCAGTATTTTCTATGACATGGCTGATTGTATGGGGAGCTTATCAAGCTCATACAATAGCCGGACTCGCGGCAGAGTCGGCGATCATCACGACAACTATCGCTCAAAACGATTTGAAAAAAGCGGCGATGAGCGTTTATCAGCCATTAAAAGCCGGCGATATGCCAGAGGCCAGATGTGCGGTGTCGATGATTGTCGGCAGAGACACGCAATACCTGAATGAATCCGGGATTACCAGAGCAACTGTCGAAACTGTTGCCGAAAATGTCAGTGACGGCATTACAGCGCCATTATTCTGGGCATTGTTCGGCGGTGCCCCGCTGGCAATGGCATACCGTGCTGTTAATACGTGTGATTCGATGGTTGGCTACAAAAATACCCGTTACCGCCATTTCGGCTGGGCATCGGCTCGGTTTGACGATATCGTTAACTGGATTCCAAGCCGCATTACCGGAGTTTGTATGATTCTTGTCTACCGGTCTCCTTACATACCGAAAAGAAAGGCTTGTCACCATTTGAAACGAGAGGCCGCTAAGCATCCGAGTCCGAACAGCGGCTGGGGAGAGGCGGCCGTTGCACTTCTTCTGGGTGTTCAGCTTGGTGGCACGAATTTCTATCAAGGCATCAAATCGGAGCGGGCTGTTATGGGGCTGCCGCAGAAAGACTTGGAAAAGGGAGACATCAAAGCGGCTGTATCGATTATGGAACGTTCGGCTTGGTTCTTTTTAATATTGTTATGGATTGGAGGAGGATGTTATGCGGTTGCCGGCACATGGCTCTAATCCGGATCATCTGTTTAGTGCTTTGGGCATGACAAAACCTGCAGAAATAGTCGACTTCAGTGTGAATATTAATCCGTTGGGTGCACCTGGAGCCATTAAAGATCACTGGCCAAGCTTGCTTGCGGAAATAGATGATTATCCGGATCCATCAGCTTCAGAATTGAAACAGATGATTGGCGATCATGAAGGTGTGGCAGCATCTCAGTTGCTGCCCGGAAATGGCGCATCAGAACTCATTACGTTAATCGCCCGTTATCTCCACGGAAAAAAGGTACTGATCATCCATCCGGCTTTTTCCGAATATGCGTCTGCCTGCAGGAATGAAGACTGTACCATTTTTTACCATGTTGTTCATCCGCCACACTGGCAGTTGGAAAAGCAAGCATTGCAAAAGGATATTGAAAACGTTGATGCTGTCTTCGTTTGCCATCCGAATAACCCTACAGGTGTGCAATATGACAAGCCGGCTGTCGATTGGCTGATTGATGCGTGTGAACAGTCCAAAACGCTTTTAATCATCGATGAAGCGTTTTATGATTTCGCATCTGATCCTGTAACGTTTATTCAAAAAGCGGTCAGGTCACGATTTCTGCTGGTACTGCGATCACTCACAAAAATGTACTCTATTGCAGGACTGCGCCTGGGATTTCTGGCAGGGCAGCAGGAACTTCTTGCCCGTATTCAAAAAACACAGCCGCATTGGAGCCTCAATGCCATTGCCTTAAAAGCAGGGGTTTTGTGCTTGAATGATCAGCAGCACAGCAGACAGACGCGGCAGTATATGGACACAGAGAGGGCCCGGTTATTCTCGTTTTTAAAGGAAAACGAGTTTCTGCACAGCCCATCAGCGATCAACTTTTACCTGATTAAAGATCCCTCACTGGATGACCAGGAGGCATTATTCCAGTTTTTATTGCAAAGAGGGCTTGTGTTGCGACATACGTATAACTTTCCCGGACTTGAAGGAACATGGTTTCGGGTGGCCATTAAAAAGAAAGCGGAAAACGATTTATTGATGGAGGCGCTGGCCGAATGGAAACAGGGAAACTGACTTTTATTACTGGCGGAGTTCGGAGCGGGAAGAGCTCGTATGCTGAGAAAGCCGCTATTAAGTTAGGTCAAAACTTGCAAGCAAACCTGCATTATATTGCGTGCGGCATGCCTTCTGATAAGGAGATGACGGCCCGGATTGCCCGCCACAAGGAAGACCGGCAAAACGCATCCGTTCACTGGGAAACATGGGAATGTCCGTATCATCTGCATCGTATTGCCAAGCATTTTTCAAAACAGGATATACTCGTCCTCGATTGCGTGACAACGCTATTGAACAATTATTTATTTGACTGCAACATGGATGATCCTGAACGTGTCATCGATTATCTATTAACCGATATCGTAAGTCTCCAGGAAACGTCTGCCGCTTTAATTGTCGTTTCCAATGAAGTAACAATAGGGCTGCCATTTGAGGAACCATCCATTAAAAAATATCAATACATACTCGGAAACGTTCATCAAGCGATAGTCGATCAATCAGATACCGCTTATTTAGTCGAAAACGGGATTCCGATTTGCAAGAAAGGAGCAGCGCAATGAGAGGGGTTATGATTCAAGGGACCGCGTCAAATGTCGGGAAAAGTCTTCTGACAACTGCTCTGTGCCGGTTGTTTGCAGAAAAAGGATATGCCGCTGTGCCATTCAAAGCACAAAACATGTCCAACCGTACGATTCAAATGGAAGATGGAAAAGAGATGAGTATTGCGCAGGCCCAGCAAGCAGAAGCAGCAGGTCTTTTGCCTTCTGAATATATGAATCCGATTGTTTTAAAGCCTTCCGAAGATCATCAGACCGAGGTGATTTTTATGGGTGAGCCCGTCAGAACCATTAATGGCAGGGATTATCAAACAATCTATTACAATGAAGCACGAAAAACAATTCAATCGGCGCTCGAGAAGTTAGACGAGCAGTATGATCTCATTTTTCTCGAAGGGGCGGGCAGTCCGGTGGAAATGAACTTAAAGGCGCAAGATCTCTCCAATATGGCGCTGGCCGAAATGGCAGATGTTCCTGTCATCCTGGTTACTGATATTGACAGAGGGGGTGCTTTTGCAAGTATTGCCGGGACATTGGCCTTGCTTGAGCAGGAAGAACGAAATCGGGTGAAGGGGCTCGTCATTAATAAATTTCATGGCGATATCACGTCGTTTACTTCAGGCAGCGAGTGGCTTGAAGCCTATACCGGGATTCCTGTTTTGGGCGTTATGCCGCACATCGAACATGCCCTCGTGGAAGAAGATCGTTTAAGCTCGCCAGAAGTTGTCACTGCCAATGTCACGGAAAAAGAAGCGACGTATACAAAATTGGCGAGGCATTTAGAAAACCATTTGGATTGGCGAAAATTACTGACAATCATGCTGGGTGACGCGCATGCTTACTAGTTTGCGCGGCATTTTGACAGGGCTGGGCATTAACCTTCAGTTTTTCACAACCATTCCGATAAAAAGAGAGCTCCCGATGAGCCGTTTTCATTTGTCATTTGCACTGCGGACATTCCCGCTCCTAGGTTTGCTGCAGGGGGTCATCTATGCATCTGTTTTGTTTGTGTTTTTGTCATATACACCTTTTTCTGAAGTGATAATCGCGCTTTGTTTATGGCTTGTTATGATTTTGCTGTCAGGTGGTATTCATCTGGACGGTCTTATTGACACAAGCGATGCCTATTTTTCCTACCGGGAACCCGAGAAGCGGCTGGAGGTGATGCAGGATCCCCGTGTCGGTGCATTTGGTGTCCTGTCTGTTGTCGTATTTCTTGGCGTGCGTTTTGTGATTCTTTATAAGTTGGTCACCATGGCACATGATGGGACATATTTGTTGGTTGTGCTGATTCCGTTTCTTGGAAAAATGCTGATGGGTGCTTATTTGCAGGTGTTGCCGGCGGCTCGAAATAATGGCATGGCCCACTTTTTCAAACAAGGTGCGAGCCGGTCATTTTGGGTGGTTTATGGATTCTATTTAATCACAATTGGCAGTTTGATAGGGCTATTAAACAGTGAATTATTGGCGAGCTATTTTATCCTCGTCAGCTTTATGATCGTTATAGGCTATATAATCGCTTCGAAAATAAAGAAGCATTTCGGCGGCATATCGGGTGATACATTAGGTGCGAGTTCAGAAGGGATGGAATTGGTATTATGGATCGTTATGTGGCTGTTACACTCTTTCGCCATGGTGTAACAGCGGAAAATTTGGAAAAGAAATACTTGGGCTGGTCTGATCCGCCGATTACTAAGAAGGCCAGGCGTGCATTAAAAGCACTGCGAAGCAACATGCCGCGTTACGATTTCTGTGTTTCAAGTGACTTAGCACGATGCAGGCAAACAGCTGATATTCTTTGCCAAGGATCGCGGCATATGGCAAACGAAGCATTTCGTGAAATGAATTTTGGTCAGTGGGAATTAAAAACATATGCAGATCTTTGTCATGATGCAGCATACCAGAAATGGCTGGATGATCCTTTTTCCAAGCAGACGCCCGATGGGGAAAGTTTTGCCGATATGGAAAAAAGGGTGCTGAACGGCTGGCATTCATTAGTGGAAAGCATCAATGATCAGGGTTACGGGGAAGTTTTGCTGGTGACACACGGCGGGGTCATCCGCTCCCTGTTAATCGAACTTGCTGATGAGGCAAAATCTTTCTGGCAATGGTACATTCCGCATGGTAACGGGATCAGGCTTTCCTGGACTTATCATGACTGGAAGGAGGGCGGCCGGTGCACTTCATTACAGGTGGTGCCTTCAATGGAAAACGAAAATGGGTGAAAAACCACTATACTAAAGATCATTGCTTATGGTTGAGCGCTTATGACAGTGATATGCTATCGAAACAGTTCTATGAAACGATTCCGGCTGTTGTGGTATTGGAAGGGCTTGAACAATGGATTTATACAGAAATAGATTCAGCGCTGCCACCGGATATCCAGCGCCAAAGCATACTGAATCAAATCAACCCCTGGCTGAAGTGGGAACAAGCTGACAGCCACCGGAAGCTTGTTATCATCGGTACAGACATTTCCAAAGGGATTGTGCCGATAGATAAACGAAAGCGACTGTGGCGGGATATAACCGGGTGGGTTTATCAGGATTTAGTGAAACAAGCAGAGCGGGCTGATGTAATCTGGTATGGCATGGAACAAACGATAAAAAGGGAGAGATTTTGAATGCGACTTTATACAAAATCAGGTGACAAAGGGCAGACAAGTGTCATTGGCGGAAGATTGGACAAAGACGACATTCGCGTTGAAGCGTACGGAACAATCGATGAGGTGAATTCATTTGTCGGAAAGGCGATTTCGGAATTGGATAACGCCATTTTCCCGGATATTGTGGCAGACCTTGAAAAAATTCAGCACGAGCTGTTCGACTGCGGCTCAGAATTATCCAATATCAAAGATGAACGCGACCATAAGTTGACTGAAGAGCCGATTACTTACCTGGAAGACAAAATGGATGAATTGATTGATGAAGCATCGGAACTGGAACGTTTTATATTACCGGGCGGCTCAGATGCTTCAGCCTCGATTCATATCGCCCGAACAGTCGCACGCCGGGCTGAACGAATGATTGTATCGCTTATGAAAGCAGAAGATGACATCTCACCTGTCCCATTAAAATATGTAAATCGCCTGTCGGACTATTTTTTTGCAGCTGCACGCGTCATCAACGCCAGGTTGAATGTGCCGGATGTCGAGTACGCCCGCAGCGCAAAAGTTTTCCGCGGATCCAATAAGAAGAAAGAAGGATAAAAGCGCGTGTCAACCCGAGCGACAGCAGCACCAAATCACGCGTGAGTGGCATCAAATCGATCGAGGGAGGCGCCAAATCGAGCGAGGGTGGAACCAAATCGATCGAGAGCGACACAACTTCGATCGGAAGCACGGCGGTAAAATTGTCCGTCTAAAAAGGAGCTGATCAGTAATGAACAATGTTGTCATACTGCCATTGACAGCTGAAAAAGAGCTCGTTATTGCATCAGATAACAGTGGAGGGATTGGTGAAAAGCGGCATGATGCAGTCGGAACATCGAATACCGTTGTGGGTCGCTTCGCCTGTCGTGTGGCTGTGATGGAATGCCTTGCTGCAGGAGGTGCCGTGCAAGCAGTCGTCATGCAGAACTTTACCAGTGACGAGGCCTGGCTGGATTATAAACATGGTGCAGAACAGGTATTGGATGAATTGGATTTAGCTGAGCTTCCCATCACCGGAAGCACTGAGAGCAATTTTCCCGGCTTGCAATCAGGCCTTGGTCTGACAGTTATTGGGACACGGTCAATCAGAAAAACAAGCGATTTCTCAGGCCAAGAAGCATTCGCGGTTATCGGGACACCACTGGTCGGCCAAGACGTGCTGGAACAACCTGAGAAAGTTGCACCGCTTTGGTTATTTCAGCATTTGAGCCGGCTGGAAACGGTGAAAGCATTGCTCCCGATTGGTTCAAAGGGTGTTGCGGCGGCATGGCGGAACTGGACGCAACGGACGAATCAACTGGATTGCGTGCTCGATTTGGAAAAATCCGCCGGCCCGGCCACCTGTTTTTTGATTGCTTTTGACAAAGGAAATGAAACGAAATTAAGAGAAATCGCCGGTTCCTATTTTCATAGGCTGATACCTGTTGATGATGATGAATCGTAGGCGAGTTTAAATTGGAGAAATTTGCGTAAGGATGATTAAAATCAATGGCGTGTGCTCTAATGTGAGGCAAAAGTATCGCGCGAAATCTCGTGGTGACCGCGCGAAATACCACGATAACCGCGCGATTTTAAAGGAACACCGCGCGAAATTTACCACAAACTGCGCGAATGAGCAATTTAACCGGGCGTGCCATCCCAACCCTAACCAAACTAATCCCATTTTCAGTCTTGCCATGACGTGATATGATAATCTATATGCTATTTAAGATTGTTGGGGGTTTGAAATTTTGACTATATTAACGAATGACTGGGCGCCGGTCATGGCAGATGAGTTTGAAAAAGACTACTACCTGGAGCTGCGTTCGTTTTTAAAACAGGCGTATGGCAGCACAACGGTTTATCCGGATATGTATGATATCTTTAATGCGCTTCATTATACAACCTATGAAAATACGAAAGTGGTCATTCTCGGGCAGGATCCGTATCATGGCCCGAATCAGGCGCATGGGCTGAGCTTTTCCGTTCAGCCGCATGTTTCAATACCGCCTTCATTAAAAAACATTTATAAAGAACTAAGCGATGATCTCGGGATTCAAAGTCCGAATCACGGCTGCCTGACAGACTGGGCTGAACAAGGTGTCCTTCTGTTGAACACGGTTCTGACAGTAAGGGCAGGCAAACCGGCTTCCCACAGAGGCAAAGGATGGGAAAATTTCACAAATGAAGTTATCCGTCAGGTGAATGCCAAGCAGGATCCGGTCGTATTTATTCTGTGGGGACGCCATGCCCAGGCCAAAGAAGCATTCATTACCGGGCGGCACCATTTGATCATTAAATCGCCGCATCCTAGTCCTTTTTCCGCGCATAAAGGATTCTTTGGCAGCCAGCCGTTTTCCCGTACCAATGACTTTCTGAAACAGGCAGGCCGGCCGCCGATAGACTGGCATCTGCAGGAGTGAATTCACCGGGTCTAACGTTTTTTAGCGGTTATATACGCGTCGTCAATACCTGCACCACGGACGGCTTTCAATTGTGCTTCAGCATTTTTCCTGCTTGAAAATGCACCGGCTTGAATACGATACCAAGGCTTTCCGGAAATGGTTGTTTCGGTGATAAACACGTCGATGTCATGCGACCCGAGCTGTTTTACACGCTTCTTGGCATTATCGTTTGAATGAAAACCGCCAGCGATGACTTTATAGAGTGCCTTGCTGGATGTCGTCAGCTTCAATTTAAATGCTTTCGCCAGTCCGTTAACATGACCGCGCGCTACAGATTGCCGCCATTCTGGATCAGCCATAAGCCGTGCGTCGTGTGTGTTGTCGATAAATCCATTTTCCGTCAATAGTGCCGGCATTGCGGTTTCCCTCAGCACATGAAAATTTCTTTTTTTCCGTCCGCGGTCCGACAGCTGATTGACCTTCATGATTTCATGATGAATGGTCTTCTGAAAAGCCGCTGTTTTGGACGCATCTGTTAAGCTACTGTGGATAAAGTCCTCATACCCACGGGCAACACCGTTAAACGAATTGCAATGAATGGATAAATAAAAATCGGCACCCCAAGCATTTGCTTCATTTGTCCGCTCACGCAAGCTTTTCGTCCGGTCATCCGAACGGCTCATGCGTACGTGAACCCCTTTATAGTCATGCGTTAATACATTCCTGATTCGAAGCGCAATATCAAGATTCAGCGATTTCTCGTTGATGCCATTCCCCTGAGCGCCGGGGTCTGACCCGCCATGCCCCGGATCTAAGTACAGTTTCATCGACAAAACTCCCTTCCATCTAATAGTCGTAATGCGAGAAAGCCAATCACCTATGGCTGTAAGGTCTGGAATATCATAAAAACGTGACAGCGGGTGTTCTTTTAGCTATGCTTGTTAGCAAGGGCTTTTTGCTGTCCCAGCGGATTGTATTGGTGATATGACTTCTTATAACGACAATCGAAGAATCTGCGGAAATGGGGGCAAGCGCTGCAATAAAAAACTGTTTGGGTGGGGCAGGGAACATCAACGGGGAACGATAGTGCTATTAGTTTGTGTATATATGTATCTGCCGACCTATATCGCCGGCCAACACATTTTTGAAAAATGCATGATGCACATGAATGACTCGTAAGACTAGGGACCCCGGAAAAATTGCCGGGAAGAACGAATAAACTTTACTGTCTGGAGCATATATTGAACAGTTTATGTGAACTGACTGCTTATTTAAAAAAGCACGATACAAGCATTTATGGTGATCATATGCTAATTTAAAATAGCAGCGACAATAAGCTTATGTTTTCAAGATATAATTTAAGTTTTGAAGTCTATGTTATTTGGGAATGGACAGTTAACAAATCTCGATAATTATTCTTACTATCTGAGATTACTATTGAGGTTTTGGGAAAGGAGACGAACATGAATACACGATCTGGCATGCGCAGGAATAAAAATAACAAAAATTTTATACTGAATTCCCTGATTGGTGTTGTCTTTATCCTTATATTAGCTGTTGTAGGAAACATGATATTTAACGATAGCGACGCCACCACCGAAGATCAGCAAAACACGGGTGGGTCAAATGGACAGGATAATGACGTTGAAATCACTGAAGGTGAAAATGCTGATCAAAATTCTGAATCAGTAAACTCTGATCAGGAATCGAACAATGAACAGGAAGAAAGCGAATCTCAGCAAGACACAAGCGATAATAGTGAGCAGCAAGGTCAGGAAGAAAATGAATCTCAGCAAGACACCAGTGATAATAATGAACAACAAGATAAAGAAGAAAACGAATCGCAGCAAGAAGAGCAGGATGGAAACGGCGTTAATTCAGACCAAATTGGCGAACCCATCGGCACTTCCCAGACAGGACAGCATACTTCCAGTTATGACAAAGGTTCAGTTGATTGGAATGAAAAGGTGAAAGCCATTCAAATGGCAACGGGTCTGAATGACAGCATGACGATCTGGCACTTGGGAAATGGCGGCGGTCCGCAAAAATCAGTCGGTGAAGTCAGTCCTGAAGGTGTCCAGGACTGGATGTATGTCGTCAATCTCGAGTGGGTTGATGAAAAAGGTTGGAAAGTGACGAATGTTAATAAACAAAGCCGGTAACAAGAAATGGCGATTGAATTAAGCAGTTCACTTACGGTGGAAACAATATAAAATCACATGGTATTTAGCGTACTAAGTTAAACAAAAGTTAGTACGCTATTTTTTTGAACTAATTACGTTCAAATCAACAATTTCATGGTATTCTGAATATTTGTGTTAAAATTACGGTTAGGAAAGAAGTTTTTTACGAAGGCGCCGGTCATTTCTCGTCTTTTCCATATAGCTTCCCTTCAATTCCAAGTAACGTCGTCATGCAGTTGGGGAGTGGAATGGCGATGACTTTTGACGGCTCAAAATCAGCAAATGCCAGGGCAACAACAGATTCATGGAAAAAATAAAAGAATTTCATAATACAATCCATTCATGAATAAAAGTTGTTCCTTAAAAGGGTGCGATGCTGAATTAATAAGGATTTTGTCTTTTATTGCTGAAAAACAGGAAAAAAACCAAACCTTATCGAACTGCTATAGCAACATAAAATCAGGCAAGGGAGGTATTTTGATTTGACGGTTTATGATGGAAAGCAGATTTACGAATTATGGGTAAAAGCTTGGAATGAGGATATTTCTGTACTCAATGAAATAACGTCTTCTGACTGCACGGTTCATCAGGCAAGAACTGACGGGAAAATTTCGGATGAAATAAAAGGCTCAGAAGCATTAAAGGGGATCATTACGGATGGTTGCGCGTTTTTTGATGATGTGAAAATGACGATTGAAGTAGGTCCTATCGTAGACAAATCATACGTATCAGCACGTTGGGAATTCACAGGGTCTTATAGAAGTAAAAAAAGCCTAATTTTCTGCTAACAGGATTGAGGAATTAGGCTTTTTTTAGCGTAGGTTTTTTTCACATATTGGTGCGGTCACAGATAATCTTTTTAAATAAAATGAGGTTTTGTCTTAAAGACGAATTCAAATCCTTTTCCTGATGAGCCACCCCAGGATTCCAAGAACGCCCCCGACCAACAGACTTACATAGACCGGAAACTCCACAACCGGACCGAATGCTGGCATGACATAGTAAATCAGGAGAAAAACGAGAAACACCAGACATCCAAACAGCCAAGCGCCTATGAATTCGGTTACGCGTTTGATCTTTTTAAAACAGGACCAGCGAATATATTGGATGACAGCATAGGCAAACAGAAAAACAAGCACTATTGCTATAATGGCTTTCAAAGCAAATGATCCTGTATGAATAACTTTAACTGAATCACCCTGATCAAACAGATAAAAAGCAATCATATCAATAACCCCTGTGAGTAAAGTACTCGCCGCAAGAAAATATAACATTCCCATTGTAATCAGACCTGTTGTCTCTTTGGTGGCTATTTTCGGAAGTTCTCCGATAATTTCATCCGCATACTGTTTCGGCTGTGTTCCAAATACATCTTCGGCAGATCGTCCTTCCGCTTGTGCCTCCAGCAAATGATCCAGCATCTCGGTTAGGATTTCTTCTGTTTCTTGTTCTGATTTCTTATAAGAAACCCGTAAATATATAAGCATATCCTCATAATATTTGCGGTTTTCTTCCGTTAGCTCTTTTCGTTTCCGGTTATTGTCTTCAATCAGTTTGTTCTTATCCATCATATGCCTCCTCTTCCATTAACCGGTCCACCGGCGTTTTGATTTCTTTCCAATTCCCCTTGAATTCTTCCAGAGCCTTTGCACCCTCGCCAGTAAGGAAATAATATTTCCGATTAGGGCCGCTTGGCGATTTTTTCATTTCTCCCCTAATCAGCTTTTCCTTTTGCAGCCGGAGCAGAACGGGATAGATCGAACCTTCACTGACAGTAAGGCCATAATCCTGCAGCTTGACTGATAATTCATAGCCATACACCGTTTTACGTGAAATTATAGCGAGAATACAGCCTTCTAATATACCTTTTAACAGCTGACTCCTAAGCGACAAAGCATCCACCTACTTTGTAATACAATATAGTTGGGCAAAAAAAGGTTCTTCCAAAATCGTTTATGTATCTTGTATTACAATGTAGCATATCAGATCGTTTACTAACTTGCAATACATAATAGTGAAATTAAGCAAACAGGTGAGTTTGTAAGGAGAATAAACTATAATAAACCAGCTCAGTTCCAATTAACTGAGCTGGTTTATTAATAGACAAAGATAACCATACTGATATTTCAAGGTTTTCACTACAAGTGAACTACTTAGAGTTCGCACCTTATCACGATACGGCTTATTTCCATCCGATTAGAGATAGCTGTTTGAAAGACAGACGCCTTTTTATTTTATGCTTATTTGTTCACCTTGTTTTCAATGACGACTTTTGAAGAGCCAAGATTAACCTGATTTGCGATGCTATCCCCAACAGGGCAATGCGCTTCAATAAATTCCTTGTATGCCTGTAATTTATCTTCCGGGGCGTCTGTTTCAATATGAAATGTATAGCGAATATCGGAAAATCCAGGCCGGACATCCGATTTGCCAAGGAAGCCATCCAAATCAATATCGCCTTCTAATTCGACCCAAAAGTTTTTAAGATCAACCTCGAATTTTTCGGCATAAGTTCTGGCAACAATCGACTGGCATGCACCCAGAGAAGAAAGCAACAGTTCGACCGGATTCATTCCTTGGTCTGTACCACCTAAATTTTCAGGTTCATCCACGATAACTTTATGCCCCTGGATTCTGTTTCAACTAATAGATTGTCCTTTAAAACCGTCTTCGCACTAACTGTCGTATTTGCCATTTTAAAATTTCTCCTTTTTGAGTTATTAAAAACCCTTCTCATTCAGCGATGAGAAGGGTTAACAAAAGAGAGGTCATTTTGTCGGTCCCTTCTCATCTATGGAATCTTAGTGGATTCCTCTGAATTTGGCACCTGATTCAATCTGAAAATATCAGCATCAAACTGGTTGCCGAGAGTTCACAGGGTCAGTCCCTCCCTCTCTCTTGATAAGAAGTGGTTTTAATCTATATTAATCTTATTGGAATTATTATATATACTAACACGATATAAGCTGACAGTACAATAGATTTTTCAAAGTTTTTTGGTTCATGGTTTTGTGCAGGGGAGGAGGTATCACCCCTCAACCTTCCAAATCCCGTCTTCTGTAACCAATAAATCCGGTAACCATCAGCACAATCGCAATTCCTGTTATCCAGATGATATTTTCAAAATCCATATCGGCAGCAGGCAGCTGTGGGACATGTTCGAAAACGGACAGGTTATTCAGCCATTCCGGCAGTTCGAGCATGTCGCCGATATAAACTGTCACGAAACCGTAGAATACATACGCCCAGACAAATGTCGCTATCTTTGGAAGCAGTCCGATCAGCAATATGGCAAGCCCGATGATCAGCCACATGGCAGGCAGGTAGACGAATGCAGCCGAAAAGATGGTGGCAAGCTCCAAAGGTTCATCCATGACGCTCAACCCTGCAGACCATAACCCCAATGCCACGAGTGCCTGCATCATGACACTTACCACAATAGCGAGAATAAGATAATTGCTCAACAGATGCATCCGTGACACAGCACGACTGTATATATTTTCAGAACGATGCTTCATTTCTTCCCCTTTAACATGCAACACACCCATGACGGCCGGTACAGTGCTGACGAGTGCCATAATAGCCATCAAGAGCGAAATGAATTGATCGGTCATGTTGCTGCCGGGATTGTCCGCTAGCATGGCTTCAATGAAAGCGACATCTGAAAAATATTTTTCCAAATCGCCAAGAATGAAACCGAACGCCGCGCTCAAGAGAAACAAACAGATGCCCCAAATCAAAAGATTGGTGCGCTGCAGGTGCAGAATCAGGCCAAATGGTTTCTGCAAGAAAGTTGATGCATGAATTCTACCGCTTTTTGCCGAAATGAACCCGGCATCAAGGTCGCGGATGCCGTGTAGCCAGAAAGCGACAAGTGTTAAAACAATTGTGAGAGTGAGAAAGAGAAAAATTAGCCACCAGTCATCCGTGATAAAAACATTCGTTCTGACAGTCCAGCCAAGCGGTGACATAAGGGAAATGACGTCACTGTTCACATCTCCGACTGCCCGCATCAAATAGGCAGCGATCAGTGATCCAAACGCCAGCATGCTGGTGCCACGCGCTGTTTCAGCCAGTTGAGCGAAAACTGCCGTAAAACCGGCAAACGTCAAACCGGTTCCGGCCAAAATTGAACCGTACAGAAATGAACTTTCCATACCGATGCCGTCTATTCCAAGGGCTGTCAGTCCAAGTCCGGTGAAAAGAGCAAGAATCACATTTGCCAAAACGATGACAATAACTGCAGCACTCATATACGCGAGGCGGCCTGTCGGAAGTGACCGGATCATTTCAACCCGCCCGTCTTCTTCATCAGCACGGGTCATCCGTGTGACGAGCAGAATATTCATGATGGCTACGGTGATAGCGGTGAACAGCAGCATTTCGTTCGCGAATAAAGCGCCGATCGCTGTGTATTCTTCCATGTCATATCCGATGCCGATCATCGCAATCATGGCAGGGTTTTCCATCGTTATCGCAAATGCTTGTTTCGCCTGCATATCCGGATACATCGTCGGATAAGCCGATGCGGCAGCCAATGTGACGCCAATCAGACCGGCGAGCCAAATGAAAAGCTTGAACCGCTGCTGGCGCAGGATTAATTTGGTTAAAAGTAATGTGCCGTTAAACATTTTCCGAACGCCCCCAAAACTGTCATCTGATTCCTATTATAGATGTATATGATTCAATTCACAAAAATAGATGAATAGTTAGACAGCAAAAGACCCGGCAATCCACCGGGTCTGAAATGGGAAAAGATTGGCAGATTCTTTGTCCCGCTAGTCCTGCATGATATATGCATCGTCAATACCTGCGTCATGGACGGCTGCCAGTCTTGTCTCGGCATTTTCCCGTCCTGAGAAAGCACCGGCCTGCACGCGATACCATTGCTCACCTTCAATCGTGACTGCCGAAGCAAACGATTCGATGCCCTGCGATTGAAGAGCATCTACCCTGTCTTCCGCATTTTCTTTGGATTGGAATGACCCGGCGATGACTTTATACAGTGTTCCATCGTCTTCTTTTTCCGCCAGGTTGAACGCTTTTGCCAACCCGATTACATGACCCTGCGCTACAGTTTGCCGCCATGAAGCGTCTTTTATTAAATCAGCATCATGTGCGTTATCGATAAACCCGTTTTCTGTTAAGAGTGCGGACATCGTTGTTTCTCTCAGCACGTGAAAATTCGCTTGTTTCTGCCCGCGGTTTCGAAGCTGATTTACCTCAGTCACTTCCGCGTGAATAATATCCTGGTACCGTGCGGTCGTCGATGAACCGGATAAGCTGCTGTGAATAAAGTCCTCATATCCTTGGGCATTCCCATTAAATGAATTGCAATGAATCGACAAATAATAGTCCGCGCCCCAGGTATTCGCTTCATTGGTCCGATGACTCAGGTTTTTCGTACTGTCATCTGTACGGCTCATGCGCACATTAATATTCCTGTAGTCACTGGCTAAGATGTCACGGATGCGGCGCGCAATATCCAAGTTGATATTTTTTTCATCCATGCCATTTCCCTGTGCACCGGGGTCAGAACCGCCATGTCCCGGATCCAAATATAATTTCATCAAAAAAACTCCTTTCATGTCGTTTAATATAATGTATTTTTAGGAAGCGAATCACAATTGGACAAAATGGTCAGACTGACGCAAATTGAGAAACGTATCAGAGGATGAACGTCTGCATAACGGCTTTCCACGGCGTTTGAGGATGAGCCCGGTGTTTAGTACGGTACCGCTTCTTCTTGTCGGGATACGGTTGTATGGGAAACATCAGTCCGAAAACAGGAAACATCAACCGGGTATCATTGATATTAAGTGTTGTTCTTCTATCAAATTCAAAAAGACCAGTCAATATTTCCTGACTGGTCTAATAGGGTAAATGAAAAACGTAAATCCAGTAATCATACAAGCTTTTCCCGCATGTAACTGCCTCAAATGTTCGCGTATACGATGAAGATTAGGTGGGGGGATGGCTGCCAGTACATGTCCGATTCGTTCATCTAACAATCAGTGGGGGAAGAAAGAAAACCCCCACTGATTGAAGATTCACTTTATTGAAATTGCTGCAGGCGTGAGAAAAACTGCTTGACGAAATCATAAAACACTTCTTCGGATGGTGACAGTGTTTTCTCCTTAGGTTTAATGATTCCAACAGTTCGCCTGACTTCCGGGAGTTCGAGTGGGATTTTAACGGTCATGCCGGGCGTTGACTCATGAAATGTGCTTTCCGGTAACAAGGTGATACCGACCCCCGCGGAGACGAGCCCTTTGATGGCGTCAAGATCTTCTCCCTCGGCAGAAATCGTTGGGTTAAAGCCTGCTTGTCTGCAGGCATCCATCGTTATTTTATTCAGGATATAGCCGTCCGGGAAACTGACAAATTGATCATTTTTCATATCAGCGAGTGATACACCATTTCTTTCGGCAAAAGGGTGTTTAATCGGCAGTAATGCCATTATTTGTTCAGAAAATAAAATATGGGATTCTATGTCAGGTTCATCTTTAGGGACCGGTCCGAGAAATGCGACTTGTATGTCACCTTTTTTCACGGAGTCGATCAGATAACGATACGAGCCCTGGCGCAATTGAAATCTGGCATTCGGATATTCATTTTTAAAAGCAGAAATGACACTCGGCATCAAATGACTGGATAAGCTTGTCGGAAAGCCGATTTTGATTGTTCCGCGTTCAGGGTCCAGGTATTCATCTATTTGCTTGGTGGCGTTGTCAATCGCTTCCATGGCAACCTTTGTATAGTCATAAAATGTTTTTCCGATCTGGGTTAATTTAATATTTCGGCCTTCACGTTTGAACAAATCGACTTCAAGTTCGCCCTCCAGATTGGCAATTTGCCTGCTTACGGCTGACTGGGCAACATGTAAATTGGCAGCTGCTTCGGAAACGTGTTCCCATTCTGCTACCTCCATAAAATAGCGTAATTGGCGTAATTCCATCACTATCATCCACCATTCATATCAATAATTGATTAATTCAATCTAAATTATATATTGATTCGATTGAATTGCAAACTTATAATTACTAATATACAGCAAATATGGAATTAAATGATAATAATAACTAACAAGAGCCCTCAGGGAGTGAAAGGAGGCCGGTTATATTGAAAATCATTCAACGTCAAAAGGTTTAAAAATTTATTTCACTTCACAAGTATCTTGAATTTTCCCGTCTTATCAACATGAAGAATTCACAAGACAACAGGTGGTAAACGTTTCGAAACCGGATCGAATAGAAGGTTTATGGCTAAACAGGCATTTTAAGCTAACTCACGGGAATCTAAATAAAGGAGATGAACCTAAAATGAAATATGAAGTATTTCCAAGACGTTGGGGTTACGAACACATTGTTACAGCCCCGCTTAAAGGAAGTGTGGAAAGTATCAAGATCGAATCAGGGGAAAAAGTTCGCGAACAGCAATTATTAGTAATGATTCGAGCAGAACGGGGAAATGTAAAACAAGTTCTGACCGGGACAAGTGGGAAAGTAGAAACATTAACGGTCAAAGTTGGTGACAAAGTAGTCCATGGCGATGTTCTCTTTTTTATAAAGGAAGATTTGTAAGTAATGAATTTAGTAACCTTACTCGATAAAATGCTCTACAAAATAGACTGGAAAGCTTAAATAATTTTTTTGATAGAAGGTTTAGAATGCAGGGTTCTCATTGACACAATCTTAGATTTTCTTATGCCTGACAAACATTTAAAGTTTTCAAACAGGCGTTTAATGCCTTTGCTTTATGATATAATTCAAGGAGCGGGGCACCAGATAAAGTCTTCATACTACACCTAAAATTCTACTCAGACTTGCTTCTTTATTATAATTCCTTAGTATGCTTCTTGGCTATCCACTTTAGTAATTCTTTTTCATCGATTGTTAATTTCGATTAATCTTATTTTTAAATTCACAAACTACATTTATATATGTGTGGTTTCCTCAGATGCGTTCATTACCCTTCAGCCCTGCCTGCCTTTCTTATTAAGCAATATACCGTGAACTTCTCGAGAGTAACACCTATTTAATGACACTAAAGCAGGCTTTATTCATACAATATTTTGGGGTGAATAAAATGCCAATCGTAAAATACACAGATTCAGACATTGATTTAATGGCAAGGATGATGAGAGCGGAGGCTGTAGGTGAAGGAAAACAAGGAATGTTGTATGTCGGAAATGTCATTGTTAACCGTTCTAAAGCGGATTGTTTAGATTTTAGAGATATAAGAACAATTCGAGAAGTCATTTTTCAAGTTCAAGGAGGAAATTATTCGTTTGAAGCTGTCCAAAAAGGTAATGTATTTTATCAAAGAGCGCGGTCAACTGAAAAAAGATTAGCAAGAAAGAATTTGAATTATTGGAGACAACACCCGGCGAAATATGCTCTTTGGTATTTTAACCCATATGGTCCATGTCCTCCAACATGGTACGGTGAACCTTTTTCCGGTCAATTTAAAAATCATTGTTACTATGAACCGGCAGCTGGAACATGTGCCAGTGTTTACTGAGTTATTTTCATTGTATTTATCCAAGAAAATAAGTTTATGAAATATTGAGCTTAAAACGGGCGCACTTGTTCATCAAGGCGTCCTTTTTGCGCTACGAGCAGTCGCGCCTAGTGTAATAACTACGCTTAACAAATTTTAGTGTCTGAAGGAGATGCGGAAAATCGAGAGACCCGCAGTCGGGAATGCAGACCTAAATGCAAGGGTGTGAAGTACACTCGGCGCGGTAAGTTGGTGACCATCCGAAAATAATGGAAAACCCGTGACATCATGATGGCTAGTCCAAGCAGAAGAGGCCGGGGGTCAGACCCTTTTGAGCAAGCCTCTTCGCTAATTGGAATTTTCTATTAGCACTAACGCCAGCGCAATGCAATAAATAACCGGCAGCACTCCATATCGGCTACCTTTGATGTGAATTCTAACCGCAAGCCATCAGGGTTATAATCAATATCTATATCGGACGTTACGCCTATAGATTGAATTAAGCGTTTTACCTCCTCGATATCTGAGTCTTGTGCAGCGTACATTAATTCAGCATCAAATTCTTCTGACTCAGATAATTTATCAAGGACCATACCAGCTTCGTCCATAAGTTTTTTAGATTCATTCGCTGATTGACACAACAGGTTAGGATCAACCGGTGGATATTGACGAATGGGAAAATAATTGTTCTGCCAGTAAGGGTGATGATAGTAATAAGGGTGGTATGAATAATACATGAACAGGTTCCCTCCCGGAAAATGCAAGATAATAAACTATATGCACAAATGCTTGTTTAAGGGACTCCCTGAATGTCATTTTCACTTCAACACTA
Organism: Lentibacillus amyloliquefaciens; assembly: GCF_001307805.1. GTDB lineage: Bacteria > Bacillota > Bacilli > Bacillales > Amphibacillaceae > Lentibacillus > Lentibacillus amyloliquefaciens. The sequence goes on along the minus strand of NZ_CP013862.1, from coordinate 1,583,473 downwards.
AATGGAATCAAAATAATCCCTACTCAACAATCTTTTATATGTAAAATGGGCGCTGTCACTCATTTTGTTTTTGCTTACAAACTTTATAGAATAAAGAGTCAGCTGACATTGTTGTATCCCTTTTTAATAGGAGGGGCAAAAAAGCCCCTTTCCTATTTTAATATTTGGTAAAACTGGTACCGACGATAATAAGAAGGATAAACAAAACGACGATCAGCGCAAATCCGCCGCCGTATCCACCATAATCAGACATACATATACTCCTTTCTTACAGCTGATATTCATGAGGGTTTCATCACAAATAGCATGTTTTCCTGCTTAAATCCTGAGTGTCAACTGTTTTTAGACAGCTGGAGATGTATCGCATTATTTAATCAATTGGCACCTCATAAAACATCATATGTTAAAAAGCTGATTTCGAGTGGACGATTGACAGGTGGGATAATTTTAAACAATCGATTTAAAAGGCGCATTCCTGTCAGAAGGAATACGCCTGTTTGGTCAGGATGTTCTTTTGAAATATATTACCGCGTCTGAAAACGAGGAATGGAAAGCGATCTGCATGCGCCGTACATTGATGTCTGGAATGTGCATCATGAAAAAGACCTAGAATTCCGAAAGATCATGAATTTTTAGGAATAAATTACCATTTTCCAAAAATTACAAGAATTCTAAATTAATTTGTTGTATAATAATAAGGACGGGTTATATTAGAGTGTGCCTCCGATTGAGGTGGCAGTAATGGCTTCTTTTACTTGACGGCTTCAAATCCTGTGGGCGAAAGGGGTTGAAGTTCGTGATACCAGTTGGCAAGGCTATCGAGTTGATACTAATGTTTGGAACACTCGTATTGTTAATGGTTGGTTCTAAGGGAGAAAAGTAGTCACTCTGCCGTCTATGAAGTCCGGGTATATGGTAATTACTTTTTTCCCGAGCCCTATTCGAAGCCGTCGCGCTCTATTTTTTTACCGTCCGAGTCGCAAGTGGCAGCTTGCGACTCGCTTGCGGTCTTCCGAAAAATTAGCCAATTTCATTTTATTTCTTTTCTGCAATAAATATTCCAGGCAAAATGATCTTTGCTAAAATGCTTTAATAACACTTTTGTCGTATTACTATTATACCATAAATTCATAATCTATTAACGTTATTTCAACATCTCATTCCTTGCTTTTCAATTCCCATTAAAACAGTTCGTATAACATCCCGGTAATTGAGCGGGTCAACATAAAAATCTCTATCAGATTGTAGTTTCAATTGGCAGTATTAACCATAATCGTTGTTTCATATAACCTGTTATGCCAATTCGCCATGGCATATATAGGAAGCCGTTCCTTGCATCAATACATGGCCATTGTTAGCCAACTCGATGGTTAAATCTCCTCCCTGCATGGGCCGCTTTGCATCCAGCATATCATTTAAGGCAGCTGCTTTAACCGACGCACAGGCACCCGTTCCACATGCCATTGTTATTCCTGATCCTCTTCCCATACCCGGTAATCTATTTCCTGCCGATGTTTCACATGAGCGATTCCCAGATTCACGCGTTCCGGAAATAGACTGGAATGTTCAATAATTGGACCGATAGCTTCCGGCGATGGGCGGTTTTTCATCGAAGACAAAAGCAGCGTATGCCGCATCATGAAAAAGACCTAGAATTCCAAAAGATCCTTGATAAATTAGGAATAAATTATCATTTTCCAAAAATTACAAGAATTCTAAATTGATTTGTAGTATAATGATAAGGACGGGCAATATTAGAGTGTGCCTTGGATAAGGGCGGCACGAGAATGGCTTCTTGTACTTGACGGCTTCAAATCCCATGGGCGAAAGGGGTTGAAGTTCGTGATACCTGTTGACACAACCATCGAGTTGATGCTCATGTTTGGAACATTTGTATTGTTTATGGTTGATTCGAAGGGAGAAAAGTAGTCGCTCTGCCGTCTATGAAGTCCAGGTAAATGGTAATTACTTTTTTCCCGATTCCCATTCGAAGCCGTCGCACTCTATTATTACCGTCCGAGTCGCAAGTGGCAGCTTGCGACTCGCTTTCGGTCTTCCGAAAAATTAACCAATTCCATTTTATTTCTTTTCTGCAGCAAATATTCCAAGAAAAATGACCTTTAGTAAAATGCTTCCACACCACTGTTGGCTTACTGCAATTATACCGTAAACGATTATTCATAATCTTTTAAGACTAATCCACCATCCCAGTCCTTGTTTCTCACTTCCCCTTAAAACCATACGTATAACATCCTGAAAATTAGCCCGGTCAACATAAAAAATCCTTCTATCAGATTGACGGTTCACCTTGCAGGGTCAAACAAAAGACTCGCAATTACTCCGATTAGTATAGCATATTAAGCATTCAATTTATCAATATGCTTCACTTTACTTAAGATAACCACCTCTTTTTCTCGAAACCGGCATGTTTGTACAGTTCTCCAACACTTCCCTTCATAGTATATTACCGCAAGCCAATATATCCCAGAAAGGAAGATTAGCAAATGAAACTTTATCTGGATTCCGGGCATGGCGGATCAGATCCGGGAGCACAGGGCAATGGCATGCTGGAAAAAGACATCGTGTTGGATATTGCCCAGCGCATCCGGACAATTCTTACCACCGGTTATGAAAATGCCGAAGTCAGGATGAGTCGTACGACGGATACGACCAAAAGTTTGAATCAACGTACAACGGAGGCGAATGCTTGGGGTGCTGATTATTATCTGAGTATCCATTGCAATGCCTTTAATGGTTCAGCGCGAGGATATGAGGACTATATATACAGCGGTTTATCAGATTCCTCTGCGACAGCACGGTACAGGCATATCGTGCACGAAGAAATGATGGAGGTGAACCAGTTACCGGACCGTGGAAAGAAAAAAGCCAATTTTCATGTATTGCGTGAAACCATAATGTCCGCGCTTCTTACGGAGAATGGCTTCATAGACAATGAACTGGATGCCCGGTTAATCAGTGATCCATCCTGGCGGCAAAGAATCGCACAGGCCCATGTCAATGGCCTTGAAAGAGCGTTTGATCTGCAAAGAAAGCAGAGTAATGACACACTTTATAAAGTAATTGCAGGATCCTTCCAGTCAAGGGAAAATGCAGAACAGCGATCGGCTGATCTGCAATCACAGGGATTAGAGTCCTTCATTGTTCTATTCTCCGCCTCCGGTGTGCAATGGTACCGCGTTCAGGCTGGCGCTTTTTCCTCGAGAGAGAATGCAGAAAGGCAGCTGGAGCAAGTAAGAAATGCCGGTGTGGAAGATGCTTTTATTATCACGGAAGACACAGATCCAGAAAACGGAGAAACAGACGGATACCCGGTTGCCGGAAAAATATACCTTTCTCCGGAGCTGATGGACCAATATGTCAAAGAGATAAATCCTGACGCCTCTACACTTGGAAGCTACTATCTTGAAATTGGAGAGCATTATGGAATCAGGGGGGATATCGCCTTTGCACAAGCAATGCATGAGACCGACTTTCTTCGATTCACCGGTATTGTCCAACCCGAACAGAACAACTTTGCAGGAATAGGTGCGACTGGACCGGATAACCCGGGGGCAAGTTTTGATACCGAACAGCAAGGAGTTCTTGCCCATATTCAGCACCTCTACGCCTATGCTTCCAGTGAGCCCCTCCCGAATGGATATCCATTGGTGGATCCCCGGTTTGATCTGGTAGATAGAGGTTCTGCACCGACATGGGTGGCTCTTAATGGGAAGTGGGCAGTCCCGGGAGATCAATACGGGCAGTCCATTTTGGATATCTATGAAAGAATGGTAAGTAACGCTATAAGCAACCTGGAGGAAATGGTGGAAGATATAGGAGATTAATCCATTTTCTGCCTTTTTCCATCTTTTCTGATACACCTTCATTAATCCTCCTCCTCAGAAGATACGTACGATGTATCAACTTCTAAAGAGAGGAGGTAACATTCATGTTAGGTTTTTCCATGATTCAAATGGTCCGAAAAGATGGCAAAAAGCTGGATAAAACAATGCGCCGGGAGATGGTGAATTTTTACCGGCCCTTTCGATTGGTCCCTTGTTTTCTGCATCGGCCATTTGAGTATGTACGGAAAAAGACAAAAAAGCTCCCTGTCCTTATAGAATTTGACCAAGAATCATTTGCAGGCGGAATGAATGAAGTAAAAAATAAATGCGGGCACCTTCGTGAGCATCCCTCGATTTCATGCTGCTCCACGAAAACCTCTGTCGAAAATATCGAATACCTGGTCAAAAATGGCAGGCATATCAAAAAAATCCATTACGACCGAAAAATGACGGCGCTGCTTGACACCGCTGTTCCATCCATTAATGCCGATGAGCTGTGGCAGGAGGGACTTATAGGAAAGGATATGACTATCGCAGTAGTCGATACAGGAATCCACCCACATGAAGACCTGCAAGGCCGCATCATCGGGTTTTCCGATTTTGTAGGCGACAGAGCAGATCCGTACGATGACAATGGACATGGTACTCATTGTGCAGGAGATGCAGCCGGGGATGGAAGTCAATCCAATGGAAGATACCAAGGACCTGCAACACAAGCCAACCTGGTCGGTGTAAAAGTACTGGACAAAATGGGTTCCGGCTCACTCTCCACCGTCATCGAAGGAATTGATTGGTGCATCCAAAATCAATCGGAGTACAATATTCGTATCCTTTCCCTTTCCCTGGGTTCAGATGCAACAGAATCAGCAGAAGATGATCCGGTCGTAAAGGCTGTTGATGCGGCCTGGGACAACGGAATTAGTGTTTTTGTCGCTGCCGGTAACTCAGGACCGGAATCACAATCCATTGCCAGTCCGGGTATAAGTCCAAAAATTATCACCATTGGTGCGGCAGATGATAATGACACAGAGGAACGTTCCGATATTGCGGTCGCCGATTTCTCAAGTCGCGGTCCGACCATCGACGGCATCACTAAGCCAGATCTATTGACCCCGGGTGTGAATATTGTTTCATTAATGGCCCCGGGATCGTTTATTGCTAAAACAAATAAAAATGCTCGTGTGGATTCCGGCTATATAGCCTTATCGGGAACATCAATGGCCACACCTATCTGTGCCGGGGTCGCGGCTCAGTTTATGGAACAAAATCCGGAGTTGTCGCCGGATCAAGTGAAGGATCAACTGATAGCGGCATGTGAAGATATAGGACAACCTCCCAATGCGCAGGGCAATGGTTATCTGGATGCTTCTGATACAATTCCTGCTGACTAAAGTGAAGTCAAGTGTTCAACAAATACCAGAAAAAGGTGTTCTGACAGCCAACTTATTGTTAAGGGGAGTCGGAAAGCTTGAGCTCCCGCTTGTAAAAAAGACACACGGATTTTGTTAAATAACCGCCATCCGGGCCAAACTATGGCGCGGAGGTGTTAAAAATGGCAAATGACAAAAAAAGAACGAATGGTGTTAGTGATGAGCAGGCGGTACGGAAGGATCTTACAAGAAAATATGATCATGAATTTGCCAATGAACCGCTGACTGAAACGGAAAAAGCAAACAATAAAAAAACGAAAAAACGGCAGTAAAACATGAAGGGGAGTGGATTTAGCCACTTCCCTTTTTTCTTAGGCTTTAATTTCAATGAATCATAGCCGTCATTCAAAACGTATAATTAAATAACAGCTAACAGCATCGGGGGAAGGATTAGATGGCGGGATCGACAATTTCCGGTGGCGGGGCGGCAACATAGACAGAAGGGGAAACAAGCTTAACACCAATAAAGGGGGATATGCAGGATGAGCATCAAACAATTAGAAGCTGATGTGCGCAGTATAATCTCCGGTTTTCATTCACCCGTTGGAATAACAATCAAAAATGAAACCGAGACGCTCAATATCAATGCAAACAGTCGGATGCCTGCTGCAAGCGTCATAAAAATCCCCATCATCATGGAAGCGTTCCGGCAGGCTGAAAATGGTGGTTTGGATTTGTCAGAAACCTTGAGTGTTCCAGCTGACACTATAGTTGGCGGTTCCGGTGTATTACAGGCTTTGTCCGAAGATGTTTCCATGACGGTGCTCGATGTATTGACGCTGATGATTATTGTCTCGGACAACACCGCTTCTAATCTGGCGCTTAAATGGGTTGGAATAGATCATGTGAACAGGCTTTGCCGTGAGCTGCAATGTCATCATACGGAAATTCAGCGCTATTTTATGGATATGAAAGCAGCCGAAGAAGGCCTTGAAAATACGACAACAGCAGGAGATATGGTCAATTTTCTTGAAGAAATTGCGTCACCGTGGTTGTTAAGCCGGAATTCAGCCAAGCGCATCCTTCACATCATGACCCGACAGCAACTGAGCTCCAAACTGCCTGCCTATCATACCAATGACGATATCATCATGGCCAATAAAACCGGAGAACTTGCGGATGCTGAGCATGATGTCGGCATTTTTCAATTTCAAGAGAGGACGGTTTTTGCAGCCGTGCTGATGGATAGGGTGAGCGATCATGTCGCTGCCCGGCAGGCAATCGCCCGTATCGGCAAGATGATTATGGACCGGAACTACTGAAGAATGTATCACAACCGAATCACAGCAAAAACGCCCGGTAGCTTAAATGATTACCGGGCGTTTTTTGATGGCTGGATTTCGCGTCAATATTTAAGTACCTCTGCCTGCTTCTTTTTCGGGAGGTAACAGCAAGTTATTTTACGAATAGGTAAAAAGAAAATGGACAGTAATAAGAAAGGAAAAAGAAATTTAAGCGAGGTGACATATGATGAAATTACAAAAAGTGCTATTGGGAACCTCTGCAGTAATCCTCTCTACAGGGTTGTTGTTCGGGTGTGGGGCAAATAATGATGAACAGGAGCCAGATCCAACTGAAGAACCTTCTGAAGAACAGAATCAAGGAGAAAACGAAATGGAAGAAGAGCAAAATCAATCATAATCGTTTATGAAGCTTATCCTTGAAGGATTATGGTACGCAAGGCCGTTTGGTGTATACGCACTATGCGGTCTTTGTTTATGTGAAACCCCCATTCGACAATTAACGACAAAATTAGGGGAGTGACAGTACCCGAGAAAAAACGCTTGACATTCCCGGTCAAGTGGACCATAATATATTCTAAATTAGTAAGATTCGGCGTTGACAGGGGTCAGTAAATAGTACACGGAACGAAAGAGAACGGAGTCCACCGGCTGAAAGACTCCAGCGTTTTTCATACTATTGAACCTACCCTTTGAGCTGCTGGGCGAATAACCCGGCCGTTCTCCCGCGTTACGGGGAAGAGAGGGCATCATCGTTGTGTGATGCCAAAAAAGGTGGTACCGCGGAGCTTAAGACTCTTTTTCCGTCCTTTGCAGCATTGTGCGAAGGATGGAAAAGGGGTCTTTTTAGTTTGTAGAGGAGATGTATGATTCTATGACGATGAAACGAATTGTGGTGAAGATCGGCAGCAGTTTGTTAACGAATAAAAACGGAGGGCTCAGCGAAAGCAAACTGAACGAACACGCAGATGCATTGGCATATCTGAAAAAACAAGGCTATGAAGTAATCTTGATTTCCTCAGGAGCTGTTGCAGCCGGCTTTAGCGAGCTTGGTTATCCGTCCCGTCCCGTTACACTCGCAGGTAAACAAGCGACAGCCGCGGTGGGCCAGGGATTGTTAGTGCAGGCTTACACAGAGACCTTAAAGGCTCATGGAATCGTTGCCGCACAATTGCTGTTAACGCGAAAGATTTTTGGCAATGAAGCCCAATACGGGAATGTTTACAATACGCTGACCGAGCTTTTAAAGCGGTCGGTTTTGCCGATTATAAACGAAAATGACTCGGTTGCCGTTGATGAATTGACTTTCGGAGACAATGATATGCTGTCTGCGCTGGTCAGCGGTCTTGTCCATGCGGATTTCTTAATCATGCTGACGGATATTAACGGACTGTATGAGAGCAACCCGCAGACAAATCCCACAGCTAAGCGTTACGATTTTTTGCCTTCGATTACCGAGGATCTGTTTAATCATACCAAAAACGATTCGGGTTCCAAATTCGGGACAGGCGGGATGACATCAAAACTGTCAGCTGCCCACACGGCCCTGTCACTCGGCGTTCATACATTTGTTGGAACCGGTAGCGGACAGGAAAAACTACTGGATATTTTGAATGGGAAGGGCGATGGCACCTATATTGGCGACAGGAAGCCCCACAATTTAAATAAGCCGAAACAATGGATTGCTTTACACTCACCTATTTCAGGAAAAATCGAAATCGATGAAGGGGCAGAGTTGGCGATTATGTCGAACGGTAAAAGTTTGCTGCCGGCGGGAATCAAAGCATTTGAAGGCATGTTTGACATAGGGGATGTGGTCGAAATCACGAACGCCAACAAAACGGTTATAGGAAGAGGCCAGGTGAATTATTCGTCCTCGGATTTAAACAGGATTAAAGGGCTGGCGAGCGCGGACGCCATGGTGAAAACGGAACGAAACCGCCCGGAAGCGATTCACCGCGATCGATTGGTACTATCTTTGAAGGAGGAAAAAATGCTATGAGCGAATTAATCACAAAAGCACAAAAGGCAAAGGCGTCTGCTCAAGGCCTTGGTGTTAAAACGACAGATCAAAAGAATGCCGCGTTGCATTTGATGGCTGAACATCTCATGAGTGAAACGGATTTTATCATCAACGAAAATGAAAAGGATATCGCAAACGCAAAACAAAAAGGATTTCCTGAAGCCCTGATCGACCGTCTTGTGTTAAATGACCAAAGAATCAATGATATGGCGGATGCGCTCAAACAACAGGCTGCCTTAAGTGATCCCATTGGTGACGTGTTGGAATCGTGGGACCGCCCTAATGGCATGAATATCGAAAAGGTCAGGGTTCCCCTCGGTGTCGTTGGGATGATATATGAGGCAAGACCTAACGTGACGGTGGATGCCGCAAGTCTTTGTTTAAAAACAGGAAATGCCGTCCTTCTAAGAGGCAGTTCCTCAGCACTTCATTCCAATAAGGCGCTTGTAGACGTTATTCACCGTGCACTTGAGAAATCGGACATTCCTGAGGATGCCGTGCAGCTGCTTGAAGATAATAGCAGAGAAACAGCTGCTGAAATGTTCAAGCTGAATGACTATCTTGACGTTCTGATTCCACGCGGCGGAAAGAATCTCATTCAAACCGTTGTGGAACAATCGTCCGTTCCGGTATTGGAAACAGGTTCGGGAAATTGTCACATCTTTATTGATGAAAGCGCTGATCCGCAAATGGCGATTGATATCACCGTCAATGCCAAAACACAGCGCCCGTCAGTCTGTAACGCTGCGGAAACAGTCATTGTACATGAAACGTGGGCGAAAAATAATTTGCCTGAACTTGTGAAAGCTCTTCAAGATCATGATGTTGAATTGCGTGGCGATGACAGAGCGCGGGAAATAGCAAGGAATCTCACGCCGGCAACAGAAGAAGACTGGGAAACCGAATACCTGGATAAAATTTTAGCCGTCAAAATTGTATCAAACGTGCATGATGCCATCGCACATATCGGCCGTTATGGCACAGGCCATTCCGAGGCGATTATTACAGAAACGGACGATCATGTGCTGGAATTTTTCAACAATGTGGATGCGGCAGCTCTTTATCACAACACCTCAACGCGTTTTACAGACGGTTTTGAATTCGGATTTGGCGCTGAAATCGGCATTAGCACACAAAAATTACATGCCCGCGGACCGATGGGACTGCCCGCGTTAACCTCAACGAAATATATAATCCGCGGTGAAGGACAAATCAAAGAATAAGCCCCGTGAATATTCCTTGCATCAGGTAAAGTTGTTCCGGTCTTGAAAAATGGGGCCGGAATGACAACCATGCGGATTGTTACAGTTATATAATCATTCTTTTGTTTGATGATCTGAGGCCGTTCGGTGTATGCGCACCATGCGGTCTTTGTTTGTATCATAAACATAATCATAATTTTGTATAGCCACAGTTTTAATATACAGATAGAGGAAAAGTTTGCATCCTGTGTTTTAAAAATATGTCAGGGTATTGAAACCAGAAATACAAACAGGAAAATATGAATAGCTATAATTCATAAATTGCAGTGAAGATTTGAGGAAGAGGAAGATAATTAAACAATACTTAATTCAAGGCACCTATGCTATAATAGACTCAGTGTAATAAGGCTTTCATGGGTGGTGGCTCACTCCCTTTTATAGAAAGGGGGTGATGCCTATGACAGTTTTCGAGTCATTAATTGTGATGATTGCGTTTGCAACGCTTGTTGTTGCAATTCTGTCAGAAATGAAGTAACCACCCTGTCAGCCTAGCCAGCATTTAGGGTGGATTACTTCTCCTCAATGTGAGCTGCCCCCTTGAAGGGCTATTGCACACAAGGCCGATTGGTGTGAAAGCACTAATCGGTCTTTATTAATATATTTCCTACCTGTTTATATTATACATCATTTGTGCGAATAATAAAACAAAAAGTTTAGCGAACAGGCTTGGCATCTTAGCATATTGCTGTGCACTTTTCGTTTATGTGAAAACCCCATTCGACATTTATTGATAAAAATCGGTAAGTGACACAGACACCAAGTCATGACAATCGAGAGTTTTGCTGAAAAAGGGGTAAAAGTGAGTGATTGTTATGGGGCTGGTACCGGGAACATCAGCCGGAAAGCCGACAACAACTCAGGAAGGCTGACAGGCATCAGGTTTGGTTTTTCAGAAATTTCATGTGACAGCTACCTTTTGTATCGTGACCCTCAACGCTTAGTGTATGAAAACGTCTTGTTGCAGTAAAAGTGAACGTTCCATTTTCATCAGCTGTGAATGTTTTCGTGTATAAAAGATCTTTCATACTTCTCAGTTCGAGTGTCAACGAACCTTCTTCTACAATGACATCAAATTGGAAGGTAAATGGTTCAGATTTTTTCAGGAAAAAATAATAATCATCAGAGCCTTTAAATTTTTCATAAGAGATATCAAGTTTATTACGCCGATGATTGTGAAAATATTTATTTTTCCTTACATCTATGAATTTCAAAATACCTTTTTTGTATAAAAAGAACCCAATAATAATAAAGATTAACAATCCGATAAGTTCATCCACTCGAAGCCCTCCCTCGCAAAAACAATTTCTCTATGCTTCATTTACAGTTATAGACAATGACCATTCCAAAAATGGGAAAGCTGTATAATCATATTTTGGCTTAGGAAAATGAGCCACACCATGCATCGGACCTCGGAGAAATACAAAATTAAGTCAGAGCTTCGGTAAGTGAAGGCACCAAGTTAAACTTCTAATCCTGCAATCCCAAAGCCCCCAGGTCCTGCATGAGTCGAAATCATAGCACCTGCCTGCATCCATTTTATATTTTTGAATTGGTTTTCTTTTGCGATTTCGTCCATCCGCTGCATGATACTTTCATCAAGTCCGATTGAGTATAGGAAATAGAGTTGTTCCCGGTCGATGTCGTACTGATTTAAATAATCCTCCATGAGTTTTTCTGCAACACTACTCATTTTCCCGCGATACTTCTTTGTAGAAATAAGTTTTCCTTCAACTAATTCAATGCGTGGCTTTAATTTCAATAAAGCCCCTCCAAGATAGGCCATATTGCTGACACGTCCACCTGCTTTTAAAAATTCTAAGCTGCCGGGAACAAACGCAAGCCTTGATTTAGGAATAATTGCTTCAATTTTTTCTATCAATTTATCAGGTTCAATCGCAGGATCTTTCTCTAACAAGTTAACTGCATACATCACAATAGCAGCTAATCCACCAGTCACATTCAAAGCATCAATGAGAAAAAGATTATCAAAGTCCTCTGAAGCGATGATCGCATTTTGGAAGGAAGAAGATGCCTTTGACGTATAACCAATATGAATAATGGTGCAATCAGGAAAATCCGCTTTTATCTTTGTGAAAAAGTCATGATACTCATTGGCATTTGTCGATGTTGTAGAGGGTATTTTTTTGGTGCGATCATAATAGTCATAAATATCCTTTACGGGCAACGTCCCATCCAAATAATCCTGCCCATCCATGATGACGTGCATCGGAACGATTTGAACAGCACTTCTGTCAGCCAACTTCTTCGGTAAATCCGCTCCACTTTCCGTCGATAAAATAATTTTTCTCATTGTACATCCCTTGTATAAAAAGTTGTTACCGTTCGTCTTAAGTATTATGTTCAACTATACATTATAAGGGGAAATTATTCATTAAGAATCTGAAGCAACCCTTGCTATCATCCATGGAGCCCCCATTAATTTCCTCTCGTCGAAAACCGTGGGTACCCCGTTGCAATGGCGATCGCACCGGCTATTCCGAGCAGAATTGGATAAATACAATAGGGCATGATCGAAACAGGCGATATCGATGCAACACCGGCTACCGCCAGCAATTGTGCACCATATGGCAAAATCCCCTGAAAAGCACCTCCAAAAATATCCAGCACACTAGCTGTCCGGCGCGGGTCGACACCGAATCGTCCTGAAATCTGTTTAGCTAATGAGCCGACGCTGATAATCGCAATGGTATTATTGGCCGTTGAAACGTCAAAGACACTGACGAGTCCGGCAATGCCCGCTTCAGCCCCTTTTGTCGAGTGAATCCGCTTGCTGATGGTGTGCAGCAGGAAGTCGATCCCACCATTCACACGAACCAGTTCAACCAATCCGCCAAGTAAAATCGACAAAAGGGCCAATTCCTGCATGCCGGCCATACCATCACCAAGCAAATTCAGGAATTCCATGACATCAAACGCACTGTAAAAAAGCCCGACTGCCCCGGCGAAAACGATTCCGCCGATCAACACGTAAATCACATTTACCCCAGCGACGGCAAAAGTAAGTACAGCAAGATAGGGAAGCACCTTTACCAAGTCATACGGGTGATCACCGCTGATCGAGCCGCCGGCATCCCATGTCATGACACCAAAAATAACAGCAGTCACGATGGCGGCCGGAAGAGCAATAAAGATGTTGACTTTAAATTTATCGTTCATTTTGACAGCCTGTGTTTTTACGGCCGCAATGGTTGTATCCGAAATGATTGATAAATTATCACCGAACATCGCCCCACTGATGATGGATCCTAAAATCAATGCAGTGCTCATTCCGGTCTGATCGGCGAGACCGACACCAATCGGAGCGAGCGCAACGACCGTGCCGACAGAACTCCCCATAGAAATGGAAATGAAGCAGCCGATAATAAATAAGCCAACAATCAGTAAGTTTTCAGGCACAAAAGTCAGGCTGAGATTGACGGTTGATTCAACTGCACCGACCCCCTCTGCAACCGCGGAGAACGCACCGGCCAGCAGGTAAATCATGACCATTAGCATGATGTTGGGGTGTCCGGCCCCTTTAGTCAAGTGGTCAAGCTTATCTTGAAAAGCAATTTTTCTGTTCATGAATAATGCAGCCAAAACAGCGATAAAGACGGCAACAAGTACTGGTAATTTATAAAAATCTCCATTGAGAAGTCCAGAACCGATAAATAAAACTAGAAATATGATAAATGGCAATAATGCCGATGCGCGTCCTTTGTTCATTTCCGGTGCATTCATTGCTGTTCCTCCATTCGCTGCTGCATTCTTGTTGGTTCAAGTTTGTGGAAAAATAACGGATTGATGTATTGTGGAAGGTCGATATATCACTGCTTGTCTCCTGTATTTACAGGGGTTGTTGCTTTTTTGCGAACGCAGTGGAAATAGACGCACTCTCCGCGGGCAAACCTCTTTGGCCCGTACCCCACTTGCGGGGTCACACACATCCACTTTTGAAGAGGCTCAACCCTCAACCATTCAAATCAACTAGAAGTTTAAAAAACAAAAAAACCTTCCGTTTTGGAAGGCGTTCGTCCGGACACCTTATCTTTCAAAACGCTTGAAACCGCGATTTGCTGGAGTTGGCACCTTACAATTACGTCTGCAGGTTGCCGGGCTTCACAGGGCCAGATCCCTCAGCCACTCTGGATAAGTTATATGAAATTAGGTAACAAAAACTTTAATATACTATTGCAGTGATGTCAATAGACCCGGATCGGCTTTTCATTATATGGCTATCCCCCGGCCTGCCGAATCATTTAAACCTATCTCCAGATTCTGAAGCCAACCAATCTTCTTATGTAATCAGTTCTCGTGCAGCATTGTGAGCGGCTTTCAAAAATGGATTATGCTTCTTTTGGTTTCTGGTTAGTGGTGAGATATCTACCTTGGTGTTTGGATGTTGGCGTGATGTCTGTTCAAATGTGAAGATTAATTCCTTCTGTGCTCTTTTGAGGCAGGTATTTTTAAATGAAGTTCTTTGTGTCAGGATATTATCAATATAATCCAGATCGCTATAGATCAGCACGCTTGAATAACTTCCTCTGACATTTTGAGGGAATTTTTTCAGAGCACTGATAATGGCTATAATCTCAGCAAATACGGAAATTGAACAATCTCTGGTTTTATTAATTAATTGATATTTCTTCGTCACGGTTCCATTATAAACATAGCAGAAACCTGCTGCCATCTTTTTCTGTGCATTCACCGATGCGTCACAGTAGATTGTTAAGACGTCCCGGCTGAAATATTGGTTGTAAATCCAATCCTTATATTCTTTTTCAATTGGTTCTTTTGATCTTCCCCAAAAATCAGGTAGCGCTGGCACGGGCTTTTTGCTGCTTTTTTGTCTCATTATCTAATCTCCTCAATAATTGGAATAGTAAAGACAGTGAACGCAACGAACGGCGAAATGGAGCAGGGGAGGGGCATACTCATTATTTATTTCTTTCGCTCTTTTTCTCTTTAATCTGCTTAATCCATTCATCGATCTGGTCTTTTGTCCATCCGGCTTTGTCCCCGATCATGACGGTAGGTTCAGGCAGTTTATCTCTTCCTTTGTAAACGGATAACTGCCGTGTGCTGTAATACATCCCTTCTTCTTTGGCAATGTCAGCAAATTCCTTTAGTCCATAGTATTGCACCGGTTGTTTGGAAGTCATATAGTCCACCTCGCATACATCAACTGTTTTTGTTTCTCTTCCAGCGTGTTTTGTACAAAAGCACAAATGTCGACAGGGTGATGAGCATTAAGCGATGGAAATAGCAATAGTCGCTGTGAGCATCGGATCAACTCCTTGACAAATGTGGTATGGCAAGGGCATGATAAACATATAATAGTGGTGAGGCAAGGGGATGATTCCCCTTAACCTCGGTTGTTAGTTTTAGAATCCTTCTCCGGTTGGTGCGGAGTTGGATTCTTTTCTTTTCGACAATGAAAATCCCGATACGTCGTTACGATTGACGCAACAAAACCAACGATCGCTGTAATGAGACCTAAAACAGCCGTTAGAAGCCCAATCTCGTTCACTATTATTACTCCCTCTTAAAGAGGGTAGGGTATCTATTATACCCTTACTATAAAGGTATATTATGGAGTTGAGTAAGTCAACGGTTAAATATCAGAATTTTCTTTTACTAATGGATGCGAAATTAGTCTTCCACATCAATGAGGTGACACCAAATTGGCAAACAGTGCCTGGCACCATTTTCTTATTAACTCCTTATTCCATTCGACATTTATTGACAAAATTCGGAAAGTGACTAGCACAGGCCTTAAGAAACCTATTCCGCTGTATGCCGTCGTTCGATTTTAGTTTTTCCGTCAGGTAACGCGACTTCACTCATGTTATCCAGCTCACAGTTTTTCCTGGCGTTGTTGCATTTCTCCTGCCACTGTCTGATTGTGACCTTCTCACCGGTCTTTTTGGCTTCCGCGATCTTAGCGTCTTTTTCTGCCTGTTCCTTCTCTCTTTTCTCCACTAACGGTTTTGCATAAGCGGCTGCCTGCTCGTATGTAAATTCCTCGCCAACTGCTTCAATGAATTCTTCATCAACCAACGTCTGCCACCCGCCTGCGGTTTTGGCAACACCCAATTCTTTCAATAACTCTGCTTCATGGCCGAAAATAACATAACCATTTAACAGCTTTCCACTGCGTTTATTCACTTTAATCGTTGTTGTGCCATTCATCAAGTCTTCTTTTCGCTTGGCATCCCGTTCGATTGCTTGTTGCTTAAATTTCTCTTCAATTTCATCGATGACCTTCAGCTCTTCATCTGTAATCTCTAATTCTTTCACCAGCATGCCCGCTATTTTGTAATATTTAAAGAATGTAATTATGTTGCGTTTCCGTGACAGGTCCCTGACGATGATGGTGTCATCAACTTCTTCCGTTTTGACGACATAATCATTTCTGGCATTTACAATCAAGTCGAAACTGACTTCCTGATCGTTTATTATGTTTCTTATGATTAATGTATTTTCCATTTTTCTCACGACCTTTGGCGATTTTTATCTTATGACGTATTAAGCCTATTATAACAATGAATGTTCGTTGTGTGAAAAATGTTGGAAGCGGTGCAGTGTTTATTTTCATAGAAATAAGCGGATGAATGGGTGGGGATATATTCCAATATTGTGAACTTCGGCGAAAAAGTTGTGAACTTCAGCGAAATCTGTGACAACTTCAGCCAAAAGCGGTTTTGGCTTTGATTTGTAAATGCCGAAAATAAGCGAGGGGGGGCCGGGGCACAACTTGTAAATTAATATAAAAAACGAACGATAATGAAGGTTAGCGGAGTTTATTTTCAAACAGCCCCCGATCCCTTTCTAATTATCGTTCGTTTTTGTATAATCCTAATCGTTTTAACTGTTAATCAAATGATTTAGCGCCTAAATATCGATCTTGCCAATAGTCTATATTCATGTCAGCCACTTCAACACCAGTTTCTTCAGTCCCCGCGTGAATCATTTGGTTGTTTCCGATATAGATACCGCTGTGTGAAGCGCCCTCTTTATCATATGTTGCTTCAAAAAATACAACGTCACCAACACTAGGTGAATCAACATGTTCACCATCTGAGGTCCACATATCAGCATGTTCTCTGCTCAGATTAATGCCATTCTGTTCAAAAACATAGTTAATAAACCCACTGCTGTCAAATCCTTCACTTGGCGTTTCGCCTCCAAATGTATAAGATTCTCCTATTAAACTCTCTGCAGTAGCCACAACATCAGAATCTGAAGGGGAACCAGATGACGTTGAATTCAGATTCATCGTCTCGGGTTGTGTTTCAGTTTCGGACTTAGCTTCGGTTTGGTCGCCAGATAAAGATAAGGCTCCCTTCGTTTCGGGACCAACAATTCCATCAACTGCCAATCCATTGTCGGACTGAAAATCCTCCACAGCATCTTTTGTGATCGGTCCGTAGATGCCGTCAAGATTATATGTATAATAACCTTGGGAAGCAAGCTCGGATTGAACGGACTCGACTGCTTCACTGCGGTCACCTTGTTTTAACAGTGATGTTTCTGATGCTTCAACAGAAGAACCAGCATCTGAAGAACTTGCGTTAGCCTTAGCTGATACATTTTCACCTAATGCAGGTGTGAATGCCAACGAGGCAACGAGTGCGGTGGAAACGACGGACGTCCTAATTGGATGGTTAAGTTTCGTCATTCCGAAATCCTCCTAGATAAAATTGGTAGTTTGAAGCCTTGCCATGTGGTTTAATAAGCTCCTCATCACGTCTTCAAACTAACACCCATTTTATCAGTTAATTAATACAGACAGGTTTCACTGATTTTAAGATGTAATTATGGTTGTTTTACATGAAATTTGTTTGTATTTATTGTAGCGGATGAATATTAAGAAATGATTGCAAGAATAAATTCAGAAGAGATACAATTAACTTTATAGGAATACTTGTTACCCAAGTTGGAGGAGTACATAATTAATAATTCTATTATGGAGCGTTTGTTATGGTAGGACATTTCTTATCCGAAAACCAAATGATTCAAGGGACAGATAAACACATTTTAGATTATTGGAAATGGGCTTACTCGACGGTTGCGGATTATTATATTTTTTGTTTACTCCATGAAAAAGATCGAGAAAAAATAAACCCGTTAAGTATGGATCAATGGGAATTTTACATCCTACCTACGGGAATATTGGATCAACTGAATAAGAGACAAAAGAAAATCTCCTTACGCCCTTTGCAACGCATATGCAAGGCCGTAGCTTATCATGAAATAAAGCCTAGTTTGGATCGGTTAATTGAGTAATATGGATGATATCTTAGTAGAAGAGTATGTCATTCTGGAGAGGTATCTGCTAAACGTTATGATGATATTTGTATAGTTAAGTCCGCGGAACAATCAACTATAGAAAGAAATCCTCATGTAAAACCTGGTGTTAATTATTTTCAAGCTTGCTAATCAATTCTTTCCTTGGCACAATGTCTTTGGCTGGTGGTTCTTCGCTGTTGTCATTCTGAACCTTTTTATAAAGTGAGTTCACTTCATTTTCATATAAATATTTGGCATCTTTTTTATCGAAATTTTCCACAAGACCCATGGCATCATTCATACTGTTCATATATGCAGGGTCTGGCCCCTGTACGAATTCTTTAAGCATTTTCGGGTTTTTCTTCAAAAAGATCTTGATTTCGGTTGGCATGTCTCGGAAGATATTTTCATGATGGCTAATGGCATTGTCCATAATCTTATCGATTTTGTCATGGTTAAATTGGCTGTCCTCGGAGTCTTTATCTGACGCTTCAATATCAGAGCTTCCTTCAGTTATAACAATTCCTGCAGTAAAAACAAGCATCGCTCCTGTTAATATGATCAATAGCCCTTTTTTCATTCTAACGCACCTCGTTAAAAAGAATATTTGACATCATTGTAACACCATGAAAAATATGGTAAAACCTGAGGTGTCAATTTTTTTGTGTAATAGGTCATAAATGGTTAATGGGTCATGGATTACTATATAGCACGGCTGTACCAGTCTTCGGTAAGAAAAAGATCTGTAATCAACTCAGTAGTTTTGTGAGATTAATGATAAAACCCTTTATTTTCTGCAACCATATCAGTTTTGCCAGGTGAGAAATCATTATATTCATAAGTTTTGTTCAGTCGTGATTGGAAGTATTTATTCAATTCGGGAACTGTGCAAAATACGAAACAACCCTTTTGACCACGTGTCATAAGTGTACGATAGGTATTGTGAATAATGTCATCTGCAATCGATTGTGTTTCAAACCATACACACTGGAAGTTCAAAACATCTCGTTGCCTAAAGCAATATAATATCGGGAAGTAACAGGCACCTTGGTAGTGGCAGGCGAGAGATAGTGAAGTTTTGAATTTGAAGGGAAAATCTTATGCTATAATAGATTCAGTGTAATAAGGCTTTCATGGGTGGTGGCTCACTCCCTTTTTCAGAAGGGGGGTGATGCTGGTGACAGTTTACGAGTCGTTAATCTTAATGGTTGCGTTCGCAACGTTAGTTGTTGCAATTCTGTCAGAAAAGAAGTAACCACCCTGACAGCCTGACAAGCATTTAGGGTGGTTATCTCTCCTTAATGTGAGTCGCCCCCTTGAAGGGCTGTTGCACATAGGGCCGTTTGGTGTAAGAGCACCAAACGGTCCTTATTAATATATTCTATCTCTAATTGTATTATACATCATTTGCTGGAATAATAAAATTGAAATGAAGAGATTGGTGAGATTTTTTAAATTATTTTCTTCAACCGTCAATGTATCATTCTGCGGTATACTGCTATTCTGTATTGAACACGATAGAAACTAGAAGCCTAGGAAGGTTTTAAATCCTGCTCGCTGATGTTTCGCATTGAATTTTCAACAGAAACGGATTGTCCTATAATTATTTAGATTCAGCTGCAGAGTAACGCACAATTACTTCACACTCAACCACTTCTCAGCAGTCCTTACCTCAGCAGTCACCGGCATATGTCCGGAGGCCTTAGCCAGCCCATAAACGGGCATGTTTCCATAAATCGCTTCATAATGCCCTTGTGGCACGACATACCTTTCATGATAAATTCCGACTGCATCGGTATCGCCGATTTTTCGGTTGAAATTCTTCCATGCTGTGAGATGCTTTTGCCCTTTGGAATAGGCAAGCAGATCCTCCTTGGACCGCCAGTACGTGATCATCACCGTCGTGCGCAGTCCGAAATAGTTTTCCATCGACAGAAAACCAAGCTCCTCCTGATTTTCATACAACTCCCGAATCATGCCCGGCATTGTCGTAAAAACCGGCAGCCATTTCCGGATGGCAAGCCGTTTGTTGATGCGCATGCCAATCAAAAATACGACAACATCCCGGTTGTTTTCCGTTGTATACCGCCCTTCAAAAATGTGGTTACCCATGATTATCCCTCCCAGAATTAATTTGATCAATCGTGTCAGTGCACCAATCAATCGCGGCTTTTGTCCGTCGTTTGCCATAATCCAGGGTGAAAAGCCAATATGGTGCATCCTGTTTGTTACGCATATGTGAGGCAATCGTCTCCTCAATCACTTCATACGTGCTGTACCGCTCTTTAAGTTTTTCCTGATAATCTTCAAGCTGTCTGATGGTCGTGTCAGCGTACTGATGGCGGCTGAAAAAAAGCTTCAGCAGCACAGCATTCCTTTCAGCAGGTATCTTGTCAATCGGGGTTTGCAACCATTCCTGTAATGCCGCCTCGCCTTTTTCTGTGATAAAATATTCCTTTTTATCCGGCCCGCCAGCTTGCGTTGTGTCCCGAACCGTCGCCAGTTCATCCGTCACAAGCTGCTTCAGCATCGGATAAACTTGGCCATAACTGATCTTCCAAAAGTGATTCAAACTCCGGTCGATCATTTGCTTAATAGCATACCCCGAGCGGCAATCCGTCGTGAGCAGCCCGAGAATGGCATATTTCGTATCATTGGATTTCTTCATGGAATCACCTATCAATATGATATGTATCTTTTTGATATAGTATACAGGAATATTTGTGAATGACAATAATATTTTGATAATTTTTGATGAATGAGCCTGTTTTTGGAGATGTTTATTGTGAAAAGTTGTTTAATTGTGTTTGGGTGTACAGAAATGTGTATACCGATCATTGGTTAAAGGTAATTTGAAAGTGGGTTTACATTGCAGGTAAAAACATGATGCCTTATGAAGCTATGGAATTAATAAAGCCAGGGGGGAATACCTGCAGAAGCATTTTAATTCAAAGTGGTACAAAAATAAATCGAACAGTGTCTGGAACTGTTCGAGTAAGATTATCGGTGATACAGTCTCCTGTAACTATGATATAATAGATTACAGTGTAATAAGGCTTTCATGGGTGGTGGCTCACTCCCTTTGATAGAAAGGGGGTGATGCCTATGACAGTTTACGAGTCATTAATCGTAATGATTGCGTTCGCGACGCTTGTCGTTGCAATTCTGTCAGTAAAGAAGTAACCACCCTGTCAGCCTGACTAGCAACTAGGGTGGAATTACTTTCACTTTGTGAGTCGCCCCCTTGAAGGGCTGTTGCACTCAAGGCCGTTTGGTGTAACACCACCATTCGGTCTTTATTAATATATTTCCTATCTGTATATATTATACATCATTTGCCGAGATAATAAAACTGGAAATAGCGAAACAGACCAAATAAGGGGTCAGACCCCTATCTCGTAAAAAAGGAGTCTTAAATACCATGTTTAAGACCCCTGTTCATAGATTAACTTTTAATTTCTAAATTACCCTCATCGTCTTCTGAGATGAAACCTCGTTCAATATTGAGATCTATAGCTTCTTGGACATATTTTTCCATATTACTGCTGGTTCGATTAAAGCCCAGCTGTTTTGATATTCGACGTACTAAATCAGCTTTAGGTAATCGAAACGCTGTTTTCATAATGTTACGTACACCATTAGCATACTCTATCTTACTAATATCCTGGACGGCTCTGCGAGAATGTTTTTTAACTCTGAATTCAGAATATGCTTTATAGTGTTCTTCATCTTTCCAAAGGAATTTTCCTTTTTCTTCAGTTGTTTCATAAATCTTCAAAGCCTTAATTGAATCAAGGATCACAGCTTCCAGCTTCGTGCCACTTCTGTTAAAACCCCACGAAGTTATAATTGTTTTTGTCAATTGAGAGAAGCTTACAGGTGCTTCCTGATCAACGATATGCATGATTTGTTCCCGGATTTTTGGTTTGCCTTCAAAAGTGTAAAAGAGATCATTTGGCATCGTAACATCTTCCAGGAAGGCTGGTTCGTAAATCTGATCCTCGTTTTCTTCTTCTGGGATAATAAGGCTGCTTATCTTTTCATGAATATTTCTTTCCTTGTTTTTAATTGCCTCGGTTGCTGCTTTTTTATCTTGTTTCGACTGACTCTCTATTTCTTCCAGTTGCGTTAATATATTTTTCATTTGTTTCTCTTCGTTGTGCCACCATTCAATGGACCAGACTTTTATAATATGCCACCCTAATCTGCTCAGCATAAGATCACCCTGTTTATTCCGGTCGCGTGTCGTGGTACGGTTCGCATATCGATGCCCGTCTAATTGAATGGCTGCAAGGTATTGTCCTTCAGTATTTTTGTCAACAACTGCCAGGTCAACTTTGAATTCACTACTGCCGACATTTATTTCTGTCTGATAACCCTTTTCCTGTAGTGCCTGTTGTATTTTGGGGATGATGGTAATAGAATTGTCATCCGTTTTTTTATTTTGATCTTCGTATGACAATGGTACAGCCCCGCCTTTTTTGGCAAAGTCCATAAATGCTCTTAAGCTATGAACCCCTTCTGCATTGGTTCGGGATAAATTGATTCGGTCCGGTTCCATTGACGCGAAGATCATCATTTCCTTCTTTGCCCGGGAAATGGCTACATTCAAACGACGCCAGCCACCATCTCGATTTAACGGTCCGAAGTTAAATGTCATATGGCCTGTTTCGTCAGGAGCATATCCAACACTAAAGAGGATGATATCACGCTCATCGCCTTGAACGTTTTCCAAGTTTTTGACGAAGACAGGTTCTTGAACTTCATCTGTAAAATATTTTTCAAGGGTGGCATTTTCTTTTAGGCGATTGTCAATTAAATCTTCAATTAATGTTTGTTGGACCTGATTGAATGTAACAACCCCGATACTTTCATGCTGCTTCGCGGGATTACTCAGTCTCGAAAATATTTCATCGACAACTGCTTCAGCTTCAATTTTATTATGTTTCGATTTCCCGCGGTCATAAATACCTTCAACATTTCTGAATGATACTCTTGAATTAATATCATCTACCGATGGGAAAGTAACTAAATTGTTTTCATAAAAATGGTTATTGGAAAAGGAAATGAGACTTTCATGCTCACTTCGATAATGCCATCTTAAATGTTTTTGTGGCATCCGTATCGCTAAACAGTCATCCAGAACGCTTTCTAAATCTTGCATATCAAAATCTTCCTCAGTTTGCTGTGCACTAAAGAAACTTGTAGGCGGCAGCTGTTTAGGATCCCCTACAACCACAACATTTTTTCCTCTTCCCATTGCGCCTATCGCTTCACTTGTCGGTAGTTGGGAAGCTTCGTCAAAAATAACTAAATCAAACTTTGGAAATGACGGATCTAGATATTGAGCCACAGACAATGGGCTCATTAGCATACACGGTTTAATTTTGGGCAGCAAATTTTGAATTCGATCAAATAGTTGGCGAATCGCAATGCCTCTTCCTTTACTTTTGATTGCTTTCAATAAAATCCCGGGTTCGGAACTTTGGATGACGTTATTCATCAGGTTTGGTACACGAGCCATCAATTTAACGTACACCTCAAGCTTTGTCAGGTCGCTAATTTCATCGTCAAGTTCATAAAACTTATCAATTTTGTTCTCGAAGCTGGCTTTCGAAAACGAAGATAGCTGTTCACTTCTGGATATCTCTTCGTCAATTCGTATGCGATATAACCCATATAAAAAGGCAGGCATAAGCTCATGGTAATTTAGATAACCTGATTGATACGGCTCCGTTACATGGCTTAAACCGGATGATTCTGCTTCTTGAATGACCTGTGCCAGATGGCAGTTATCTTTGAGCTGTCGTAATGCATTGATTAAGCGGTCAGCTTTATCATTTATGAAGTTTGCCCAATCGTGCTGGTCGGGCTCGTGTAAATTATCAGTGGCCAGCTCATTTTCAACTACTTCCAAGTGTTTCATAATATCTTCGAATCCAGCCGTAAAGGATTCCATTTGTTTTTTTAAGCTGGAAGTTGTTAAGGCTTGTTTATGATCTTGCACTGCTTGAGCAAAATCTGCTGAAAATTGTTGTGACTGCTTATATTCAGCAATATTTATCTGGACAGAAGTCATCCATTCTACCGCACGTTCAATTTCCTGCCAATCACCTGCTGTGTCATGCCATAAATCAGGGAAATAGTCTTTCATTTGCTGATCGTTCTGCTCCAGGAATTCCTGCTTTTTCTGTATAGATTTGATGTCGTTAATAATGGTCTCCAGCTCATCAGAATCAATGCTATCTTTGGTTTTAAGGTATTTCTTCAGTTCTTTTTTAATTTTGCCTTGCCCAAGCATTTTCTTGAAAAACCAGCTGTTTTCAGCAAGTCTTAATTCCTGGAGAAGCGATTCAGTATCCATTTTTAAGATTGATTTATCAAAACGTTCTTCCACTTTATTCGTTTCATGGTCACGCTGTTTTCCATGATTTGTGACTTCCAGAATTTCTAACTTAATGGTATTGAAGTTTTTTTCACTCATAAGATTTAAATTTGCTTGTGGTATACCGCGCAGATAAGGAATAACCTTATGAAGGAATGCATACCAATGATAGTCTTTCTCGTTACTCGCTAATCCAAAGTCTGTAAAAGAATTGTCCAATTGAAGCAGCTTTGAAACATTAGGTTCAATACTTGATAACGCTTCTTTGACAGTGTCTTCAAGCTTTAACGAGTAGTTCGTCTGTCTTATGCCAATCCATGGATTATCTGTCACTTTTCCACAGGTTTTTCCGGCCACAGTAATATTCTCGATCAGTTGCTTTGAACGGTTAAAAGTGACCTCATCCATATCTGCAACTTGCTTTCTGTCAAATTTAATCGTGTAAGTTGGTGCATTTACTCCGGAATAAGCTTCTATCATCTCAAAAATACTTTGGCCGAGCGTTGTTTGTTTATGCAAGTCATTGACATATTGATTTAATTCTTTCTTGAGTGTTTTTATTTCTTCAAACTTGGTGCTCCAATCTGTACCCTTTGTCTTATTTTGAGCATTAAAAGATGCTTCCAGCTGAGCAAGGATATCTTTTTTCTGCCCTTTGTTGGAGTGTACCTCCAGGGAAAAATCTCCTAAACCAATCTCGGACAGTCGCTTTTGAACAACATTTAACGCAGCCATTTTTTCTGCAACAAAAAGAACTGTTTTTCCTGTTGCAAGTGCATGTGAAATCATGTTTGTGATCGTTTGTGATTTACCTGAGCCAGGCGGTCCATGCAGTACAAAACTGTTGTCTTCACCAGTTGCCAAAATGGCTTCTGTCTGGGTGCTGTCCGAACTCAACGGAGCGTACATGGCAGTTTCTTCATCTTTTTCTGTTGTCAAAGGCTCGGTCATCGAATCATTTAATTCGCCTACATAGTTTCCTTCCATTAAGCTCTCTACTACTTTATTTTCCTTTAACTCGTCGGCATGATTGACAAGATCATTCCACATAATAAATTTTGAAAAAGAAAATACACCAATACTGGCGTTCTCATGGACGTCCCAATTTTTCATTGACATAATGATTCGGCGCATCATCGTTAATACTTTTTTCACGTCAGCCCCATGCTCGTCTCTTGGGACATCGTATAATCTTGAGGCATCAATGCCGAAATTTTGTCTTAAGTATTCGATAAGAGATATGTTTATCTGTATTTCTTCATCACGTGCCCGTATATAATAACCCTTTTTGGCGGATAATCGAACTAAATCCACCGGCAATAATAAAATCGGCGCGAAACGTTCTTGTTTATAAGATTTTGGTTCAAACCATTTTAAAAACCCGAGTGCTATAAATAACGAATTTGCCCCTGATTCTTCCAGTGTATTTCGTGCTTTTCGGTAAAGCTTGACAAGTTCTTTCTCCAGCTTTGAATCAGTCAAGGTGGAGCGCAATCTATTATTCTGCATATCTTCAGTGAGTATTCGGGTATTCAGGAGCTCCTTTTGATCCTTAAAATCACGGACTCTATTTCGAAGTTCGCTTGGCAAAGGCTCAATGAAGACTTTCTTTCCCATAGATAATGTATCTTCAATCTGAGCAAGATCTGAGGTAACTACAGGGATTCCCTGTGTTATGCGGTAATTTAATAAATTATTGCGCATACTCATATCAATCAACTTGTTTTGCCAATAGGTAACTTTACTTTCATGCTGATTTAGCTCATCTATTGGGCTCTCACTTTCAGGTATAACCTCTACTTTTTCAAAGGCGAAGTTATCATTAATTTTAATGGGCTCATCCGGCTGGGCAGATGCCTGAATCCTATCACCACTGCCAGTCTTAAGGGAAATAGGTTTAATTTGACCAATACGGCTTCTGTGTATGTCCACAAAAAAACGAAAATAATCCGGTTTGTTCAAAGTGTTTTCTGCTGTTTTAACGGCACTGTTGAATGTAGTATTATTGTTTGTTAAAAAAGTTGACTCCACAACAATTATATCGTTAATGCCGCTTGCGATATTTTTGGTCAATAGACTTTTGTCGTCCTGGAAACTTTCTGGAGCCGAATACTCTGTCAGCCAAAAAGCTGGGAATGCATGATCTTGGAAGAAAACGATAATAGGGTAAATGCCTATCGCTTCTGCACAAGCAGTGTATAATAATGCTAAATCAAGGCAAGTTGCCAATTTCTGCTCTTTAATCATATCTGGGAAGCGCGTTTTTTGTCCTTCCGATTCAAAGCTTGCGGGCGGATTAGCATAGGCAATATCATAGGATTGTATAGCAGAATAAATGGCGGAAAGTTGGGCTATTACACGATTAGGATCTCCGCTTTGATAGCCATCCATTGCATTCGACCCGGTGTTTTTCTCCATGATTTTAGATGCCTGTTTAATAATTTCCATGACAAAAGGACGGTTAGGTGTAACAAAACTTGAAATGATTTCTGGAAGAACAGAGGAACCCGGCCATGAATCAAAGGATAAAACATCTATAGGCAAATGCTTTTTATAGAGCTCGTCTGATTCAGACTTAACTTTTATTTCGAGAAAGCCGTTTATGCTTTCGTCTAGGTTACTCAGGAAGTCGGATGATAATTGAATATCCGGTCGAAATTCGACACTCTCCTCTGGGTCTAACACCTCTAGGTTGATTGTTTTGGGTTCGGAAAATGAGGGATTTGAAGTAATTTCAATGTTAAGATTCGTTAGTTTGTCAGGACTTTCGTTGCTGATGGACAGAAACTTAACAACTGGTACATGGTTTTGCTGTAAGGCGAAGCTTACCTTTTCATCGTATTCATAATCACATGTGACAACTGGCTCCACAATTTTACCCCCTGCATATTATTTTGAGTCATATTAGGTAATATTTACTACCATTATAACAATTATTGTCTATGATTGTTATATGAATAGAAGAATAATGCAGAAGGTTGGCGAATTTTTTAATTTACTCATTTTAGTAATTAGTCTGCTTTACTATACAATACTTCGATCAAGAAATTAATTAGTGTCTGTAAAAATATTAAGCACCGTTTAAGCGGTAAAACTGCTTATGGTTGAATGGGGGGAAGATACATTATTATTGTTATCATTTTCCCAATGTAATCTCCTTCCAAATGTACTATAATAATAGTAGGAAAGTACCTTTTATGAGGTGAGTGTATGGAGAATAGCAACTTTTCATTTTTAAAGGAGCATTGGCCGTTGCTTGGAAACCTCGGTGAAACGGCTGAACGGAATGTTTATCAGGATCCGAACACGACGCTTATCAAGCTCAGACTATTTGGTGAGACGGTAACCAAGTTCATTTACGCACTGGAAGAGCTGAATGAGCCGTATGAGCTTAAACAAGTTGACCGGTTAAACGAGTTGAGTCGGGAAGAACTTTTAAACAATGAATTATATGAAATATTAAACATGATTCGCCGTAAAGGGAATAAAGCAGTTCATGAAGGATATGGCACACCTGAAGAAGCCTCAAGATTATTACATATGTCCTTCCAGCTGAGTGTCTGGTTCATGCAGGTATATGGCGAGTGGGATTTTGAAGCGCCCGCTTATATAGAACCTGAAACAATGCAGAGTAACCAGCGGGAGACGGATCAGCTTGAATCGGTTTATAAAGAAAAAGCAGAGCAGTTGCAGGAAGAGCTGGACAAGCTACGCAAGCAGCAGCTCTACAAGTCCGAACAGGAAAAAGCCCAGCGCAAGGCCAACGCGAAACAGTTCGGCAGCATTGTTAACTTGGGTGAAGCGGAGACCCGTTTAATTATTGATGAAAAATTGAGTCATGCCGGGTGGGAAGCCGATACGGACAATCTCCGTTTTGGTAACGGGACACGTCCGGAAAAAAATCGCAATATGGCAATTGCTGAGTGGCCGCTTGGAACAGGCTATGCTGATTATGCATTGTTCGTTGGCTTGGAATTAATCGGTCTTGTGGAAGCGAAGAAAGCGAGTAAAGATATTCCTGCCGATATTGAACAGGCAAAAATATATGCAAAACAAGTTACGCAACATGGGGATGAAATCATTCATGAGCCCTGGGAGATTATCAGGTACCGTTTTTATTTGCGACAAATGGCCGGGAATACTTGCAGCAAATTGAGCAAAAATCCGGTATTTGGTTTCTTGATGCGCGCAAGTCCACAAACCACCCGCGTCCATTAAAAGGCTGGTATTCCCCTGAGGGTTTGACAGATCTTCTGAAAAAAGATATCGATAAAGCTGCAGCGGATCTTGAGGATGAAAATATGGACTATTTAGGTCTGCGCGGCTATCAGAATGAAGCTATCCGTGCAGTTGAAAACGCATTGTCAAACGATCAGCGTGAAATCCTGATAGCGATGGCGACCGGTACAGGGAAAACGCGTATGGCGATTGGATTGATTTACCGATTAGTCAAGGCGGATCGTTTTAAACGCATTTTATTTCTTGTTGACCGTACAGCCCTTGGAGAACAGGCTGAAGCCGCTTTTAAAGATTCAAAGCTGGAAAACTACCAGTCATTCACCCAGATCTACAACTTACAATCACTGCAAGAGAAACAGGCCAACCCGGAAACGAAAGTGCATATCGCTACCGTTCAGGGTATGGTGAAGCGGCTGTTTTATAACGAATCGGACGAAGACGTGCCGACGATCGATCAATACGACTGTATTGTTGTTGATGAGGCGCATCGTGGGTATACGCTGGATAAGGAAATGAGCGATGTGGAATTCCTTTTCCGGGATCACCGTGATTATGTCAGCAAATATCGTAAAGTTCTCGATTATTTTGATGCGGTCCGGATTGGTCTGACTGCCACCCCTGCTCTGCATACAGTTGATATCTTTGGTGACCCGGTATTTAACTATTCTTACCGTGAGGCTGTTGTTGATGGTTATTTGATCGACCATGAGCCACCGTATCAGTTTGAAACAGCATTGAAGCAGCAAGGGATTAACTGGCAAGTTGGTGAAGAAGTTGCGGTATACGATAGCGCTACGGGCAGTGTGGAGAAAGAGCGACTGGAAGATGAAGTGAACATTGAAGTGACCCAGTTTAATAAGCTTGTCATTACGGAAAACTTCAATAAAGTCATTATAAACGAATTGACAAACTATATTCATCCTGACCAGGAAGGCAAGACGCTAATCTTTGCCGCGACGGATGATCATGCTGATATGGTTGTACGCCTTCTGAAACAAGCGCTAACTGAAAAATATGGCGAGATAGAGGATAATCTGGTCGCAAAAATTACTGGCTCGATAAAAGATCCTCTCGGGGCCATTAAACATTATAAAAATGAACGCCTGCCACAAATTGCTGTCACCGTTGATTTGCTGACAACTGGAATTGATGTACCGCGTATATCAAATCTGGTGTTTCTAAGAAGAGTGCGCTCACGTATTTTGTATGAGCAAATGTTAGGCCGGGCCACAAGACGAAGTGATGACATTGGTAAGGACCACTTTAATATTTTTGATGCGGTTGGTCTGTATGAGACGTTAAAGCCCTATACTGACATGAAACCCGTTGTTCAAAAGCCTAAAGTGACACTTGGTCAGTTAACGGAAGAGTATGAACAGCTTGATAATACCGACCACCTCAAGAAGCAAAAAGAGGAAATCATTGCTAAAATCCAACGGAAAAAGCAAAAATGGAATGATAAAACGCGTGAAGATTTTCAGGCACTGTCTGGCGGCAAGTCCGTCGATGACTTTTTGGACGATTTGAAAAAATCTGGTCATGAGCAAGTGTCGGATACATTCAAACAACAGCCGTCTCTTGTCTCATTTATTGATGAAAATCATGCCAAAGCACCGAGACAATATATTTCCGATCATGAAGATGAACTTATCTCTGTTAATCGTGGCTACGGAAAAGCCGATAAACCTGAAGACTATTTGGAAGGATTCAACCAATATATTCAGGAGAACTTGAACCAGATTCCTGCATTGAAAATTATCTGCACCCGGCCAAAAGATTTAACGCGCGAGGATTTAAGACAGCTAAGGATTTCACTTGATCAGAATGGATACAACGAGAAAAATTTGCAGGCAGCTTGGCGTGATGCGAAAAATGAAGACATTGCCGCAGATATCATCAGTTTCATACGTAAACAGGCATTAGGCGACCCGCTAATTAGTCATGAAGAACGTATTCGCAACGCCATGAAAAAAATCTACCAAATGAAAGTATGGCCGCCAGCACAGAAAGATTGGCTCCAAAAAATTGAAAAACAGTTGCTTAAAGAAAGCATTCTCGATCCGAATCCGGAAAAAGCATTTAATTTCGAGCCATTTAAAAGCAGTGGCGGTTATAAACGGCTTAACAAAATTTTTGATGGACAACTGGACGACATTGTCAAAGAAATTAATGAAGCATTATATGATGAAAGGGAAGAAGCTTAGTGGGAAATCAGGAAATCGTACAAAAACTATGGAATCTATGTAATGTGCTGCGTGACGATGGGATCACCTATCATCAGTACGTTACTGAATTAACTTATATACTGTTCTTAAAAATGATGAAAGAGAAAGACAATGAAGCAGACATACCGGAACAGTACCGCTGGGATTCATTGACGAACAAGCATGGCGTGGAATTGCACAAACACTACCGGCAGCTCTTGTTGGACTTGGGTGAAGTCGACAGTGAGATTGTAAAACAGATTTATACCAATGCCACAACGAATATTGATGAGCCAAAGAATCTTGAAAAAATCATCCGATCCATTGATGACCTTGACTGGTACAGCGCCAGAGAAGAAGGGCTTGGTGATTTGTATGAAGGGCTGCTGGAGAAAAACGCCAGTGAAACCAAATCAGGTGCCGGACAGTACTTCACACCACGTCCGCTGATCGATGTCATCGTTAGACTAATCGATCCACAACCGGGTGAGCGGTTGAATGACCCTGCCGCCGGTACGTTCGGGTTCATGATTGCCGGCGATACACATATCAAATCAAAAACTGACGATCATTTTGATTTGAGCCAGAAAGAAGCGGAGTTTCAACGTTATGAAGCCTTTACCGGTGCCGAACTTGTTAAAGATACCCATCGTCTGGCATTAATGAATGCCCTGCTGCATAATATGCGCGGCGAAATTAAACTTGGCGATACGCTATCTGAAATGGGTTCAACTATGAAAAACTTTGATGTTGTCATGACGAATCCGCCCTTTGGCACGAAAAAAGGCGGTGAGCGCCCGACACGTGATGACCTGACATTTGAAACCACAAACAAACAATTGAACTTCCTGCAGCATATTTATCGTTCATTGAAAGCAAATGGTGAAGCACGAGCAGCAGTTGTGTTACCGGATAACGTTCTGTTTGAAAGCGGGACGGGTGCGCAAATCCGTGCTGATTTAATGGATAAATGCAACCTGCACACAATCCTGCGCCTGCCAACAGGAATTTTCTATGCGCAAGGTGTCAAGACCAATGTGCTGTTCTTTAACCGCGGGAAAAAGGACAAAGACAATACAAACGATGTCTGGGTTTATGACATGCGCACCAATATGCCAAGCTTCGGGAAACGCACACCATTAACGGAAAAACACTTTGATGATTTTGTAAAAGCATATCAAGCCGAAGACCGGTCTAAAGTTGACGATGAACGCTGGAATCATTTTACTCGTGATGATATCCGGAAGAAAGATGACAGCCTTGATATCGGTTTGATCGCCGATGAATCTTTGACCATGTATGAAAATCTCCCAGACCCGATCGAATCAGCAGAAGATGCTGTGGAAAAACTGCAAAAAGCTACCAGCCTGTTGAATGATGTCATCGATGAACTGAAAGCAGTGGAGGCAGGTAAAGATGAGTAAGAAGCAAAATAAGACAGTTGAGGAGTTACTGGATGAGGCGCTGGTGTCGGAAGAGGAGCAGCCTTATGAAGTGCCGGAGAATTGGATTTGGGTGAGTGTTGGCACACTTAACAATATAGTGACTGGTTCGACTCCCTCTAAAAAGAAGAAGGAATACTATGGTGGAAATTTTCCTTTTATAAAACCGACAGAACTTGACGATGAAAAAAATGCAAAGGGGGCATCTGAGTATCTAACTAATGAGGGTAAAGAAGCTTCTAAAGTAATTCCCTCTGAGTCTACTTTGATTTGTTGCATTGGATCTATTGGTAAGGCTGCCTTTAATAATTTTGAATGTAGTACCAACCAACAAATTAATTCTCTTGTACCGAGAAAAAAAATAATCAATCCGCTTTTTAATTATTATCAAGCGATAACACCTTATTTTCAAAGTGAACTAAACAATCGGTCCTATGCCACTACTGTTTCTATTATTAATAAATCAAAGATGTCTTTGGTACCTATTCCTTTACCACCATTAAGTGAACAAAAACGTATTGCTAACAAAGTTGAAAGATTGTTAGATAATGTTGATAAAGCAAAACAATTAATTGAAGAAGCAAAGGGAACATTTGAACTGCGACGTGCTGCGATTATAAAAAAGGGATTTAAAGGAGAATTGACTGCTCAAAATCAAAATAATAATTATGTTAATCAATCGATTATTTCACAACCCTTTGTTGGAAATACTCTTCCTCCGGGTTGGACTTGGAAACCTCTATCCGATTTGGTAGATGAAGTAAAAGAAAAATATGATCCTCAAGCAAATGATATTAAGCCATATATTGGATTAGAACATTTATCAAAAGGTGGGGGTATAATTACTACTTCAAATTCGGAAGGTATTAAAAGTGCGAAAAAAGCATTTAAAGACGGCGATTTATTATATGGCCGATTACGCCCTTATTTAAATAAACACGCCATTGTATCTTTTGATGGAATTTGTTCCACTGATATTTTGGTGTTAAGACCTAATGGAGAAATGGAGAATGAACTACTTAATTATTATATTGGGTTACCAGAGGTAGTAAAGTATTCAAGTGAGAATTCTAGTGGAGTAAATCTCCCGAGAGTATCGTCAAAAGAGCTTCTTAAGTTAATTGTTCCAGTTCCGCCAAAAGAAGAACAGTTAATTCTAAAAAAAATTTTAGAAAGGATGCTTAATAATTTAACAGTTGCAGAAAAAACAACAAATATCATTGAAAAAATAGATAAAATAAAACATTCTATTCTCTCCAAAGCCTTTCGTGGTGAACTCGGGACGCATGACCCGACAGAGGAAAATGCTATGGATTTATTAAAAGAAGTTCTTACAGAAGACCAACCAAATAAATAACAACACATGGAAAGGCATCTATAGTTATTTGGATGTCTTTTGTTTAAGGGCAATAAGGAATGTATTCTGTGCACTATCTTGAATTCCAAAGTGTATTGGACTAATCCAAGCATTCAACTTCAAGTAGGCATTTATAATTTAAGCATAGTGAGGGGATTAATATTGAAAAGATGGTGGATGATACGTGCCGGTGATAATAATGAACTGATCCCTGTTTGGAAAGAACATGGGATTGCGTCGATTGGATGGCCTCAGTTAGGAGACTCTAAACAATTTCAATCAAAGGATGAATTGATTGAAAAAGCTGCTGAAGTTTATGCGGAAAGCAAACCGAAGTCCAGAAAAGCTGGGTCAATCAAGTGTGGCGTTTCAGTAGAGAAATTAAAAAAGGAGATAAGATCTTTACCTATTTCAAAGAAACACGAGAATATTTGATCGGAACTGTTACGGCAGAACATTTTTATGACAAATCCTATGGCGATCCAGCGTATCCAAATACGATAAAAGTAGACTGGAATGAAACGAAGGTTGCGCGAGATGCATTGTCGCAGGCTGCCAAAAACAGTCTGGGTTCGACCTTGACAGTCTTTCGCGTGGATAATTGGGGAAGTGAGATCGAAAAGTTAATGAATTATCCACATGCAGAACCCGAAGAAACGGATGATGCAGAAGAGAGCGATCTAATAGAAGACTTGGCTAATAAGGCTTTAGTGATGGTTCAGGATAAAGTGGACAAACTCGATCCATGGCAAATGCAAGAATTGGTTGGCGGTCTTTTAATAGCAATGGACTACAATGCCCAAGTAAGCCCTAAAGGCCCGGATGGCGGTGTTGATGTATTAGCGTTCAAAGATGCTTTTGGATTTGAAAAACCGATTATAAAAGTACAGGTAAAACATCGAAAGTCGTCATCATCAGCACCGGATATTCAGCAGTTATTAGGGGCAAACCCTATGGACGCCAATAGCTTATTTGTTTCTACAGGCGGCTTCACTTCACAAGCTAAGAAAGTAGCTGGGCATAATTCAGTCAGATTAGTAGATTTAGAAGAACTGGTAAACCTGGTTGTGAAATGGTATGATCATATGCCGAATGATGTAAGGGCATTGTTGCCATTGCAGAAGATGTACATACCTGAGTAATAAAAGATATAGTGAAAATGAGTCTTCTTATAACTCGGTCACTTTAAAGGGGAGGATTACTATGTATTTGCCTATTATGAAAAATCGAAATGAGGAAATGAAAGTTATTAGTGACATGAATCATTTTTTTGGTGAGTCGATGATTCCTCTTATTGAAATAATTAGAGAGGAATATGATATTAAACATAAAGTCGATGATAAAACAGGTGAATATATATACGAAAAAAAGCCTGGGAACAAAAGGAGAAGTAAAATAAAATTACAACCCACAGAAGATGACATAATTACTTTGGAAAAGATTCAAGAAAGACTCAGCGGAAAAAAAGGATTTATTGATTTCTTTAGATTTAGTGAAGGTGAATATGCTAACAAAGACTTCAAAGGAATCGAATTATCATTCAAATTGAGTAGGGATTATAATTATTATACGCAAAGAATGATGCAAATAGGAAATTTTAGCAATCTATTTCCTGTAATTTCTATTAAAAAAGGTTTTATAATAAGTGAGCATGATTTGATAAATTTAGTAAACGAACTTAGAAAGGATAACTCTTCAATAGCCATTAGAATAACAGACTCTTATTTAGAGGGCTATATTGCATTATTAGAGGAGCATTTAACGGAAAGGGATTTTATCATGTTGGATATTCGAAATCAACATGTTGATTCTAAGTTTATAGAATTAGAAGATTTCCAAGAGTTAGAAACAGATGCATATAAAATTATACTTAATTCTCCTAGATCAAGAAATTACAAAAACGGAGACTATGAAAATCTAGAATTCACAAAAAAAATTGACAATAAAGTTGCAATAGAGTATATTGACTACGATTTTGATGGCTTTGGTGATTTTGGTGGACTAAAAGACGATTTACCATCTGAATCTGGTGGTAATGGAAAAGGGGCAGCATTAGGGTTAATATATTTAAAAGAAAAAAATGCTTTTTATTCAATAGTGAACTATGATACAAATATGGGGATGCAAGGGTATGAAAATGTTAGAAGTGAAGTACTCAAGAGGTTAGGTCTTCTTGATAGTGATAATGACTGTGTAACTATTAAAAGAATTAAAAATATGGAAGAAACGTTTGGCAATTGGGCTACATGGAATAATCTAACATTAACTAGGTATATTCATCAGCAAGCAACGAAATAGTATACCTTTATGAGTATACTATTTCGGGCGATAAGGTATTCTTAAAAAACCATTGATAGTCTATTTCTAGAATATTAGGGCTGTTTTCAACCAAAAAATTCCACTTGTGGTAAAACTTGTTTCTTAAACACAGTTTAAAGGTTTTGTTAATTACTTTTTCAGTTTTGTTTTTAATGATTAAATTAATCATAGCCTCTTTGGTTTCAAGATTTGGGCATTCAAAGAAGGCATTCAGATCTTTTTTTGTTAAGACTGACAGTTGAGCATAAGCTGAAATATAATTTGATTTAACAGCACTTCGAACTTTTTTAAAAACATATTTACCTGTTTTAGTGATGTAATAAGTGTAAATACCGCAATCACTTGGAATGTAAGATATCATAGTGTTAAAATTATGCATCGAACATATTAAATATACTTTTTCGAAAACATAGAAATAGTCTTTCATTTGTTGGTCTAACCTTTTTGGGGTATCGAATTCGGTTTTTATCTCGAAAGCGTTGCTAAAGTTATTTATTTTGCACAAATCCAACCTGCTATTTCCTACGTTTAATTCAAAAATAGAAACATGGTTATTTGTTTTAAAGAGAACATTGTTAATAAAGGTGGATTTTATTGTAGTTTCATTAGGATAATAATGTAACACAAACTGATTAATGAACTCCCTAGGCGATAAGTTATTATTGAATTGATCGATAGGTAATTTACCATCAAATGTTTTTAAGACATTATTTTTGATAGTTTCATTACTGAGAGATGTAGAATATTGATGTGATATTAATTTAGCGTAATCAGAGTAGTTTTTCTTTTGCATATTCCGCGCCCCTATTCTTACCCAATTATAATACATAAAGTTGATCTAGTCCACTTCAAGTAAATTAACCTTATAGGTTAATTTGTGTAAAATCTATATTTAATGTATAAGGGGGGAGCCAAATGGAAGTTTCCTATGCCACCAAGAAATTGGAAAAGATATTAACCAATGAACGAATGATTAAAAAGCAATATACGGGATTTTATAAAAAAATAATTATTAGAATGTCTGAGATAAGGGCTGCAAACAATTTGGATGAAATCCCTCACGTCCCCGCCTCGTCGGCATAAACTAAAGGGAAATTATAATGATTGTTGGGGAATTGATGTCTCCAAGAACTTTCGTATAGTATTAAGACCAATTGGACATTGGGACGAATCTGATTTAAAAACAATTAATGAAATACTAATTTTATCAATTGGAGATTATCACTAGAAGGGAGGTATTTTTATGGGTAATGAATTTATGGTGCATACAGGATCTGTTATAAAAGAATATTTAGAAGAACTTGGAATGAGTCATAAAGAATGTGCAAAGCGATTAGGAGTTAGTGAAAAACACCTTTCTAATTTGTTGAACGGAAAAAGCAGATTAACTGAAGAATTAGCCATAAAATTAGAAAACATATTTCATGGTGTACCGGCCTCTTATTGGATGAACTACGAAAGTAAGTATCAGGAGCATTTAAAAAGAGAAAAGATGTATTCTCAAACTTACAGTATGGAGCAACTAAAAAAACTCTCGAAAAGATTTAAATTCAATGCAGTATTTAATGGATTAGACTGGGATTTAGCTAAGCAAGCAAACGAAATGTTAAAACTTTTAAGGATTAGTAACTTCGAACAGTTTGATACAGTATATTCGGGTCTTAATGCGGATTTTATGGAAGATGGCGGGGAAACTGAAGCAATAGCGATTTGGCTAAGTTTAGCTAGAGAAGAAGTTGAAATTCAAAATAAAGACTTATCAAATAAAAATTTTGATAAAAAGAAGCTAATTGAATCATTGGATAAATTCAAATTACTTGCCTTGAATAATGACTATGAAGTTTCATTACAAAGCGCAAGAAAATTATTAAATCGTCTTGGGATTTATTTGGTGTTTTATAATGCATTAAAGAACAGTAAGGTTAGAGGTGTGCTTACAACTTATAAGAATCATCCAGCAATTTATCTTACTGGAAGATTTAAAACGCACGATCATGTATGGTTTGCTTTGATGCATGAAATAGGGCATCTTATTAAACATTATACACCTGATGAACCCATTGTAACTCTCGAGAATGAATTAGAATTTAAAACTAATATTGACACAAAAGAAGAAGAAGCTAATGAATTTGCTAGAGATTTTTTCATTAATAAATCTGAGTACAAAGAATTTGTAAATATAGGGGAATTTGATGAAAAAATTATCCATGAATTTGCTGAAACTCAAGGTGTCCTTCCTGGGATAGTTGTAGCTAGGTTACAACACGATGGTTATATAAGCTTCGATAAATTAAATCATTTAAAAAATGGGTGAGCATTATAGATGCTTAAAAATTGAACGAAAATCTAGATACCTCCTGTCTACTTAAGTCTGCTATATAATTATTAGTTTATCAAGGCATGGCAAGAGGACCAAGGGGACAGGCATACTGGTCCATTCCGCTTTTCAGTAATTCTGCCCAGCTGGCGATGGCGACATTATTTATGTTTCATAAAATGGTCCAAGGAACCTGCACCCTGGACCTTTCAAAAAAACCGAAAAAATTTCCAAATACCACATATATGTTGTGTACCTTTTCCCCCTTTGCAAGGATAATATTCCTTGAGAAGGGGGATTGGCGTGGACAACGAAAAACTTCGAAAGCATTTTGGTCAGCAAGTGCGTTATTTCAGAGAACAAAATGACTTCAAGATACACGAATTAGCGGAAGCATTGGGCATCAGCAATAATCACCTCGGTCGAATTGAAAGAGGTGAAAGCGACACGACCGTCACGAATTTATATCGAATAGCTGCCATTCTGAATATCCCCGGTCATTTCATTGATGAGATGAAAAAGGCGGTTCAGAGTCAGGATAATTAATCCTAAATATCCCAACGGGTTCTTACCTTTCTTGAAGGTCACTTCCCCAAGTGTGCATCACACGGCCATAGACACCTTTCCAACCTATCTTACCTTTATCACCCACACAAAGGAGCAATCACATGGACAATCGAATATCGTTCGAGGAAATTTTTGAGCAAAACAAGCGCCGGATTCATTATCAGATCCATAAGCTGAACATCCACGATCCGCATGAGGAATTTTTTCAGGAGGGCTTAGTCGCGATGTGGCGAGCCTACGAATCCTACCAGCCGGACAAAGGCCCCATGGCAACCTACTTCAACTACATGATCCGCAACCGCATGATTGACGCCATCCGCAAAGACACCCGAAAGAACGAGGCACTTGAGAAAATCATTCACCAACGCAAAACCCAACTCACTGACGGCAACTACCACCGTAAAAGTGACGCGACCAATCCCCTGGTCGATGCGCAACACCTCCCAATGCACGATCCCAACCTTTGGAACAACCTAAAATCCCAACTGACGGATAAACAATGGAAATGGGTGCACTACCGCATCATTCTGGACATGCCTTATAAAGAAATTGCCGAAGCAGAAAACGTAAATGTCGAAGCGGTGAAAAGCTGGGGCAAGCAGGTTCGGAAAAAATTTAAAGACCCCGAATTCCGCAAAGCTATTAATTTGGACAACTCCCTTTAATTGAAAACAAAATACCCTACAAGGAGCGAATACCGTAATGAATTATTTAAAAGAACTGAACGCATTTTATAACAAAATCATTTTCAATCCGCTTTCCGGCTCAGCCGTGGCACTCTGGAACACGCTGATGCATTTCAACAATCTATGCGGGTGGCAGGCGACGTTTACCGTCCCTGCTTCCGTCATCGAATTGAAATCCGGCATCAAAGGCACATCCTTCAAACGCGCCCGCGAAGAACTGCGGGACAAAGGCTATATTGACGTCATGCCGGGCAGGGGCAACCAAGCCGCCACCTACCGCATGCTGTCACAAGTCCGGCCAAGCGGCGGGATGATGCAGGCGGGATTGGATACACAGCCAGCTATGGAAGAACACCGCGAAACGCCTCCAATCGAAAACCCTCAATTGAATGACGCTACTGAAACCACTGCCAATGAATCTGTGGATGTCCGTACTGAGAGCCGGTCAGTTGATTCGGCTGTGGGCGACACGATGGCCTATGAGGCGGACGAGACCTCGGACCAGAATACGGCCCGCAATATGGACCACAGTCCGGCCCCATTAACTAAACAATACATAAATCAAAATAAAACGACACCTAAACCAACAACAACGACATCTGACGCTATTCGCTTTTATCAGGAAAACATTGGTGTGACCAGTGCGTATATCGCCGGTGACATCAGCTGCTGGATTGACGAGGTGGGTGATCCGCTTGTTTTGGATGCCTTGAAACGGGCAGTAGAGCAGGGAAAATCAACCTGGCGCTACGCAAAAGGGATTCTTAAGGCGTGGAAAACCAAAGGCATTACGACGGTTGAACAGGCAGCAGCAGATGACTATGCATTTCGCAATAGAACGAAGGGCGAGCAGATTGCCGGCAGGGGAGAAGTGGTTCCGGATTGGTTTATGGAGCGGAAGGCGAAGCGGGCGGTGGCTATAGATCGTGAAGATGCATCCAGAGAATATTTAGTCGGGCAAGCTGCAAATCAGGACGCGTTTGATCGGCTGCTGGCTGAATTTACAGGGAGGTAGGGGGAGTTGGGTGATTAAAATTCAATAAAATGGAAGTAGAAGCTTCTAGCAGATTTTGGTAAAAAGGAA
Organism: Lentibacillus amyloliquefaciens; assembly: GCF_001307805.1. Classification (GTDB taxonomy): domain Bacteria; phylum Bacillota; class Bacilli; order Bacillales; family Amphibacillaceae; genus Lentibacillus; species Lentibacillus amyloliquefaciens. Next base: position 1,542,780 of record NZ_CP013862.1, on the reverse strand, counting down.
GATTGATAGAGTGAAGTTTAATTCCATCAATCTTCGGCCAATTTGTTTTAAAAATTTCGTTAAATATTCGCATATTCTGTAATAATCTTAAGGAAAACCCCCACGAGTCTAAGATTTACACGCCTTATATCGAATAGTTCCGGGATGAATTTGAGAGTCGCCCTCTGACCAGTTCAGAAATTGGCGCAAGAGAGTTACGTGATTTTCTGGAGGAAAATTAATGCTGCCGCTACGTTTAATGAGAATCAAAAAATTATACTGGTTGCTTCTGATTTTGATGAGCAGACTAAAGTGACTAACAAGCCATCGTTTGATTTTATATATTTATGCCACATTGTTTCGATAATCGTGCCGTTATAGGTGTGTAAACTAATCATTGAGCGTGGATAAATTAATTGAGCACACAGGATAACCGTCTGAGAGGTGGTCCTTTAAATTTATTCAATCGCACGTTCGGTGAGGAGCTTTTAATGTTCAAACCTGAACAAAGAAAAACAATTCAAGGTGATATCATTGAATTTGAACATAATGATATGCTGATAAAAGGAAAAGTGTTGCCTTCTGAAACTAAGGGTCGCATTGTTGTAGATATCATCTCTATGAAAAATATTGCGGCCATAAGCCACAGACATCCCAATACGTTTGGTCAACACAAACGTTACCGAGTGATTAAGGAGCCGGTTGATGGTTTTACCAACACTTATCAACTGAGGAGAATTTTCGAATAGGATTACGACCATTGAAATTCGAAGGTGAAATAATCCACCAAGCCTTACAATAGATGATGTTGTCGATGCTATATTTGCAGCTGATCAGTATGCAAAAAAATATAAGAAAAAGCAAAATAAATAACAAAAAACGGGGATGAAAACCCAGTGAACAAGCGTGGACGGTCACCATCATAGGTGGAGGTGCCACGCTTGTTTTTTGTATTAAGCCAAACTGTCACAAGCCGTTCCTTCGCCGTCGCGGTCCAATCGATGCGGATCTTCTTCCGGGCCGCCTGCCGCTTCATAGAATTCCTGGGCATTTTCGTGAACGTCAAAGTCACTGCAGTCCCGATCAGGACCGTTTGGATTGTATTTAAGGTCACCGGAGCCTGAATCATTTGAAGCGGATTCCTGATTGGTATTGCCGGACGGCTCAGTTTCTGATTGTTGCTGTTCCTGAGCATTGAAACCGTCATTCGTGACATAATTATCCCGGCTCCAAATGCCTCTTCCGGCACTTTTCGCTTGGTTCTGGGCTTTCATAAAGGCGCTGCTGTGTGTGTAAGGCGGGTCATAGACGTAGGCATAACGTGCCAGGCCTTCCTCCAGCAGCATTTTGTTGAAATTATTGCCATCCACCCATATGTACGTCAGTAATCGGTCATAGTTATCCCGTTTCGGCCCGTCATATTCGATTCTCACTTGTTCGCCGGCCAGTTTGTCTTTCGCAAATTGACTGGCTTCAGGTCCGAACGGCTGCACCGGTTTATTTGGATGGACTGTTTCCGGTGTGTCAACCAGCAGCAGGCGGACATCTTCTGTTTTACCATCCAGATTGATTTCAACTGTGTCGCCGTCGACCACTCTTGTCACTGTGGCTGATGCATCACCGGGTGTTTGTTGATCGCTTGAAGATGCATTGTCTGCGGCATTTTTATCTGTCTGGTCCTCATTGCTTTTTTCAGTTGGATAGTCAGGAAGGTCTTGCTTTTCTTCCGTTTGAGTCTCTTTGTTAGGTGCCGATTCTGAATTGTTTACAGTCTCTGTTTCATTAGAAGGCGCACAACCTGCGAGAATAATAAACATGACAAAGGTTAGTGCTGTGACTGGTTTCCAAGGTGTTCCGAATATGACCTTCAGCAATGCTATCCCTCCCGTATGCCATTTTAGTGCATGTGTCAAGTTGGGGAGAGGGAATAGCAGGGGGGATTCGGATGGGGGAAGAGATCTGTTTTATTAAAAATAATCCGGAAATAACCTCCATATGATATGGATTTTATTTTTGTGTTATAATAGAACAAATGTTCTTTGTTTAGGAGGTTAGCTATGAGTGACGTAAACGATCGAGGCACGAAAAAGTGGACTGCTCTGATGATGCCGGAGCATGAAGAGATGTTGCGGAAATGGTGGGCCGCGCAAGACTATAAAGAAAAGCCGATACTGGATGAGCAGCAGAAAGAAGAAATCAATGCGCGTCTGCAAGCAGCTTTCCATAACAGCCTGCCAGTTGAAGTGACTTACTATAATAGGGGCGAGTTTCTTACAGCGAAAGGGAAACTGTTAAATATTAGTCCGTTTAAATTAATGTTGGAGGACAATTTTGCGATTGAGTTGCAAAACGTGCTGGATGTGTCGATAGATGAATAACGATTACGAAGGGGTATAAGGGGTATAGACAATGAAAGGTATCATCCTTGACATATTTTGGAATCGAAAATGTTATGGCTATTATACAAATTGATTGTTATGTTGCATTCCCGTTTGAAACACGATACAATCATACATGCTAATCGGTATCGGTTTTCGATATTGAAATTCGATTATGAAAGGAGCAGTCGATTGGACAACAAGGTATTGCGTAAGCTTTTTCTGGGCTTTATTCAGATTCATATCTTGCACCACGCGAAAGAAGAAGCCATCTATGGAACGTGGATGCTGGAGGAGTTGCGTGAGCATGGGTATGAAATCAGTGCAGGGACGCTTTATCCGATTCTTCACAACATGGATACAGATGGGCTTCTGGATAAAAGTGAAGTCAATGTCAGTGGCAAGATCAGAAAGTATTATCGCATTACAGATAAGGGTGACGAGGTTCTGGATGAAGCGCGGGCTAAAGCCTATGAGTTATTTAGAGAAATCAAATAACAGGGAGGGTCATTATGTCACAACCAAAAAATAAATTTCAAAGGCTCATGGAAATTTTACTGACGTCGACGAAACTGGGCTTAACGTCATTTGGCGGGCCGGTTGCGCATCTAGCTTACTTTAAAGACGAGTACATTGATCGCCGGAAGTGGCTCGATGATAAAACATATGCTGACATCATTGCCATTTGTCAATTCCTTCCTGGGCCTGCCAGCAGTCAGGTCGGTATATCGATTGGTATGCTGCGCGGCGGTTTGCTTGGTGGATTGGTCTCATGGTTTGGCTTTACCGTACCGTCGGTTATTGTATTGATTGTTTTTGCGATGTTGTATCAAACATTTTCATTAGGCGATGCCGGATTCATACATAGCTTAAAGATTGTTGCGGCAGCGGTTGTCTTACATGCATTGATCGGATTGGGCAAAAAATTAACGCCCGATAAATCCCGGATAGCAATCGCCTTGGCAGCTGCGGCGATTATGTTACTATACCCATCAGCGTGGATGCAAATTTTAATTATTGTTGGAGCGGGTTTATTAGGCTTAAAACTGTTTAAAGATAAAGCGGAATCCAACGTTCAGCCGTTCTCCGTTAACATTTCCAAAAAGCTTGGTTTGACGTCTCTGGGTATTTTGATAAGCTTGCTTATTTTATTGCCGCTCTTAAACAGGGTATCAGATAACCCGCTGGTGAATATTTTTGATATCTTTTTCCGGGTTGGTTCCTTGGTATTTGGCGGGGGACATGTCGTCTTGCCGATGATTGAGCGGGAAGTCGTACCTCAAGGTTTATTGACGGCGAATGAATTTCTGGCCGGTTATGGGATGGCTCAGGCTGTTCCGGGACCGCTGTTTACGTTCTCAAGTTATCTTGGGACGATGATGGAAGGAGTCATTGGTGCGATTGTAGCGACGTTAGGCATATTTCTTCCTTCATTTTTACTAATTGTTGCCGCATTGCCGTTTCTGAATGCATTACGGAAACGTGCCACTTTTCAAGGCGTTTTAATGGGGGTCAATGCCAGTGTGGTAGGTATTTTGCTGGCGGCATTTTATGATCCCGTGCTCAGCAGCTCTATTTTTACACCAGCTGACTTTGCCCTGGGTGTCATCTTATTTGGATTGTTAAACATATGGAAAGTTCCGGCGTGGTTAATTGTTATATTAGGTGTGATCGGTGGCTATGTCATACAGTTCATCACAGGTTAGAGGAAGAAAGCGTGTCGATCAAAAACAGGGAAGATGCTTACAACTATTAACGGTTGCAATTTCGTAGTCTATTGAGCAATAGAGAAAAGGTTCTTAGCAGGCAGTCGCGTGTGATAAACTTAAGAAAACTATAGAAGGAGTCGATTTATAATGGAAAAGGTTACACCATTTTTAATGTTTCAGGATGGAAAGGCTGAAGAAGCCATGAATTTTTACACGTCACTTATCGAGGATTCAGCCATTACGAGTATTGTTCGTTATGGTGCTGATGAAGGTGGGGAAGAGGGGACCGTGATGCAGGCGTCCTTTACATTAAAAGGAAGAGAATTCATGTGCATTGACAGTGTACCGATTCATAATTTCAACTTCACACCTTCCTTCTCAATCTTTCTCACGTGTGAATCGGAAGAAGAGCTGGATCGTTTGTATGAAAAATTTCTTGAAGACGGCGAGGCTTTAATGCCTCTCGATGACTATGGTTTTAGTAAGAAGTTTGGCTGGGTTAATGATCGGTATGGTATCTCATGGCAGCTTAACCTTCCAATTGGTTGATTGAAATAAATTTTCGTTAAATCATTGTTCCTTAAACGTGCGCAAGAATTGAACAACGATGGGCTGTTTTCAGCAGTCCATCGTTGTTGTGCTATGACAGGGAGCCGCACAAGGATTCCTTCCAGAAATTAATTATAGAAAATGAAATCCTTGAATTCCTTCACTGTTTCAAAGTAATAATCTGATTCTGCTTGCATCCACTGCTTTATTTCAGGGATACTGTGGGACCATCCGGCAGCTGCAAAATCTACATGGCAGCTTTTGGCCATCTCCATTCCCGGCTTCAGATCATCGAGTACAAGGGCGTCAGTTTCGTTAAGGCCAAAAAGGCTTAAGGTTTGCTTGATCGGGTAAGGTTGTGGCTTTCTCTGATGTTCCTCAAGTTCCCATCCAAAAATGGCATCGGGCAAAAACCCGCAATGTGCTGAGTAATCTCTTTCAATTCGACTTCTCTCTGAATGGGACACAACGGCTACGATGCCGCCTTGCTTTTTAAATTCCCGGACGGTTTCAGGGAACATCTCATAAAAATCCGGCACAGTTGATTGAGTATACTTTTTCCATACCGCTTGCTGATGCTGCTGTTCTGCTTCCGTAAATTGAACGATGTCCTTACATAAAGAAGAAAATCCCGGACTAAAACAGTATCCCACAAATTTTTCAAATGTCAGGGGCTCTTCATAGGGTCTTAACTCTTTTAAAGCTTGAACAAAGGATGGATAATGTATATCAGGTGTGCTTTTTACTGCTGTGTCATCGTGATCAAGAATTAAACATTTATATCTTAAAGTCATAATATCCCCCTGTGAATTTCTAAGATCCTCTTCATTTTATCATAAGGAGGCGTTTTTGATGAGACACTTCCTTCCATTAGAACTTCCCATACACCATTTATTATTTTAAAATATAAGTAAAGAAAGGGTGGGCTGATTATAATGAATGATGAACAGTTTGAACAACTTTTTCAGATGATCAAAGAGTTGTCAGAAGGGCAGAAAGGATTATCAGGTGAGGTTAAAGAGCTAAGAGAAGGGCAAAAAGAGATAAGACAGGATGTTCAAGACATAAGGCAGGATATTAAGAGCCTTGATGAAAAAGTGGATTTACTCTGCGTGAACTGGTCGATAAGTGCGAATGCCATGGTAGGTGCGTGGCTGCCGTCAACACACGCTGTTATGAGAGCCTGTTTTGATCGGTCTTATTTCAAAACAAGGCTCTCATTTTTTGATCAAGTCCACTGAAGTAACAGCAAGCGCAGCTTAAAGAAAGAAGCAGTTGACACCAAAATAGTAAAACTGATATTCTGTTTAGTATAAAGGTCGTTCTATCTAGTGAAAGGAGGCGTGAGTGACATGAGTCGATCTGTCAAAAAAGATACATTACTTGATGTAGCTGAACGATTATTTTATGAGCACGGTTTTCGCGGTGTCGGATTGAAACAAATCATCAGTGAAGCGAATGTCGCAACGATGACGCTTTATAATCATTTTCCTTCCAAAGATAACTTGGTTGAAGAAGTCCTTAAGCAGCGGGAAGAACGTTATTGGTCTTATTTAGATGCGCATGTCGAAATGGATTCTGATTCGCCTTTCATCCTTGCTGTGGAAGCGCACGGCCGTTGGTTAAAAGAACAATCTTACCAAGGGGATTTGTTTTTAAGAGCAATAGAAGATTATAGCGGAACCGATAATGAGATTGAAAGCATTGCAAGAGGTCACAAATCCAAATTGCTCAAATATTTTCAGCAACTGGCGCAAAGGAAAGGTATCGATAACGAACGCGATTTAGCTCATCAATTTACATTGCTGCTTGAAGGAACCACTTCCATGACAACATTAATTGGTGCAGAGAAAGCAACAGAGCATTCGATTGCGATGGCGCGGACGCTTGTCCGACATACATCGTAATTTTTTTCAGTAAAAATTAGAAAGGTCGTTCTATATAATTAAGAGCGTTAGGATGGGTCATATGAAATTTTCAAAGTTAGTTTTACCTGGCGTAACGATGATCGCTGTCACCTATGGGTTGGCAAGGTTTAGTTTCGGGTTGCTTCTTCCTTCGATAAATAAATCGCTTGAAATGTCCGAGTTGGTATCAGGGATCATTTCTTCGCTGTTTTATTTAGCTTATTGTGTCACGATCATTCTATCGACTGTGATCACGACAAGAGAAGGGCCAAGAAGGATGATTATCTTAGCCGGCTCCTCAGCGTTTGTTGGCTTGCTGTTGATGGGAATCACGCCAAATGTATGGGGACTGGCGTTAGGCGTATTATTAGCCGGCGGAAGCACTGGTTTGGTCTCACCACCTTATGGCGCGGCGATATCGCTTTGGATTCAAGAGGATAAACAAGGGAAGGCGAATACATGGATCAATTCAGGAACAAGTTTAGGTATAATCCTTTCCGGGGCCGGCGCGATTTTACTAACCCCTGATTGGCGACTGACTTATTTAATCTATGCTTTCTTGACATTCCTGATATTGATATGGAATTTCCGGGCGATTCCGCAAGTCGAGATGCGATCAAGACTGATGTTTGAAAAAGGAAGACTCTCCATACGAGGCGTAAAAGGGGCCATTCCTTTAACGATGGCATCGCTTACTCTGGGAATTTCCACAGCTGCCTTTTGGACATTTTCCAGATCGTTTATTGAAGTGGCTGGTAATTATAGTGATTGGCAGCTTTCCGGATTTTGGGTTGTTATAGGTCTGTTTGGTATATTGGGAGGTTTTTCCGGCTCGCTCATTGAAAAGGGAGGACTGCCTTTCGCTTATAAGTTAGGGGGTCTGTTGATTGCTTCCGCTTCGCTTATTCTGGCTGTTGCTCCCGGTAATTGGTTCATGGCTTACTTATCGGCCGGCATTTTTGGCAGTTCCTATATATTTTTAACCGGCGTTCTTCTTGTCTGGGGCATCCGTGTCTTCATCACGAATGCATCATTAGGCATTGGCGTTCCATTTTTACTTTTGGCGGTAGGGCAGGTAATCGGTTCAACGCTCGCTGGATGGCTTATAGGCACGTGGGGCTATGCGACAGCTTTTATCATTTATGGATTAGTCGGTATTGCGGCTGTCTTTATGGGACCGAGGAAAAGTTAGCAAGGTATGCTTATAATCACACAAACGCTTAACAAACCCTTCATAAAAAAAAGTGTCTTGGTTGTGATACGCTCCCCTTTAAGTAGACAGATGGAACTCTGTAAGCTTGAAGGGGAGTATTTTCATGGCGAAGCAAATAAATCTTTTGAAAAGAAAGGGCCTATCTGCAAAAAGTTTATGGTCAGCCGCATTTCCACACAGAAAAAAAGGAACAGGAATGCTGCGTCATCCCTGTTCCATTCATTAACTATTCTCTTGGTACACCTTCAAGCCATTTATCAACTTGATCAGGGTTGTTCTCAATATATTCCTGGACAACTTCTGCCGGGTCCTGATCTTCCGCATGAACTTTCGGCATCATTTCGTTAATCATCTCATAATTTTCATTATATTGTTCCAGGACTTTATACGCTCTTGGGGCGTCTTTTTCCAGACCATTGCGTGCTACTGTGTAAATTTGGTCACCGGCGCCGCCATAGATTTCCTGTGGATCTTCAAGCATTTTTACATCCATTGTCCCGAAAATCCAATGCGGTTTCCAGAGCGGTACAATAATCGGTTCTTCATTTTCAACAGCTGCCTGCAATTCAGTAAGCATCGCTGCTTCAGAGCTTGATGTCAATTCCCAATTGTCTAATCCATACGCTTCAAAAGCTTCCTGCGTATTTTGCATAATTCCGGCGCCCGGATCGATTCCGGTAACCTTCCAGTCAACTGATTCACCGAGTTCCTCATTCCCCTTCAAATCTTCAATTGAATTCACATCTTCCATGTAACTTGGAACAGCCAGGGCCAATGGTGCCTCATCAAGCACCTGTTTGACTTGAGTAATATCTTCACTGTATTGTTCCCAATAAGATGCATGAGTTGCCGGAAGCCATGCCGATGTATGGAAATCAGCTGATCCATCCGCAACACTGGACCACATCGCTCCTGCCTCTACTTGTGTCAATTCCACATTATAGCCGACCATTTCAAGCAGTGCGCCCAGCATATGTGTACTAACTGTTTCCCTTGCCCATGCCACGTACGGCTGCGTTAACTCCTGCTGGCCGATTTCAGGTCCTTCACTTGTTTCCTCTGAGCTTTCATCGCTTGAGGAATCAGTATTTTCTTCCTCGCTGCTGTCTCCACCGCATGCGGCTAAGAGCATCATAAGCATCAAGGCTAAAATGGTCAGACCCAATTTGAATTTACGATCTTTAAAAATTGAAAAAACCTCCTTAAATAATAGTGTATTTGTATCCCTAACAAGCCTTTCAAATTGTATAAGAAGCCTGTTAAACAAACCCCAACTAGATGAGGATACTGTTAAACCGGGAATTTAGACAACTGTTTTTAATCATATCAAAAAAGCTGATATCGGCATAATTGGGAAAGCTGCGATATCGAGCGTAAATAAAAATATAATTTAGATAGAGGCAACTAAACGAGTTTATTCAACGATTTTCATATTTTTATCCCGCATGTAACTGACAGTAAGACCCCCACCTCATGTTCGCGTATACGATGAGGGTTAGGCGGGGGTCAACTGCCAGTAAATGTCCGTTCGTTCATCTAACAATCAGTGGGGGAAGAGAGAAAACCCTCACTGATTGAAGATTCACTTTATATATTTGTGCCACATTTTTCCCGTTATCGTGCCGTGATGGTTGTTTAAGATATTAAATAGAACGTGGATAAATCAAATAAACACCACAGGAAAACTGGTTGGATGGTTTGCCTGTTCGAAACATTGAAACAAGCTAAGGTGTTGTTCAATCTCGCGTTCTGTAAGGAGGTTCTAAATGTTCAAACCTGATCAGAAAAAAGCCAAAGAAGGCGATACCATCGAATTTGAACTGGATGGTATGCTGATAAGAGGAAAAGTGCTGCCTTCGAAAACAAAGAATAGCATTGTGGTTGATATCACTTCTATGAAAAATTATGAACAAATCAATCAAGGTTATCCCAATACTGTCGTTAGCCACAAAAGTTACCGGGTGATTGAGGAGTCGGATAATGGATTTCTCAACACAAATCGAATGGAGAGTGTATTCGGATGAGATCACGACTATTGAACTTTGAACAGCTTATGCAGGAAAACAAACAAGAATTGCTGGCAGATGACAAGCAAATCTCACAAATCGAAATGCGCCTGGACAATAAACAGGCAGCATCAGCAAGCGATAAACAGGAGACTTAAAGTGCGTTCAAAAAGGAAGACTTTTTGAACAATCTCTTAAAGTCATTCTGTTTATATATAGATGTTACCCCCCTTTTGTAACAGAACAGAAGAAGTGGCATGATCCGGGAAGATTATTTTTCCTGGATCATGCTACTTTTCTATTACCGCTGTTTACTTTTTGGATCGAAAGCATCGCGCAAACCGTCACCAATAAAGTTGATAGCTAAAACTGTAATCAGAATGGCAATGCCCGGTGGTATCCAGGCCTCCGGGTGATCTCGGAGAATCCGGACGTTCATGGTCCCCAAATGCATGCACTGGTTGTCTATAAAGATGGTTTCCAGATCGTTTAATAACATTTTGGAAAATAAATGCAAGATATATGTTATAATACATGAAGCGTAAAGTGGATACTGAATTTTAAAAAGTAGGTGGCAGCCTCATGAAAACTGCGTGGCTTGTTTCATTTATTCGAATCCCTCTGCTGCTTGTCATGATGCTCATTTTCTTTTTGTTTTTAGAACTATTTGGATTAGAATTTACCTTCCCGTTTCTTCCAGGTTTATCGACCGTATACTTTACAGTTGTGAATGTAATCTGCTTCATCCTTTTGCATCAATTATTAAAAAAGAAGGGCTATTCGATTAAAGCGTTGACAGGCTTTCAACCAGAGCGGTTTGTTAAGGATATTTTATACGGTTTCTTGTGGCTGTTTGTTTTGTATATACCCTTTGTTATGACGGTTATGGGAATGATGTTTATCCTGTACGGAATGGATTTCATCAATCATTTTGAAGCTGTTTTTACTGGGGGTATGGACAATTATTCTTTTTTACGACCGGGGTGGGTCATGTGGTTTGCAGCATCTGTATCGTTATTATTCCCATTCTTAAATGCGCCGATTGAAGAGTTAATGTATCGCGGTTATGCACAACCTTTATTCATCAAACATTTTAAAAAGGTATGGCCGGGGATTATCATTCCATCCGCCGGTTTTGCCATGCAGCACGTTATGTTGGCAGTAAGTTTAGAAGGCGCTGTTGTTTATGCAGCGGCTTTCTTTGTATGGGGGATTGGCAGCGGAATAATTTATTATAATCAGAAGCGGTTGTTTCCTCTGATTATTTGCCATTTCATTGTTAACATAGCCTTCAGTGTATTTCCGGTCCTATTTCTAATTCTGGATTTTTCATGAGAAGATATCAACTTTTAAGAGGATTGTCCCTTCCCGAGTCGGTTAGCAACATGTGTATCTTCACGTCTTTTAGGGGAATAAAGGTTAGTACCACTTGTCCCATACAACTCGACTTATCGGCTGCTGGAGGGATTATAATGTTAACAAGAGAAGATATCTTTAAGCATGTCAAAGAAAACTACGGTACATTGCCTGATTATCCGTTTAGGAAGTTTCCGAACTTTGCTGTTTTGAGACATGCCTCAAACGGAAAATGGTATGGTCTTGTGATGAATGTCCTCCCGGAGAAATTAGGATTAGATGGCAATGAGAAAATAGATATTCTGAATCTAAAATGTCCACCAGAATTAAATGCGGGTTTAAGGAACGGACGAGACATTTTACCTGCATATCACATGAATAAGGAACATTGGATTTCAATTGTTTTAAAGCGTATCGATCCAAAGGGAGAAGTTTATCATTTGATTGAGGAAAGTTTTAATTTAACTAAGTAAAAATAACGTGTGTTCCTGTTCAATATCATGGGTGTCTGCAACTTTCCGGGTTATGTTATACTAACTTTATCTTAAATATGCTGGTAATTTCGAATTTTAAAGTTAATCGATTTAATTGAAGGGAGAATGCACATTATGACAAACAAATTACCTTTGAAAGCTGACCATGTAGGGAGTTTTTTGAGAACGGAATCTATTAAACAAGCAAGGGCAGCTTATCAGGACGGAGAAATTGATAAAGCTGCCCTAAAAGAGGCAGAGGATAAGGAAATTGAAAAACTGGTAAAGAAACAAATTGATGTCGGACTGAAGGCCATTACGGATGGTGAGTTCAGACGTTCCTGGTTTATGCATGACTTCTTCTGGGGGTTAAAAGGTGTCGGCTATAGCCGGCGTGAAGGTGGGATTGAATTTAAAGGTGAAGCCACTAATTCCGATTCGTTTGAAGTTACCGGCAAAATAAACTTTGATAACCATTATATGTTAGAGGATTTTAAGTTTTTGCAGTCTGCAGTTAATCAATATGGTGACGGTACACAAATGGCTAAAGTGAGCCTTCCGTCCCCAAGTCAGATATTGTATCGTATTCCGAGTGATAAGGAGAAGGAAATATACCCTGAAATTCAAGACTTATTTAAAGATGTGGCTATCGCTTATAATGATACAATTCATGCGTTTTATAACGAAGGCTGCCGGTACTTGCAGCTTGACGATACGGTTTTATCAGCCTTGGCTGACCCGGAATTCCCGGACATTTTGGAAAAGATGAGTGGGTTGACGATAAATGATTTAGTTGAATTGCTCATTGCAACCATACGTTATGCGCTAAAAGATAAACCTGAAGATATGATCATAACCACTCATATGTGCAAGGGTAATTTTAAGTCAACGTATTTGTATGAAGGTGGCTATGAACGTGTAGCTGAGTACCTTGATAGACTTCCTTTTGACGGTTTCTTCCTGGAATATGATGATGAACGGTCCGGTGGTTTTGAGCCTTTAAGTAATATTGGCGGGGAAGAGAGGATGGTTGTTCTGGGATTAATCACAAGCAAAAATGGTGAACTTGAAGACAAAGATTACATTATTAATCGTATTAAAGAAGCCAGCAATTATATATCCTTGGAGCAATTAGCGTTAAGTCCGCAATGCGGGTTCTCCAGTACTGAAGAAGGCGGAAACGATTTAACAGAAGAAGAGCAATGGAATAAGATAAGCCATGTGATTGAAATCGCTGATGATGTATGGGGGAGTGTTCCTGTCAGTAAATATTAGTATATAAAGTGAATCTTCAATCAGTGGGGGTTTTCTTTCTTCCCCACTGATTGTTAGATGAACGAATCGGACATTTACTGGCAGCCATCCCCACCTAATCTTCATCGTATACCCGAACATTTGGGGTGGGGGTCTTACTGCCAGTTACATGCGGGATAAATAAATCGAGTCAAACAGGCATGTACAGGTGATAAACTGCGCCTGCTTTGTGCATGCCGGCTATTCTTGAATCGTTGAAGAAAGCATCGTTTGAAAGTTGAAAAGAAAAAAGAACTGATAAAAATTCAAAAGGGAGCTTTTTAATGGATCGGTTAACAATCAGTGAACTACAATCACAAAATGAAATCATTCAAGCATTTCCAGTCATGAATCAGCTGCGTACGCACCTCGATGAAACAACTTACCTTGCGTTGGTGACGGAAGCTAGAGAAAAAGATATGTACAGATTGTTCGCCCTGTATGACCAAGAAGAAATCGTGGCAGTTACCGGGTTTAAACCTATGATAACCCTTTACTATGGCCGATTTGTTTGGGTGTGCGATTTAGTTACACGCGAAACGAAGCGCTCAAACGGATACGGTGAAAAACTTCTTTCTTTCATCCATCAATGGGCAAAAGACAATGGTTATGAAAGTGTCGCCTTATCATCGGGGTTGAATCGTACAGATGCCCATCGCTTTTATGAGCAGAAAATGGCTTATGATAAAGTAAGCTATGTATTTAAAGTATCTTTGGATTAATTGTTTTCTTAAACTGTCAGAAATTACAGTCTTAGTTTTTTCATTATACTTAGAAATCTTGTGAAATCTGAAGTTTATTTAACATTCAAAAGCAAACCCTGCTGAGTTTTCATGCGGGGGGAGGGGTCGTCCTTTTCCCCCTCAAAATGGGACAATGACCCCCAATGTACCTCTACAGGTTGGATTTAAAAAAGGATATGACTTGGTCGAATGCTTTGGTGACGGTTGGGTTTTCCATATTCTCATCAAATGAATGTTCACCGTTTGGTATTGTGATAAGCTCGGTGGTTATGCCGGCATTTGATAGTGCTTCATGCATGTTCACGGATTCCTGATAGGGAACGTCTTTATCTGCGTCTCCGTGCAGTAAAAGGGTTGCCGGAAAATCAGCATCAATGTTTTCCACAGGGCAATACATGCTGAGTGCATCAGCATTTATCCCGGGATTCCACGACGTGACATAATCAATCCATTTTCCTTGCTGCCGGCAATACAAGTAAATGGCATAGCGTCTTTCAATTGGCGCTTCTGAAACTGGTTTATGCTGAATTAATTGCTTTGCCAGATTTTCCGGTACTTTGGTCATTTTCAAAAAATGTGGTGAGGGCTTGGTATACCAATCACCTTGTATATTTCCGTAGCCGTAAAACGATACGATAACTTTCGGTTTTACAGGCAAAGTGCCGGACAGGAGTGCCAGATAGCCCCCGGCAGAACTGCCGGTGACGGCAATTTTATCAGCGTTAAAGTCATATGTCTTGCGCCCCTCATCGTGCAGCCATTGAAGCATATCGCCAATATCTTTGGTGATGTCCGGCAATTTTGTTTCGGGGGCGAGCCTGTAATCAATCGAACAGACGTTAAAGCCTGCCTCCTGGTACCGTTTGATTTGCTCCTTGTGCATATCTTCCCGTGATCCCCAGATCAAACCACCGCCGTGAATATAAACGATCAGTGGCGCATTTTTTTCTTCAGTCGAATAAAAATCCCCTTTTATACTGCAATCATTTATTTGTTTGTAAGTGAATGTTGTCTTCATTTTTTGCCTCAACTCGCTTTAATTTCGGTTTAATTGTCACATATTAAGGTATAAGAGAAATGATATGGTTTCTATCAGTTTGAATTGATGTTCGTAACAAAGGCAAGTATACCTATTATAAAATAAATCGTCCAGTGGTGTGACGAGGGTGTCAATCAGGTAATTTTATAACGTATAGATGATTGTCCATTATACTCAAAAAAACATTATAAATTTGTCTAAAACAAACAATTACTTTCAGGGCATAATTGGTTATAATGATTGGTGGTATAAGAGCGTGATAGTTGATTCACGCAACAATAGTTTTTCCATCCATTTAATGAGAATAAATGGGTGAAAACGTATGTCTTCAAAAAATTTAAAGCTGACAAGAGTTTCTCTTGTTAGTCAATATTATATATAGAAGGGACGATTGGTATGAGCTCTCGAAATGATGCGATTTCCGGAGAGACCGTTAAAGAACTGCTTGATTGGTTGGGTCAATTCGGAAGTGATTCTGAAGGCGGCGTTTCAAGGTTGCTGTACAGCAAAGAATGGGTTGATGCTCAACAATCATTGAAAAAGCTGTTTGAAGACGAAGGATTGAGCACTCAATTTGATGAAGTCGGCAATCTGTTCGGAAGGCTTGAGGGAACAACTTATCCGGATGAAACCATTTTGACAGGCTCCCATGTGGACACCGTGACAAATGGCGGATTGTATGATGGGCAATATGGCATTCTTGCCGGTTTTCTTGCTCTTCGCTATTTGAAAGAAAAACACGGCGCCCCGCTAAGGAATCTGGAAGTGGTATCGATGGCTGAAGAAGAAGGAAGCCGTTTCCCTTATTCATTCTGGGGTTCGAAAAACATTGCTGGACAGGCCAAAACGGAAGATGTTCAAGGCATCAAGGATTTCGAGGGGACATCATTTGATGATGCCATCCATCATGCCGGCTTTGATTATAAAAAAGACCCGGAACAAGTTCGCGCAGATTTGAAATCCTTCGTTGAAATCCATGTTGAGCAGGGGAATGTTCTGGAGAAAGAAAATATACCAGTCGGAATTGTGCGGCATATTGTCGGACAGCGCCGTTACACGATTACTGTAAATGGTGAAGCGAATCATGCAGGCACTACGCCGATGGGATACCGCGCAGATGCCATGAACGCAGCTTCCCGCATGACTTGTGCCATTAACGATATGGCCGTGGCTGAAGGTGATCCATTAGTTGCCACAGTCGGTTCAATGTACCTTGAACCGAACACAGTCAACGTTGTGCCGGGCAAGGCGACATTCACAATCGATATCAGGCATACAGAAAAAAATGCATTAGTGAATTTCACAGAAGATGTGGAAGCTAAATTGCAGGAAATCGCAGAGCAAATCGGTGTTGAAGTGGCTATTGACCTGTGGATGGATGCCGATCCTGTGCCGATGGATCAGGACATTGTTAAGGTTATGCAGGCGCAATGTGATCAAAATGATGTTCACTATAAGCTGATGCATAGCGGTGCAGGGCATGACTCCCAGGTAATCGCGCCCGTTATTCCGACAGCCATGCTTTTTGTCCCGAGCCATAAAGGAATCAGTCATAATCCGAAAGAGTACACAAGTCCTGAACATTTAGCGGAAGGTGTACAAGCTTTAATTCATACCTTATATGAATTAGGCTATGCCGAATAAACGCGGCAAGAGGTATTCAAAAACTATTCGTTTGGAGTGAAAATAGTGCTATATACTGTGATTAAGAAAAACTTGTATCAGGACTCTGTCAGCCTGATGCTGTTGACCAATCACTTGTCTGCAGTAGAGGGTGTGACTCAAGTGCAAGTTATGATGGGTACACCGGCTAACAAAGACATTTTCAAAAGTTCCGGTTTGTATACAGAAGAATTGGAAGACGCAAACCCGAGTGACCTTTGCATTGTGGTTGATACAGATGACGAAAGTGTTGTCGAGAATGTTGTGGAAGAAACAGATTCATACTTGAACAGTCAAGCGGAAGCATCCCAGCAAAGTACCATTCAAGTCGTCAGAACATGGGAAATGGCTGAAAATAAACTGTCAAATGCAGATGTGGCATTGATTTCGATTGCCGGTGAACATGCAACAGCAGAAGCCAATAAAGCATTGGACCGCGGCTTGAACGTCTTCATGTTCAGTGACAACGTTCCGGTTGAAGATGAATTACAGCTTAAAACACGTGCACAAGACGAAGGTCTGATTGTTATGGGACCTGACTGCGGCACCGGCATTTTAGATGGTGTGCCAATGGCGTTTGCGAACGTTGTGGAAAAAGGGAATATCGGCATTGTTGGTGCATCCGGCACTGGTATTCAGGAAGTCTCATCGATCATTGGAAGAAATGGCAGCGGCGTATCGCAGGCGATCGGTACCGGCGGGCGCGACTTGTCATCGGAAATCGGTGCAATCACAACGATTCGTGGTTTACAAGTGCTTGATGAGGATCCGGAAACAGACGTTATTACGTATATTTCAAAACCACCTGCTCCGGAAGTGCGTGAAAAAGTGGTTGAAGTCTTTAAAACACTGTCGAAACCGGTTGTTGCCATCTTTATGGGTGACAAGCCAAAAGAAGCGCATGGTAATGTCCATTATACATGGACGTTGGAAGATACGGCGCATAAAGCGTTGGAATTGGCCACTGCCAACAATACTGCCGGCTACAATTTCGCTGCGGATGAAGACCTGCAGAAAATCAAAGATAACAACAAGCAGCGTTATATCAAAGGCTATTTCTGCGGCGGTACATTAGCGAGCGAAGCGGCTATGATTGTAGAAGATGCACTTGAACTTGATGCATCCAATGAACATCCTGAAGGCATGATGCTGCAGTATGAAGGCCATGAAGTCATTGACCTTGGTGACGATGCCTATACTCAGGGACGGGCGCATCCGATGATTGATCCGACCCTGCGTGTGGAAAAAGTGGAAGAAGCGGCAGCAGATGAAGAAACGGCCGTTATTTTACTGGATAATGTCATCGGATATGGTGCACATGAGGATATGGCCGGTGTATTTGCGCCGGTTGTTGAAAAGGCAAAAGAACAAGCTGCCAGTGAAGGCAAAGCATTCGTTGCGATTGCTTCAGTTACCGGTACTGCAGAGGACCCGCAAGTTTTCCAGGATCAAGTGGATAAATTGAAAGCAGCCGGTGTCATTGTAACAGACAGTAACGCCCAAGCTACCAAGCTTGCAGTGGAAATGGTTGACTATCTTAACGGCGAAAAACCTGAGGCAAAGAACACTGCTGAGGCGGAAGTTAAAGATGATAAAGTCCAAGAATTAATTTCCAGCAAGCCGCGTGTCATCAACATTGGCTTGAAGAACTTTGCAGAAGCTATTATGGAACATGGCGGAGACGTTGTTCAATATCAGTGGGCGCCGATTGCAGGCGGAAATAAACGGTTAGCAAAAATATTGGAAAAGCTTAAATAAGCGATAATGAACAGGAGGATAATGATGGAATATCAATCAATTCAAGAAGCTAATGAGGCTGTGACACAGAAAATATTAGAATCACAACCATTTTTATTGGATGTTGTTCCGGCAAAAGAAGTTATTTCCGAGCTGGACGGTAAAGCATTGTTGCATGCCGGTCCGCCGATGAAATGGGAAAATATGACTCATCCTATGCAAGGTTCCTGCATTGGTGCAACCTTGTTCGAAGGCTGGGCGGATAATGAAGATGACGCCAAAAAAATGCTCGAATCAGGCGAAATTAAATTTGTTCCATGCCATTCGGTTGACGCAGTAGGCCCAATGGGTGGTATTACATCTGCCAACATGCCGGTTGTTGTCGTGGAGAACAAAGTAAATGGCAAGCGGGCTTATTGTAACCTGAACGAAGGCATCGGCGCGGTTCTGCGTTTTGGCGCATATAACGATGAGGTTATCAATCGCCTTCAGTGGATGAAGGATGTACTCGGACCTGCACTTTCGAAAGCACTAAAACAAATTGACGGCGGTATGAATGTCAATGTCACTGTTGCAAAAGCTATCACTATGGGAGATGAATTCCACCAGCGTAACATTGCAGCATCAGCACTGTTCCTGAAAGATATCGTTCCTTATCTATTAACTGCCGAGCTGCCGGAAAAAGAATTGCAGGAAGTTACGCAATTCCTGGCTGATACGGATCAATTCTTCCTGAACATCATGATGGCAACTGGCAAAGTTGTCATGGATTCTGCAGCTGACGTTGAAGAAGGCAGTGTCATCACGGCACTTTCCCGTAATGGTGATGAGTTCGGCATTAAAGTCAGCGGACTGGGTGACCAATGGTTTACAGCACCGGTCAATACACCGGATGGTCTTTACTTCAGCGGCTATAGCACAGATGATGCAAACCCTGACATGGGAGACAGTGCCATTACAGAAGCTTATGGTGTCGGTGGTATGGCGATGATTGCTGCACCGGGAGTCACACGCTTTGTAGGCACAGGCGGATTTAATGATGCCGTACAAACAAGTGACGAAATGCGCGAAATTTGTGTTGGCAATAACCCGAACTTGTCCATTCCAACGTGGGACTTCCAAGGCGCATGCCTGGGCATCGATATTCGTAAAGTAGTCGAAACAGGTATTACACCGGTTATCAACACAGGCATTGCCCATAAAACAGCAGGCATTGGACAAATTGGTGCCGGTACAGTTCGTGTTCCATTAGGATGTTTTGAAAAAGCATTGGAAGCTCTTGCTGAAAAATACGGCGTGGAAGTAGAATAACTGGCTATAACTGGCGTGCGGTCTTCGTGCCGCATGCCTTTCACCAGAAATCATGCAGGACATAGAAAGAGGTTGAAGGATGTCGAAAACAATTGTAGTTGCGTTAGGCGGTAATGCTATATTACAGCCGAATCAGGAAGGCACGTACGAGAATCAATTAAACAATGTGCGGACAAGCAGCAAGTTTCTGGCAAAATTAATCCAAGAAGGCTATAAACTTGTAGTAACACACGGCAACGGCCCGCAAGTGGGTAATATTCTCCGGCAAAATGAAGAAGCAGAAAATGTTGTCCCACCAATGCCTATGGATGTATTGAACGGCGAGTCACAAGGGTTCATCGGTTATATGATGGTGCAATGTTTGCAAAGTGAATTGAATGCACTTGGTATAGATGTACCTGTTGTTAATACACTAACACGGACACAAGTGTCAAAAGATGACGAAGATTTTAATGATCCATCGAAGCCAATTGGCACTTTTTATACAGAAGAAGAAGCAAAAACGCTGTCTTCTGAACGAAACTGGAACATGAAAGAGGATTCCAATCGCGGCTGGCGTCGTGTTGTACCATCACCAGAGCCGATCAATATTTTGGAAGCCGACACCATCAAGCAGCTTGCAGAGGCAGGCAATCTCGTTGTTGCATGCGGCGGCGGGGGAATCCCGGTTATTCAGCGAGAAGATGGGGAATATGAAGGTATCGAAGCGGTTATTGACAAAGACCGCAGCGGCTATAAGCTGGCTGAAGAAGTGAATGCTGATGTATTCATGATCTTGACGGATGTTAACCATGTGTTTGTTAACTTTGGAAAACCGGATGAAAAGGCATTGGAAGAAATTTCGGTGTCAGACCTTGAAGCATACGTTTCAGAAGGTCAGTTCAGTAAAGGCAGCATGGGTCCTAAAGTTGAATCAGCATTGAACTTTGCCAAAAATGCCGAAAATGGCAGGTCTATCATTTGTTCTCTGGAAAAAGTGGATGAAGCCGTTCGCGGAAACAGCGGAACGATTATTTCCAAGTAACGTGCAAGCAGTTTAACATTAAAATCGGCTCTTTTCGTAAGTTTTGTTGCTTCGCGCTTGTGTGAACTGCGAATTTACATGGCAGGATTGATATCCGCTGCGGGCAGTCGCTTTCCGCGGGCAACGCTTCAGCTTCCTCGGAAGCAAAAACCGCTTCCTGCGGGATCTTCAGCTGCCCGTTTTCCCGCAGGAGTCGACTGCCCTTCGCTCCAATCAACGGCCATGTTAGTGTAGGAAATACACGGAGACTCCTGCGGGACCAAAGGTATAGGTGAGACCCCGCAGTGCGACAAGCACGAGGAGGCTCACCAGCCGCCCTTAGGTGCGCGGAGTGTATTTCCGGAGCGGTATTATTTGAAGTACGTCGCGGTTTATGGGTTTTGTATCAAAACAACAATCTTACAGAAATCAGTCTTAAAATGCGTGTTCAAAAAGGAGGATAACAAGGACCGAGAATTTCGAGGCGGCGCAGTTTCGAGCAGTGGAATGTATGCCTATAGATACATGAGCAGCGGAGAAACAAGCCAACGAAGAAATTCGATGTGTCATTGTTACCGGACTTTTTGAACAACCTCTTAAAATTAAAGAGAAGGAGCGATTCATCAATGGGGTATCCTAACGATATTTTAACAAGCAGAGCTGTTGTTGAGCCTGGCAAATATATGATTTTACCTCCTCAGGGGTTAGTCAATAATATTGTGCCGGGATTTGAAAATGTATCGATGAGTATCCTCTCATCGCCTAAGACAGGTGCCAAATTTGTCGACTATATCGTCACAATGCACAAAGGCGGCAAGAATGAACAAGGCTTCGGCAGTGATCATGAAGTCGAAACATTTGTCTATGTATTAGATGGCAAAATAAAAGCATCTGCGGATAAGGAAGAGTTCGTTCTCGAGCAAGGCGGCTATTTGTATTGCCCGCCATCCGCAACTATGTATTTGGAAAATCTGCAGGATGACGATTCAAGACTATTTCTTTACAAACAAAAGCATATTCCATTAGAAGGGCATACACCATGGGTTCATTCCGGCAACTCTAATGAGAATGAAGAAGTTATTTATGATGACATGGAAAATGTTCATATTCAGGATTTGCTTCCATCCGATATTGCATTCGATATGAATTTCCATATTCTAACGTTCGATCCCGCGGCAAGCCATCCATTTGTTGAAACACATTATCAGCAGCATGGTGCCTATCTGTTGTCCGGTGAAGGGATGTACAACCTTGATAACGAATGGATTCCGGTGAAAAAAGATGATTATATTTTCATGGACACCTATTGCCTTCAAGCAGCTTATGCAGTAGGACGCGAAAAGTTATCATACGTTTATTCCAAAGACTGCAACCGGGATGCATTTCTATAAACAATGATGAAATGGTAAAAGGCATTTTTGCTTTTTACCATTCCTTTTATCCCGCATGTAATGGACAGTAAACCGCCCAGGAATGGCGGTTAACTGTCTCTAAATGTCCGATTCCGTTCAACTAACATTCAGCGGGAAAAAAGCATTCCGCTGAATGAAGTTTCACTTTATAGAAGGTCTATCCAGCGGAAAAAAGCGTTTAACTGAATAGAGTTTCATAAGAACGAAATAAGAGGTGTTCACAGTGAGAGTATCAAAACAGGATTTAACCGATCTAATCCAAACAAAATTAACGAAAGCCGGTTTACATGAGGAACATGCGGCGATTGTGGCGGATGTGCTCGCATTTGCCGATGCGAAAGGCATTCATTCGCATGGTGCGATGCGTGTCGAGTACTATGCTGAACGCATCGCAAAGCACGGTATTAATCATGAGCCGGAATTTGATTTTGAAAAAACAGGTCCAAGTTCAGGCGTTTTGCATGGTGATAATGGTGCTGGCCATGTTGCTGCAAAGCTTGCGATGGATGAAGCGATCCAGATGGCCAAAGAAACTGGTGTGGCAGTTGTCGGTGTGAAAAACATGAGTCATAGCGGGGCTATTTCATATTTCACTGAACGTGCTGCAGCGCAGGACCTTGTTGGCTTTTCCGTCTGCCAGTCAGACCCGATGGTTGTGCCATTCGGCGGTGCGGAAGCTTATTACGGAACCAATCCGATTGCATTTGCTGCACCGGGAAATGATGGCAAATGCATCAGCTTTGACATGGCTACAACCGTGCAGGCGTGGGGTAAAATATTGCACGCACGCTCCAAAAATGAATCGATTCCGGAAACGTGGGCGGTTGATAAAAATGGTGAGGCAACGACAGATCCGTTTAAGGTTCAGGCACTTCTGCCAATTGCCGGTCCTAAAGGCTATGGCCTTGGGATGATGGTGGATGTGTTGAGTGGTGTATTGCTTGGTCTTCCGTTTGGTAACAAGGTGTCCAGCATGTACCACGATTTGAGTGAAGGCAGAAACTTAGGCCAGCTTCATCTTGTGATTAATCCGGAACAATTTACAGCCATCAATCAGTTTAAAGATAATATTACAGCTTCTATGAATGACCTGAATAATATCAAACCGGCTCCCGGCTTTGATCAGGTCTATTACCCGGGGCAAAACCTGGAGGTCATTCAAGCGGATTATGAAGCGAATGGCATCGAAATCGTTGATGATATTTACGAGTATTTAACATCAGACGCGATTCATCATAACGCATATGACTCGAAAGATCCGTTTGCCGAATAAGACATTCAGATACGATTGGAAAAAACTCCTTGTCCAATATAAGAATCGAATGAGAGGTGACAACATTGAAAGTATCCAAGCAAAAATTAAAAGAATTGATGAAAAATAAACTCAATCAAGCAGGTCTGACAGAAGATCATGCAGATGACGTAGCAGATGTACTCGTGCATGCTGATTTACGCGGTGTTCATTCCCATGGGGCGATGCGGGTGGAATATTATGCCGAGCGTATCGCAAAAGGCGGCATCAATACGAATCCTCAGTTCACCTTTGAAAAGACAGGCCCAAGCACTGCGCTGTTTGATGGTGATAATGGTGCCGGTCACGTCGCTGCTAAAGAAGCAATGGATGAAGCGATTAATATGGCGAAAGAGAGCGGCATTGGCGTTGTAGGCGTTAAACGCATCAGTCACAGCGGGTCATTGTCCTACTTTGTCCAGCAAGCTTCCAAAGAAAATTTAATCGGTTTATCCGTTTGCCAGTCAGATCCAATGGTCGTGCCGTTTGGCGGTGCTGAACCGTATTATGGCACGAATCCAATTGCTTTTTCTGCTCCGGGTGACGAAGAAGACTTTATCACCTTTGATATGGCAACGACTGTACAGGCATGGGGAAAAATTCTGCATGCACGCTCCAAAAATGAATCCATCCCCGATGACTGGGCAGTGGATGAAAATGGTGAAGCAACGACCAATCCATTTGATGTAAAAGCTCTCTTGCCAATCGCAGGTCCAAAGGGATATGGCTTAATGATGATGGTCGATGTGTTATCCGGTGTTCTCTTGGGCGTCCCATTCGGAGGCAATGTATCCTCCATGTATCAAGATTTAAGTGAAGGACGAAATCTGGGACAGCTCCATATCGTGATTAACCCGGCATACTTTACGGATATAGAAACGTTTAAACAAAATATATCGCAGACAATGAAAGACTTAAATGCGGTACAACCGGCACCGGGTTTTGATCAGGTGTCATACCCCGGACAGCGGAGTATTGAAAGAGCACAACGTTATCAGGAAAATGGCATCGACATTGTGGATGAAATATATGACTATTTAATCGGCGATGCCATCCATTTTAACAATTATGATCATAAAGATCCGTTTGCAAAATAGAAGAAAATAAAGTAGTGGAGTCTCTTGTGTCCTGACAAGTGGCTCCATTTCGTATGTGTCTATAGAGTATATTTGTTCAAATGAGACAAAACAATATGCATGTTGCTGTAATTATAGCGGGAGCTTATGCAGGCTATACAATGCATGATTATTATTTTGTTCATTTGATATGAAGACCCTGACAGGGAAATGCGTTATAATACTTATTGGCGTTGGAAGCGATTCATATACGTCATGACATTTGCTCATGGAATTATACCAAATGATGAACAAGCTGTACGCTTTTTAAAATATAGAACGCACAAAAGGAGTTAGAAGACATGGCAAAGCAAATAGACAATTCCGAAGAGGTGAATGAACAGCATTTTCCGAATGTGGAAAAATCGCTGAGGCCGAACGGTCCGAATGATCGAAAAGTCGGCAAAATTCCTTATATGTTCATGTGGGTTGGCGATGGTGTCAACATGGGTAACATGACCCTCGGAGCCAGCATTGTGGTTGCTGGTGTTGCAACACTTAATATTTTCCAGACATTGCTGGCAGCTTTTATAGCCATATTAATTATTTCGACAGTTTTTGCCTTTAATGACAGAATGGGTTATAAAAATGGCGTTCCATATGTCATTCAGCTTAGAATGTCTTTTGGGATGAAAGGGACCATTATTTCATCACTTTTGCGTGGTGTACCTGCTGTTATTTGGTACGGTATTCAGAGCTGGATCGGGGGATCGGCACTGAATGAAATCATGATCATTTTGACAAATGGTGCTTTTGATAACATTGCCATTTGCTTCGTCTTATTGACGCTTGTGCAGATTGTGCTTTCATGGTACGGGTTCCATTCCATTAAATGGATCGAAACGGTGGCATCTTTTGTAATCATGATTTCCATGGTCTATGTGTTCACGATTTTGGTCACATCGTATGGCGATGAATTAATGGCGAACTGGGTGCAAATTGAAGGAACCTGGGGACTGCCATTCTTCGGTTATATCATGGTTTTCTTAGGGAACTATGCGGCAATCTTCCTTAACGCATCCGACTATTCAAGAGAACTTGAAACTGGCATAAGCGATAAGAAGCGCGGATTCATGTATTTCACACCGATTTTCATCTCCTATGGCTTTATACTGCTTGTCGGAGCGATGACAGCCAGTGTGACAGGTGTGACCAACCCGCCGACTGCTTTAGCAATGGTGATTGATAATTCGTATGTAACTCTTGGAGTATCGGCATTCATTGTCTTGGCTACCATTGCAACAAACATGGTCGCCAATATTATTCCGCCTACCTATGTGATTTCACTCATTACAAAAGCGCGATATAAAGTGGCTGTTACCATTACCGGACTGCTGGCGATGGGAGCTTTCCCATGGATGCTTGTTCAGGAAAATAACTCACAGGGTCTCGATTTATTTATTAAAATATACTCTGCCTTTTTAGGCCCGATCGTTGCAATTTTGTTAGTCGATTATTTTTTGATGAGAAAACAAAAATTGGATGTAGCTGATTTGTATAAAGAGGATGGACCATTTGCCGGGTATAATTTTAGTGCTTTACTGGCAATGCTTATCGGTGCAGCTTTTGCCTTTATTAATGTTGACTTGGCCTGGGTAATCGGCTTTGTCGTTGCAAGCATTGTCTACCCGCTGTTATCGAAATATGCCTTTAAAGGGTCCAGGTTTAAAGAGGATACGATTTTTGAGGAAAAATAGTGCATCTTAAAATGCGCCCATCATTCCCCGGTCTTTTGACAAAGATCGGGGATAAGTTTTATCCCGCATGTAATGGACAGTAATCCGCCAAAGAACGGCGGTTAACTGTCCCTAAATGTCCGATTCTGTTCAACTAACATTCAGCGGGAAAAAGCATTCCGTTGAATGAAGTTTCACTTTATCCCGCATGTAATGGACAGTAACCCGCGAAGGAGCGGCAGTTAACTGTCCCTAAATGTCCGATTCTGTTCAACTAACATTCAGCGGGAAAAAGCATTCCGCTGAATGAAGTTTCACTTTATCCCGCATGTAATGGACAGTAACCCGCCAAAGAACGGCGGTTAACTGTCCCTAAATGTCCGATTCGTTCATCTAACATTCAGTGGGGGAGAAGGAATCCCCCCACTGATTGAAGATCCGATTTATGCAAAATGAATAATTAGATGTTTATAATGGATAAAGTTAAAAGGGTTATTATATAAAAGAACCAACTCATTGTGCATAATTTGTTTACTTACTATAACGACCTCATGTGTGAGATGTTGTATAATGGGTTAAGTGTTTCGTAGTGGAAATCCTTATTTTTGTATGAAAGGAGAACTGTAAATGATTTATGACTTAATAATAAAAGGTGGCGACGTTGTTTTTCATAATGATGTCCGCAAAGTTGATATCGGCATAAAAGATGAAAAGATTGCCTGCATTGCAACACATATCGAGGATGAAGCCAAGGAAGTTATTCAGGCAGACGGACAATATGTGATGCCTGGCATGATTGATACACATGTCCATATCAGTGAACCGGGCCGTACTGAATGGGAAGGATTTGAGACAGGCTCCAAAGCGCTGGCGGCAGGTGGTACGACCAGTTATGTCGAAATGCCTTTAAATGCCTTGCCTGCAACAACGAATAAAGAAGCGCTCGACCTTAAATTGGATGCAGCCAAAACACAAAACTATGTGGATTACGCCTTTTATGGCGGACTTGTTCCGGATAATTTGGATAAATTGAATGAATTGACCGATGCAGGTGTACTTGCCTTTAAATGTTTTATTGCCAGCTGCGGCAGTGATATACCGGGTGATTTCACAAATGTGGATGACTATACGCTCTATAAAGGGATGCAACAGCTGGCAGAGCGGGATCAATTACTGTGCATTCATGCGGAAAATCCGGATGTTACAGATAATCTGGCCAAAGAAAAAGTACAGCAAGGGAAGACAACCGCAATGGATTTCGTTGAGTCCCGGCCAATTTTTACAGAAGTGGAAGCTGTTCAGCGCGCGTTACTGTTTGCCAAAGAAACTGGTTGTAAATTGCACCTTGTTCATATCAGCAGTTCGGAAGCGATCCAGGCGATCCAGCAGGCACGCGCAGAAGGCGTGGACGTTACGGTTGAATCATGTGTCCATTATTTTGCCATGACTGCAGAAGATGTGGCAGAAATCGGACCGAAAGCCAAGTGTCAGCCGCCGTTGCGCAAAGCAGAAGATCAGGCTAAACTGTGGGACGAGCTGATGGCTGGCAATATTGATTGGATAACGTCCGACCATTCCCCGTGTACAGAGGATTTGAAAGAAGGCAATATTTTTGAAGCCTGGGGTGGTATCAGCGGTGCCCAGAACAATGTTGATCTGATGTTTGATCTGGCGGTAAAACAGCATGGCTTATCGGTCAGCCGCTTCACCGAACTGATTGCAACAACGCCATCGAAACGTTTTAATCTGCCGAATAAAGGCAAAATCGCTGTTTCCAAGGATGCGGATATCATTTTAGTCGATCCGAATCAATCGTATACCCTTAACCGTGAAGATCTTTATTATAAAAATAAACACAGTGCCTATGAAGGCCGGCAAATTAATGCACAAGTTACGAAAACAATCGTCCGCGGGAATGTCGTTTATGATTTGAATCATGGCATTACTGGTGATCCCGTTGGAAAATTGTTATCAGCAACTGACTAATAAGTTTGCTAATTTGTAAAAGTTGGGAGGAGAAAATCATGCCAATGTATGATCTCATCATAAAAAATGGCACCATTGTAACACCCGATTCAACATTCGAAGGCGATATCGCGATTCAGGACGGGAAAATTACGAAGGTTGTGACTGATAACTCACTGGAAAATGATGCAGCTGACACGATTGATGCAGAAGGCTTGCATGTTTTGCCCGGCTTGATCGATCCGCATGTCCATTTCAATGAACCCGGCCGAACCGAATGGGAAGGACTTGAAACAGGTAGTCAAAGTCTGGCTGCCGGCGGGGCGACGACATTTTTTGATATGCCGCTGAACAGCACGCCTCCGGTTATTGATCAAGAAAAACTGAATGCCAAAAAAGACCTGGCAGCGGAAAAATCCGTCGTCAATGCTCATTTCTGGGGTGGACTTGTTCCGGGAAATGTGGCTGAATTAAAAGACATGCACGACCGTGGTGTTATCGGCTTTAAAGCATTTATGCCGCCAAGTGGCATTGAAGACTTTGACAATACGGATGATGAAACCATTTTTACAGGGATGCAGGAAATAGCACGGCTTGGCTCCCGTTTGGCGGTCCACGCAGAAAGCCCTGTTATCTGTGAACAGCTGGCAAAAGAAAAACAACGTCAAGGCAAGACTTCCGCACGGGATTTTGCCGAATCAAGACCGATTATTTCCGAAATCGATGCTGTTAACCATCTCATATCTTATGCTGAAGCGACCGGGTGCAAACTTCATATTGTTCATGCAAGCAGCCGCAAAGTCGTTAATGTTGTTAAAGATGCACAAGCACGCGGTGTTGACGTAACCGTTGAAACATGCCCGCATTATCTGGCATTAACTTTGAAGGATTTGGAAGAGCAGGGCGGCATCGCCAAATGTATGCCACCGTTGCGTGACAGCCATGAAGTTGACGATCTATGGAATGCTGTTCTCGAAGGAGAGGTTAATGTGATTGGTTCCGATCATTCGCCTGCACCTGCAGACATGAAACAGATTACCGATAATTATTTTGAAGGCTGGGGCGGCATTTCCGGTGCCCAATCCACATTGAACATCCTATTGACGGAAGGTTATTTTAAACGCGGACTCACGCTTCAGCGATTGGTTCAGTTAACTTCAGCAAGTCCGGCAAAACTGTTCGGGCTATCCTCAAAAGGAACGATTGCTGCAGGTTTTGATGCGGATATAACATTGGTGAACTTAAATGAGCGTTTTGAATTGAAGAAAGAAGACTTGTTCTATCGTCACAAGCATTCTCCATATATCGGAAAAACATATCAGGGAGCCGTTAAGACAACCATCGTCAATGGCAGAGTTGTTTATCACAATGGTGAAATAACGGTTCACTGAAGAATGCGGCATATTTGTTAAAATCCCAAACCCTTGTGAAAAGGGTTTGGGATTTTTTGCAATTAACCCCAGATCAGTGGAATGGTTACCATTTAATTTGTACAACCTATTGTTTAAATGTGACAAATTTTTAAAAATGTTGTCCAAGTTAGACAGTTGAAAGCGGTTAATTTAGTTCTATACCAACATTTACTTGTGATTGATAATCATTTATTGTGAGATGATGAGATGCGCTGTTCATGTCGATTTGCGCATCGTCTGCTGCATTTATTCAATAAACATAAAAAGGAGCATCCAAGATGACACGAAAAACATATGAAGCAAAAAATGCAACCGTATCGGGTCCTTATTCGCACGCGGTTGATGCAGGTGACTATGTCTACTTTTCGGGACAGACGGCCAAGAACACGCCAACTGCAACGGATATGAGCGGCGATATTCAAGCGCAAACGCACCAATGCTTTGCCAATTTATTTGACGTATTGGAAGCGTCCGGCCTTACAAGAGACGATGTCGTCAAAGTCAATGTTTATCTGACAAGCATGAAGCATTTCGCTGCGATGAATGAGGTATATAAAACGCAATTCAGCGAGCCTTATCCGGCACGGACTTGTGTAGCAGTGCTGGAATTGCCGCTTGAGGCGGAAGTGGAAATTGAAATGATTGCCAAAAGATCTTAAGTTGAAGGCTACAAACATGAATCACTACAAGGGGGAGATTTGAATGAAAGGAAACGAAACGAAAAAAAGAAAATTTCAAATGCCGCATATTTATGTCATACTGTTTGTCCTGAGTGCGATTGCGGCCATTTTAACTTATATTATTCCGGCCGGGAAGTTTGAGCGCGTTCCCGGCCCTGAAGGCAGGACAACGATTGATCCAAATTCATTTTCAGGAGTGGAGCAGACTCCTGTCGGCATCGTTGATTTTCTGACCGTTATTCCACGCGGCCTCATTGATGCAGGCGAAGTGGTCTTCTTTACGTTCATCATTGGCGGTATGTTTATGGTGCTGCGTCACACAGGCATTATCGAGATTGCTGTTGATAAGCTGACGCGCAAATTTTCAAATAAAAGTCTGATGCTTATTCCTATTTTGACAACCGTTTTTGCGGTTATTGCCACTGTGATTGGAACACCGGAATTGTCACTTGTTTATATTCCGGTTATTATGCCGCTGATGATTGCTTTAGGATATGATTCCTTGGTGGCTGCAGCTATCGCCCTTTGTGGGACGGTTATCGGATTTGCAGCGGGTGTGCTGAATCCCATTAATACGGGATTGGCGCAAAAAATATCCGGGATTCCGGTTTTTTCCGGAATCGGTTTTCGTCTGATCATTTTCGTCGTTATTGTACTGGCAGCTGTCTTTTATATTATGCGTTACGCTAAAAAGGTAAAGCAAAATCCGTTAAATAGTTTAGTATACGAAGATGACCAGGAAAAACGGGAACAATATCAGGATCAGGATCAGGTAGAAGAAAAACATATGAATACCAGACAAAAATACGCGTCAATCGCTGCCTTCATTTTCTTTGGCATATTAGTTTATGGCGTGGTTGGACAAGGCTGGTTTATGGTCGAAATGGCCGGGCTGTTTATTATCATGGGGATCGTTGTCGGTATCATTGCCGGGTTAACGTTAACCGAAATTTGTGAAGGCTTTAACCAGGGTTTCCGTGATGTGTTGATGGGGGCTATGATCGTTGGGATTGCACGGGCGGTCGCCGTGGTTATGGAAGACGGGCAAATTATGGATACGATTGTGCACGGCTTGGGATCGGCTGTCAATGAATTGCCGCCGGTTTTGGGAGCTGTCGGAATGTATTTTGTGCAGTTAATCATCAACTTCTTTATCCCATCCGGAAGCGGACAAGCGCTCGTTACAATGCCAATCATGGCGCCATTATCTGATATAATCGGTGTAACCAGACAAACAGCAATTCTGGCATTTCAACTAGGGGACGGGTTTGCGCATATTCTTTACCCGACATCAGGTTACTTTATGGCAGCTTTATCGATAGCCGGCGTTCAATATCAGAAATGGATACGGTTTTTCTTTCCATTATTCCTTATTCTCGCAGGCATATCCGTGGTGTCACTAATAATTGCACAGGTCATTCAATGGAGTTAAAGTCGAGGTAAGTAAATTTTTATGGTTGTGTGATTCCTGTGTGCTGTGATTTGTCAGACAGGCACACATTGGAATCACACAATAAAAAACACTCAGGACAGCAGGTTTACTGCACTGAGCTGAGTGTTTTGGTTTCATCTTCCAAAATGTTTCCAATTGTTAAGGCGACACGTACTCGTAATGAATCTGCGGGGTCATGGAATGAACAATTCAGCAGTTCTTCCGCTTTTTTAATGCGGTATTTAACCGTATTGCGGTGAATATATAATTTGCGTGCCGTTACCGATATTTCACATTGACAGTTTAAATAGATTTCAATCGTTTTGATTAGCTCCTGATCTTCTTTTGTTTCCGGGTAGGCCAATGATTTTAACGTATTTTCATAGAGTGCTTTGATATCTTTACGCGGAAGAGTATTCAGCAATTCTTTAATTTCTTTGGTTTTATAATAATTGATGAATCCTGTCATATTCTGGTCATAGCCATTGGTAATAGCTTCTGCGGCTTCTTGATATGCGGTTGGGATTTCGGTAACAGATTCTACGGGATTACTGATGCCGAATGATACGGAATATTCCCCTTGGACGTTTTTCTGGGCCTTTTGCGTAAATTCCGTCACCAGATTGATTTCTGCTTCGGTGTATTGGTTGAATTGCAAAATCATTACAAAGAACTTTTCTTTGGTGAATAGGGTGGCCTGCATATTGCCATTAATAATGTCATCTTCCAGTTGATCATAAATGCTATTATGCAGCTCGCTGATTTTCTTTTCATAGAGTTGTAGCGATTCATAATTTTCTCCTTCTGAATCGACGGTACACAATACACAAATGCTTGCTTTGTCCGGATCAAGCCCATAAAATGCTGTCCGGCTCATAACTTCATCTTCAGCCTGCACGCGTTTTTCAATTAAATCCGCAAAAAAATTATTTTTTAATAGTCTGGTATTTTCTTCAATCGCCTGTTCCTTGATCAGTGTGGAAGAAATGACGTTGCCGGCTTGTTCGACAGCCATCTGGGATGATGGATAGGGCAATGTTTGAAAATCAATGATAACGAGCATGCTGGGCTGCTGCCGTTTCGTTTTGACTGGGAAAGTCGTAACGGCCTGCTGATTCAGCGACGGGATGTCAAATGTCGTCCCATCCTGGTATGGTGCTGTGTCTTCTTTGATGGCGCGAACGATTTCAGTTTCAGCTCGTTTTATGGAATCCATGCGAAAATCATGGCTGCGGGCGATCATTTCCCCCCGATGGTTCAATAATAAGACAGGGCGAACGAGAAAGTGTCCCAAGTGTTCCACTAATGAATTAAGATTGTAACCTTTTACCATCATGTCTGAGAATTCTTGTTGTACATGCAGTGCATAATATAACTGTTCAGCTTCATGATCATTCAAATAATTCAAGATGTGGCGGGATAAGTCGCCGAGCGTACGATTTGTCGGCAAATCAATAATTGGAAATGCCAGATCGTCTGCAAGCAGTTTGGCTTCTTCCGGGATTTTATGCATGAAACGATTGACTTTAATGATAATCCCTGAACAGTTCAATGCATGCATTTCTCTGATCAGATCACAGAATTGGTTCGTATCCTCATAAAAACCATAACCGGTTGTCAGCAGTAAATGGTTTTTGTATAAAAAGTTTATAACATCAGGCGTGTCGGAAATATTAACAGACTCAACGTTCCTGGTTAGGCCGCGATGCCCTGCTAACACAACACACTCTTTCATGCCATCAAGTATGAATAGATCATTAATTGTTTTCATGTAACACCACTCTCTTATGAAAAATGAGTCGTTTATCATTATTGAACAAGGGATAAAACATCTCTTTCACATGCCATTATACGTCAAAAATGGACAAAAATCAAAACGTTATTTAGTTAAGTTAAACAATGACTTTTGATGTTATTTAAAATAAAATAGTTAGAATAAGAATGATTTTTAAGAGAATGTAAGCGCAGTTATTGCAATCGTTGATAAATGGATTGTTTAATCCGTTGAAGGAGGTAATTGGCACATGGGGTATACTGATTTATCGACACCGATACGTACGATTATGACGCCGGGTCCGGTTGAGGCTGATCCGCGCGTGCTGCGGGCGATGTCAACACCGATCATTGGACAATTTGACCCGGAATTTTTAAAAGTTATGAATGAAACGATGGATTTATTGCGTTATAGTTTCCAAACGAATAATCATCGCACTTTTCCGGTGGACGGAACTTCCCGGGCTGGAATCGAAGCGGTTTTGTGCAGTATCATTGAACCCGGCGATAAAGTATTGATTCCGATATTCGGCCGGTTTGGCTACCTGCTTACAGAAATCGCCAGCCGTTGCGGTGCTGATGTCCACACGATCGAAAAAGATTGGGGCGAGGTATTCGACCCGGAAGAAGTAAAAGCGGAAATGAAAGAAGTGAATCCTAAGGTTGTCGCGATGGTGCATGGTGAAACATCAACCGGCAAAATGCAGCCATTAAAAGAAATCGGCCAATTCTGCCGTGAGCAGGACGCGCTTTTCGTTGTTGATGCTGTTGCAACTCTTGGTGGCGTCGAATTTAAAACAGATGAATGGTATATTGATGCGGCGATTGCCGGCACGCAGAAATGTCTTGCCGTTCCATCGGGCATGGCGCCGCTCACATATAATGATCGCGTAGAGAAACTTATTTTGGAACGAAAAGATATTGAGCGGGGCTTAGCTGATGATTCGGATAATGACCGCAGAATTCAAAGTAACTACTTTGATTTAAGTCAAATTCAGGATTATTGGACACCGGATCGTCTCAACCATCACACAGAAGCGACTTCAATGCTCTATGCGCTGCGTGAAGGTTTACGGATCATACAAGACGAGGGGATTGAAAAGCGGAGCGAGCGTCATCAATTTCATGGCGAAGCGCTTGCGGCAGGTCTTCGTGCCATGGGTCTTGAACTGTTTGGCGGCGAGGAGAACAAAATGCCGGTTGTAACAGTTATTAAAGTCCCTGAAGGTATCGATGAAGCGCAGGTCCGTCAAACGCTCATCAATGAATTTAGCGTCGAAATAGCCGGTGCGTTCGGGCCATTGAAAGGAAATGTAGTGCGTATCGGTTCGATGGGATACAGTTGCCGTAAAAGCAATATTTTACAAACGCTGGGTGCACTGGAAGCCACGTTACTTTACCATGGTGCTGAGGTAAACTGCGGCGCTGCATCGCAGGCAGCTTTGAAATTTTATGCAGAAAACGCGTGAACAGCAGTATTTAAAGCCGATTGAAGGCGAATAAGTTGTGACGACAAGGGAAACCACCACTCAATTTGTAAGTGGTGGTTTCCCATAAGAAGTCTTCCCGGTAACATCATTTGCCTGCCTGGAGTGAGCATAATGGGCTATACAATTAACGGAAATTTTCATACAAGACACGTTGAGGCCTTTGTTGTGAGTGATCGTGTTGATCACATTCTTCAGCATCACACGAGTGGAAAGGTTCACAGTCTGTTTGATACGAGTTTTAATTTATTGTTTGGAAAACGGCTCATTCATGTCGGTGTCTATGAAAATGGGATGGCGCCGTTTGGTATTGGGCTTAATCGCCAATCATCCGTAAGACTGAGGCGTTCGATTCAGCAAGCACAGAAGGTAATCTGGGATTCCGGGTCAAAAGGGTTCGTTTTTGGCGGTGGTGCAACCTTAACGCTGAGGCATGCCGAGCGGACAAATCATTTACTTGAGTCAAAGTCTTTTGATGAACGGGTTTTAATGGCTAATTTACGTTTTACAACGGATAAAATGCTGGAAGAAAAATGGCAAACCGGGTTAACACAGACGGAAGAAGAGCATCAGCAGTTCATGCGTTTTATACAGATGCCGCTTACTTCCGGACAGCTTCCGTTTATCGACAAATTAAACGAATTGAGACGTTTAGCGAAAGGGTCCAAAACAATTGCGTCTGAACATGTTCTGGATTATTGGATAGGCCGCGGACTTGGGTTAACGCCAAGCGGCGATGATATTATTACCGGCATGTGCGCGATGTTATCCATTTTAGGTTCACAGTCATCACTTCAGGAACAATTGCGTCACTATTTGTATCAAAAGGGAATGGAGCGAACAACGCCTGTGGGCTATGAATATTTATGGTATGCTGCACACGGGGAGTACCACACCCATTTGCTGGATATGTGCCAAGCGATGCTGAAATCAGATGAACAGGAATTGATGGCTGCATTGCAAGCTATGAAAATGATTGGCCACACATCCGGAGCAGATACGGTCTCAGGCATACTGCTCGGGATAAAGAGCAGGCGTTTGATGGAATATTAATGGTTGAACAGTCTTATAGATGGAGAAGGAGAAGAGTAAAATGAACGAATTCTGGAAGTCAAGCAGTTGGATATCCGGCTTGCAATGGCTTTTTTTCATTTTCACGAATACGGTTGTTATACCGATCACAGTCGGAGCGGCGTTTGGATTGCCGCAGGAGAGTATAGCAAGCATCCTGCAGCTGTCATTTATTGTGACGGGTATTGCCTGTATGGTGCAGGCTCTGTTTGGACATAAGCGGGCTCTTATGGAAGGTCAATCCGGTTTGTGGTGGGGCGTTATTTTGACACTTACCAGCATAGCGGTCGCACAGGACATGCCTTTAGCGGTACTGGGTGGCAGCCTTGCTATTGGTGTCATACTTTCCGGCGTCATAACGATTATTATCGGGTTAACCGGCTTGGGTCCGGTTATTGCCAAGCTGTTTAAACCTGCTGTGATGGGCGTTTTTATGTTTCTGTTTGGTGTTAAATTGATCGGCATATTTTTGAAAGGCATGCTTGGCATTCCATTTGGCAATGAAGCACAATCCGCAACGATTGATTTATCCGTGTCGTTATTATCGATTATTATCGCGATTATTGTCATTGTCATCAGTATTAAAGCGCCACCCGCCATCCGCCGTTATTCGCTGTTGATTGGCATTGTGATCGGCTGGATTGCTTTTAATCTGACATTCGGCGGACAACAAACCGTTGAACAGACCTCATCATCCGGTTTCAGCTTTTTCCCGTTGGGCGAACCTGTATGGAATACCGGGGTCATTATAACGGCAATACTCGCCGGCCTGCTTAATACGGCCAATACATTCGGCGCGTTAAAAGGAACGGATGATATGTATCAAGAGGAAACGACAAATGGCCAGTACCGTGCATCGTTTACCATAACGGGAATTTTTACAAGCATTTCAGGTGTGCTTGGTCTTGTGCCATATGCACCATATGTTTCGTCTATTGGCTTCTTGAATCAGACAGGCATCATTAAGCGCGTGCCATTCATTATAGGCGGACTGATGTTCTTTGTTATGGGTGTCATCCCGCCAATTGGACAATTCTTCTCCATGTTGCCATTAAGCATCGGCAGTGCTGTTTTGTTTGTATCTTATTTGCAATTGCTGAACTCATCCTGGAGCTTTTTCTCAGGCGTGACATTCACTGCATTTAATGTGTATCGCGCAGCAATCCCGTTGTTCGTAGGAATTATCATCATGACATTGCCGCCATCTTATTTCGAGACAATACCCGGCACGATCCGACCGCTTCTAAGCAGCGGCCTGCTTGTCGGAATCATGCTGGCCCTTCTTCTGGAAAACATGTTCAAGTGGGACCGGGACACGGAAGCGAAATGATTGTCGCGGTTGTGTAAGGCAAGTCAGGGGGATATTTCCCTATTCTTTGAATGTAGACAAATGATGGGACGAGGAATACTCGTCCTGGGCTGTCGGTTTATAGAACTGGCAGCTTTTTTGTTTATTGTACTGAAGGCGGATCATACACGTATGCATACTTTGCCGGCCCCTCCTCCAGCAGCATTTAATTGAAGTTATTGCCGTTCTCCATAGATAAGCCATAAATATCGATAAAGTAGATGAACAAACATTCAATGATTCTGATGAACTAAAGGAACGCTTCACTGAAATTCTTGAACATTTGGAGAGTCTCCTTTCATTATAATGAACTGTTAATAATTTTAAGGAGCCTTTTAATATTTTTCAACTAAGCGAAGTTCACTATATTTCACCAACATGAATAATTCTATTTTTGTCATATATCTAACGTATTAGACACATTTTCTATATAAAGTCCTTTGGCATGGAAAACCAGTGTGCCATGGTGTTTACATATAAATGATCCCCTGTTATAAATCTTCAAACCCTTTCTTCAGCTAGATTTGAAATCGAGTATTAATGATAAAGTACAGGAAAAACCTCCACGCTCTATGATAGAATAATAAAATGTACGTAACTATATGCTCATCAACTACCAACATAGGAGTGGAACAACTTTGGACAAAAAAGACATAGCAGATATCCGTAAACAATTCAAAGTGGAAAATGATTTATTGACGATACATGACATTTTTAATGTGTACATCATGAAAGAAACAAGTGAAATTTACCATCACCAGAGTATGCCGTTTGAAATGCTGGAGGCGGAACAGCAGGAGTTATTTATGGAAAACTTTAAAAAAGTGCTGTCCGGCCAACTAGATGAAAAGTTATTTGAATTAAAATTTCAGCGTGATGTGGACAACAACAGTCAGCTTATTCTTCATCAGGGCTTGTTAAGCAATGATACAGAAGAATGGAAAGGGCAGATGCTGCAGCTCGTTGAAAAAATGCTAGCGAATAAACAATATGAAATGGATGTTGTCGTCACCTTTATTCACGGCGAATATATGAAACCGATGAAGAACATGAGTGAAGAGGCGGAAGAAAGTGAGCGGGATACCGTTTATTCGCATCCCTTTATTTTATGCAGTATGAATAAAACGCAGGATCCGAAAAAAGAATTGCTATTTGACTATGTTGAAAAGGAATTTAAGTATAATATTGTCGTCGATCCGATTATCAATTTGAAAGCACCGATGTCAGGATTTCTATTTCCTTCAATCACGGATAATGCATCAGACGTCAATCATGTGCTTTATGCAGCAGGGAAAAAGAATGAACCGGATTATCACTTTATCGAAGAGGTTTTAAACGCGGAAGAGATCATGACCGCTGCCCAGGATAAATTAGTTTTTGAGGAAATTGTGAAAAACGTAGCGGGTGATCAAAAGTTCAACACATCCACACTTTCAAATGTATATGATGAGATCCATCGGGTTGCAGAAGAAAGTGAAGAAGAAGACAGACCGGCGCTCGACAAAAAAGATGTTGAACAGATTTTATCGGGCAGCGGAATAGAAGATGTCAATACGGAAAAGGTCTCGTCTGCTTTTAAAACGGTTATAGATGATGAAACGTACGAATTCAAAGCGAACAATGTTGTCCCGAAATATGATTCAAAATCGATTAAAATCGAGACGAAAATAGCGAATATTTCCATCAGCCCGCAAGATTTGAGACACGTCCGCCAAGTTCATTTAAATGGCAAACGTTTCCTCATGATGGAAGTGGAAGAAAACACAGTGATTGAAGGCTTTGAAATGATTCCGGAAGCTTTGTTTCAGAAAGCACCGGAGGATGAGGAATGATACGCTGAAGCAAACTGGAAAATATGAAGCAAATCTGAGCCCATCTCGGTGAGTAGGAATTTTTCAAGTATGCTTGAGTAAGATTGTAAGGAACATTTGTTTCCTTTTGGGTGATTTTTAAAGTATGATAATTAATAGGGTATCAATATAAAAGTAAGCTAATTTGGGGCGGTGGAGGGATGAAAGTTACTAATGAAACAGGCATCCTGATTTACCAAACAGAAGACGGAAATACCAAAATCGATGTCAGAATGGAAAATGAAACGGTCTGGATGACACAAAAGGCCATTGCGGAGTTGTATCAATCAACAAAGCAGAATATAAGTCTTCACATTAAAAATATCTTTGAAGACGGTGAGTTGGAGGAAGAATCAGTTGTCAAGTTTTACTTGACGACTGCAAAAGATGGGAAGTCTTATAAAACAAAACACTACAATCTCGAATTGATCATCGCAATCGGCTACCGTGTTCGTTCTCATCGTGGTACCCAATTTCGTCAGTGGGCAACAGAGCGACTGAACGAATATCTTGTTAAAGGATTCACAATTGATGATGACCGTCTGAAAGAAATGAGAAATTTTGGTGAGGATTATTTCGATGAGTTATTGGAACGGATTCGTGATATATCGTGCTTCCGAGAAAAGATTCTACCAAAAAATTACAGAAATTTATGCGACGTCGGTTGATTATGATCTAAATGCAGAAATCACACAGGAATTCTTTGCAACTGTTCAAAATAAACTTCACTTTGCTATCCATGGCCAAAAGGCTGCTGAACTCATAGCCGACAGGGCGAAAGCTGAGAACAAAAATATGGGCTTAACTTCATGGAAAGGTGATCAGGTACGAAGACAGGATGTCACGGTTGCGAAAAATTACCTATCTGAAAAAGAATTAAAATCGCTTAATCGTATCGTGACCATGTATTTGGATTACGCTGAGGATCAGGCGGAACGACAACAGCCCATGCATATGAACGATTGGGTTGATAAACTTAATGCATTTCTTCAATTTAATGAACGCGACATTCTTCAAAATGCCGGTAAAGTTTCAAAGATGGTGGCTGATAAGATAGCGATTCAAGAGTATGAAACGTTTAATCAGCAGCGGCTAGAACAAAATACAAATGATGACTTTGAACGATTTATTAATCAAAATCATTTGAAGAAATAAATGCAGTTATAAAGTGTTCAGTCATTTTAGTGATCGAAAGGAATCAAAGGGTGATCGTTTGGCATCAGAAACTACTTAATTAAGACATTGTCGTATCATTCGACGTTCTTTAACCAAAAATTCTTCTAACATGGAATAAAGACCTGAATCTCTCTTCCCGATCTAAAACTTGCTCAATAAACCCCCGTATCACTATTTAATAGCAATACGGGGGCATTGGGTGAATCCTGTTATTAAGCTTGAAGGAAACTGAAATTTTTATGCATTAAAAGCCTTTTTGGGCGTTTTAGAATAAATTATTGTTCAGTTTCATAGCTTCGGCAATAATTTTCGGCAGTTTCGTATTATCGTAAAAACCGGAAAATTTATCAGCTTTCGGTCCGAATGCATAGACCGGGATGTCCGCACCTGTGTGATTTGTGCTTGTCCAGCCGACACGTGCTTGGTCGCTGACAACACTGTTAATGGCTGATGCAGCATTGTCTGCTTCCTGGATTTTCTGGATTTCTGCATCTGTCAAAGTCAGTCCTGTGTTTGTTTCGACGACTTCACGAACGTTGGAGCGTTCATCGTTTAGCTGAGATGCCATATGATCACCTGTAGCCGTCACGTTTTGCAGGATGTCGGCATTCATTTCCATTGAGTCGTTTGCACCGGCAGTCATGCCGCCTGTGTCATGGTCGGGTGCAACAACAACCAGTGTTTCGCCATCTTCTTCTGCAAATTCGATAGCTTCCTGAACAGCCGCTTCAAAAGCTGCGGTGTCCGACATTGCCCACGCTGCATCATTGGCATGTCCTGCCCAGTCAATCTGGCTGCCTTCAACAGTCAGGAAAAATCCGTCCTTGTCTTGTTCCAGTGTATCAATGGCTGTTTCCGTCATGGCCGCAAGACTTGGTTCTTCCGTATCAGCACGGTGTAATTCGGGCGCAAGTGCACCACCTGCAAACAGTCCGAGGAGCCCTTCGCCTTCTTCGACATCTACATCAGCTTCTGATAGTTGTTCACGATTTTCTACAAAATCCATTCCTTGTTCTTTGGCCTGATTGATTAAATTGGCGTCTTCTTGATTGTCGCCTTCAGCTGCTGGAAGAAAGTTATTTTGACCGCCGCCGAGCATGACATCGACGTCGCTGTCAACAAGCTGTCGGGCAATCTTCGTTTCATTGTTGCGGTCCTCTACATGTGCTGCAAATGAAGCCGGTGTCGCATGGGTGATGGTTGATGTCGCGACCAGTCCTGAGGCTTTGCCTTCTTCTTCTGAAGCTTCAAGGATGGTTTTGAGCTCATTGCCCTCCGGATCAAGGCCGATTACACCGTTATTCGTTTTTTTACCGGTTGCCATAGCAGTACCGGCTGCAGCAGAATCAGTTATGTCAGAGTCTGCTGAATGGGTGGTGAACATCCCTTTTAAGTGGTCGTCCCAAACGGCTTCTTCACCTTTGTACGCCCGGTAATTGGCAGCGTAACCAGTGCTAAAACCATCCGGAATCATATAGATGACGTTTTCGACCTTATTATTTCCGTTTCCATTTCCATCTCCCGGTCCTGCCCAATCCGGTGGTCCAGCCCAACTCGGGGTCCTGCACTTGCCGTTCCAAGACTTATACCGGAAAAGACGAGTCCGATACTAAGTGCTCCAATACCAAATTTCTTTAACATGCTAGCCCTCCTTTTTTGATTCTGGTTAAAGCATAACAGTCGAATATTATGCTGGTTTTAATAGAGCGTAAAGAATCTATTAAAATTTTTCATGCTATAGGACTGGTACGTTTTTCATAGATACTTGATTAAAAGAAGAAGCTTCAGGCGGAGTGGCAGGTGGTCTTAAGTGCAAGCAAATTAGGTAATTCAATAGTAAATAGATAAACGGGATATTTTTGAAAGGTATTGCGAGGTAGCAGGTGAATCGTTTGCTTAAGAACGTTCATTCAAAAATAGTGTCATAGATGAATAATAAGTCAACTTTACCTCATAATAAAGTGAATCTTCAATCAGTAGGGGGATCCCCACAGATTGTTAGATGAACGAATCGGACATTTACTGGCAGCCATCCCCCCACCTAATCTTCATCGGCTATTCGAACATTTGAGGGGCGTCTGACTGCCAGTTACATGCGGGATAAATGACACCTTTACTTGTGCGGATAGGCAGTTGCTATTATATTATATATATCAGGAAAAGTTAAGGAGTTGTTCGCAATGCAAAACGAAAAACGCGTCATCTTAGACTGCGATCCGGGACATGATGATGCGATATCAATTATTTTAGCGGCTTCAAAGATAAGCCCGCTTAACATAGAAGCGATAACCACTGTTGCGGGGAATGTTGAAGTGGAAAAAAATACATTAAATGCGCTTAGGGTGTGTGATATCGCAGGCTTAACCGATGTTCCTGTCGCACAGGGGGCGTCAAAGCCACTCTTGAAAAAAATGGAAATCGCAGAGGAGATCCATGGGGAAACGGGATTAGAGGGCCCGGAACTACCGAGTGAACCAACCCAAAAAGCCGCCCGTGAGCATGCAGTTGATCTGATTATTAGTAAAGTGATGGCGTCAGATGGTGATATTACGTTAGTTCCGACCGGTCCATTAACGAATATTGCCCTGGCAATGATTCGTGAACCGGACATTATCCCGAAAATCAAAGAAATCGTCTTAATGGGCGGCGGAACGTTCGGCAACTGGACCCCGGCTGCTGAATTTAATATTTACGTGGATGCCGAAGCGGCTAAAGTCGTCTTTGAGAGCGGTGTACCTATCACCATGTTTGGATTGGATGTGACACACCAGGCGCTCGCGACACAGGAAACTGTTGATCAGCTGTCTGCAATAAATAATCCGGTTTCGCATTTTGTTGTGGATTTATTGAAGTTTTTCATCAAAACAAATCAGGATATATTCGGTATGGACGGCGGCCCGATTCATGACGCGTGTACGGTAGCCTATTTGATTGATCCTTCCATTTTTGACGTTAACCATGTACGGGTGGATGTTGAAACCAGAGGTGAATTTACATACGGTATGACAAGTGTCGATACGCTCGATGTCACTGGGCGCGAACCGAATGTCAACTTTGCTTATCAGTTAAACCAGGACAAGTTCTGGCAATTGTTTGAAGAAGCATTGAAATCCTATTCGGAATGATGGATAAGAGGTCTGCGTTTAACCCTTTGTTTGTAAAAAGGGTTAAACGGACCCGTTATCTGACTTTACGACATCATCGCTAACCCCCGTCCTCCGTTGTTGTCTGGTAATCCATTCATAAAAAAGAGCCGTCGTCGTTTGCGTAACAAGAAATACTGCAATCGAATACTTCATGCTGTAACCGCTCTGATAATGGATCATGTCCATAAACCGTGACAATTGTTCCATCAACAGTCCAAGTATACTCCATCCTAATACATAGAAAATGAATGTTTTTCGATCAATTCGAAAACGGTGATAGAAGTAAACAAAGAAATAGCTGAACGGTGCAAACAAAAGTAAGTGAGCAGGTCTATTAATTCATATTTATTTGAGTCGTTGACTTTATAAAAGTCCATCAGGCCTCCGCCAATGGTGAAGTCATAAAACGTGGAGGTTGTAAAACCCCATACTAAAAATAATAAGGTTATATGCCTCGGAAGCTTTTTGGGGAACATAAAAAAGGCAACAAAGACAACTACCAGCATCACCAAAATATATATTTCATTTTTATCGAATGTTTCCCATAATTTCATGTGTGATTCACCGCTTTCTCAGATGCTCTGTCTATGATGCTGTAAGCAATTAGTGCAGTGAGATTGAGCAGAAGGAAGTAAATGGCATCAAACCCGGGATTCCAGTTGGTGTATGAAGATATATTCAAAGCAGTCATAAGATAATTTATCCCTGTTAACAACAGGACAGCAGTTAGTATCGAACCAGCCTTCCAAAAGAACGCATCACGTGCCATACAAATATTCAGCTGTATTAAAACAAGAACGGGAATAATGATGCTGCGGTTCATCAAGTATGCCGTGTATGGAAGCTTTTCCTTAGGAAGCGTGATCAATTTTAATTCATCGGCAATAATCGACGAAAAGTTGATACTCACAACCAAAATGACAAGAAATACAAAAGTGTTTTCCACTAAGGACAGCTTTTTCTGCATAACAGCGAATATTGAAATGACTAGCCATGTCAGAAAGAAAAATATCGAAAAAGTCAAGGATAAGAACCTCCAGATAGGAAAGTTGATTGTAGTGTGACCTATCTAGTGCAATATATACATTAAAGGAAGAACAGGCATGGTGTGGCACTGGAAGGATGGAGAAAATAAGAATATTGGTGAACAGTGCCAGGCATCGGTCGTCGATAACAAGGCCAGTTCCTTTTTTCAATTAGAGAAACTGGTGCTGTTTTAAATAAAAATACCGAGCCAGACGCCGTTAATCATGGCAAGTATCAGGATGATTTTTTCGTACATCGAAACTTGATGGTGGTTATCAACCTGCATTTTTAGGACTAAAAAGATTGCAACACTCGCCACAGCCAATGTCCCGAGTGTTGCCCAAATACGGTCACCTCCCAGCCACACGGCGCATAGCCCTGTCAGTGCGAAATATAACAGGGCGGGAGACCGGCTGAATGGCTTTCCGAAC
The DNA here is from genome assembly GCF_001307805.1 of Lentibacillus amyloliquefaciens. Taxonomy (GTDB): domain Bacteria; phylum Bacillota; class Bacilli; order Bacillales; family Amphibacillaceae; genus Lentibacillus; species Lentibacillus amyloliquefaciens. The sequence continues at coordinate 1,498,131 of NZ_CP013862.1, read as the reverse complement.
TTTTCAGCAGCCCAGACAACGCTGGTTTTTTTGACAGGAGAAGCCTGTCTGTCAGCCTCTCGATCTGGTATATGATGCACCATTACCCAGGCCATACAAAATAAAGCATTGATAAGGGTGTTCTGCAGTGCCCATTCAGGAATTGATTCCAGCAAAAGCCATGGGCCTGCTATTCCCAATATTAGCACGGACGGGAACAAGGACAGCCATTCGCCGATAAAGGGGCGGTAACTGAGCAGTAATGGCCGGAGCGAGTATGAAACGGCTCCCCATATACCGATAGCAAGCAACAGTGCAATTTTATAGTAGTCAAAAATTATTAAGCCAATCACAATTAAACTAAGTGAAATGGTAAGCCATTTTCCCAGCAGCCAGAGCCCGCGGGCAGAGATCACACCCGTTTGAATAACACGGCTTCCGCCTGACAATATAGCCGGGCTGTTCTGATCTGTTCCTGAGTTGTGGTCAGTGAAATCATTCAGCATGTGTGTCAGGGCGCCGTGTATGAGGAAGGCTCCGAATATGAGTAACAGGAATACCAGGAGAAGCCTGCTATCTGAAACCGAATAATACAAGAATATTGGGAGAGTTGTGGAAGTAATGGTCGTCCCGCTGCAAGAGATCACTGCTATCGACCGTAAAAGAATCCAGCTATTTTTAAGTAAGGACAGTAACGATTCGGTCATTTCTTTTCGAACTCCTTTTCATCCTGCTATGACGTCACGCTTTTCATAAGAGGGAATTCAGCTGTCAGTCAAGGTAAGAATCTGTTCGGTCCCTTTATAAGGCCGGTTCACTTTTCCCGCAAACTTAAGGTCAGAAACCCGCTGAAAATTGGTAGCTGACTGGCGCAGATTCCAGCGTTTTTTCTATCTATCTACACTATACTTTTCTAGTAAAATATGAAAGTATTATCATGCTGGGGGCAATGATTACAGAAGGGATATATTTCATGTGAATCGTGTGTTAACATTATAAATTGAACTGTGATTGAGTTAAATTTAGTTTGTTAATAATCAGAATTTTTGGTATAATTTTATAAAATACTACCGCAACTGGCTCTCATAAAAAACATATCTGAATGTCTTTGTGACCTGCATCGTGCAGGTGAGAAAGAATCCGACATAACAGCCGGAATGTCCTGAGATTTTTCAGTGATTAAGTATTCTTAACCCGGTACTTAAATTATATGATGAAACGATTAAACCCACTATATAAAGGAGTCTGGCGTAATGAAAGCAGTGGTATGTATAAAATATGGTTCACCTGACGTTCTGGAAATCAAAGAGGTGGCAAAACCTGCTCCCAAGGACAATGAAATATTGATAAAAATTTACGCAACGACAGTGACATCAGGTGATGTGAGAATTCGGCGGTTTATAAGTCCTGTCATGTTATGGCTGCCCATGAGATTTTCCTTGGGTCTAAGAAAACCGAGAAAATCAATCCTGGGCATGGAGCTATCCGGGGGAAATAGAAGAAATGGGCCGGTATGTTAATAATTTTAAAAAGGAAGACCGGATTGTTGCCATGACGGGAAGCAATTTTGGTGCTTATGCTGAGTATGTTTGTTTGCCTGAAGACGGTGGAATCGCAATAAAACCTGCCAATGTGCATCTTTTGGCTATTTAATTGACAGCATTGCTTATTTTCTTTTGCCGAACTACGGCGATTACGACATGATCTTTGCCATCATCGTAGCGGTATCCGGATTGATTGGCGAACTGGCACTAGCTTTATGGCTTCTGATTAAAGGGGTGAAGGTTCGACATCATTAGAAGAATATTGTGAAAACAACGCATTATTCTATAAATTCGCTCATGTTTTCTGCACTTTCTATCCATAGTATGTTAACATTATCAAACAATTAGAATGGTCTATTTACATATGGAGACGACTGGTTAGGGAGTGAAAGAGATGGATAATTCCGAAATTCAGATATTGAATCTGGACGTATCGACTGATAAAGAAGCATTGAAGTACATGGGTGATTTTCTGGTGTTTCAAGATATTGCGGAGAAAGATTTTCCTGAAAAAATCATCGAACGGGAAACGGAATTACCAACCGGCTTGCCGGTCCAGTCCATTGGTGCTGCCGTGCCACATACGGATTCGATATATGTCAACAAACGCAGCTTGCTCGTTTCGCCATTGAAACAACCTGTTGTTTTCCGGCAAATGGGAGACCGCGACCAAGAGGTGAGTGTTTCATTTGTTTTTATGCCGGCAATTCCGGAGGCCGGTGACCATTTAACACTTATCCGCGAATTATTCACCTGCTTTGAGGACGATCAATTCACTGAAGCTCTTGCCAATTGGGACGGGCGAAAAGCTTCCCTGAAAAAATTGATTCAGCGGCGATTGGATGGATGAGGGACAGGCGGGGGTCTGTCCCTTGATTGGCTGAACGTATTCACCCATAATTTTTTTGATTTGCCAGCTGCTTATTTAGATATTCGTATATGTCGTCCAGCGGGTAACCGTGCATGTTGTTAATTATCAATTTTCCTTTGTTTAGTTTGATGGTGATTCCGTTTCGCTGCTTTATTACATCCCGGATATTGCTGAGTTTGGCAGTTTTTGGTTTCTTGGTTTCAATCAGTTGAATTTCATCACCGGTAATCACCACTTTTTTCTCACCCTGCAGCATGTAAAAAATCGGCACACCGACTGCGCCACCTGCCATCCCACCGCCAACTGCAAATAGAAGAACATTTAAAAATGTGAATTCATTGCCATCTTGGAGAGTAAATGCAAGCATGAAAATAATAAATGAAAGCGGAAGTCCTATCATCAGCATTTTTTTATACTTTCTGTTTGACCCTTTAAATTCCAACATATCACTCCTATTTGTTTGTATTTGGTTAAGTTTAACAAATTAGGATTAGACAAAAAAGTGGAAAATCGATACTTATTGTCGGCCTGTAATATGATCGGGAGGGACCTATGCTATTTCAAAAAGGTAAGCCGGCGGTTTGCGGGATGGAAAAAGTGATCGATTCATTTACGTGGATTGAAAAACTGCTAACGAGTAAGGAGGCCTTCAAATGGAGCACAATCATCCGAAACATATTGTTGCAGTATCCGGATACATAACGAATGAAAAAGGAGAGACACTGCTCGTCAAGACACATGCCCGCCCGGATACATGGGAATCACCGGGTGGCCAGGTTGAAGAGGGAGAGGCACTGGATATTGCCATGTGCCGGGAAGTTTACGAAGAGACCAGTTTAGTTGTAGAGCCATTAGGCATCACAGGAATCTATTATAACAAAACAAGAACGATACTATCGGTGGTTTTTCAAGCAAAATGGACAGGCGGCTCACTTAATATCCAACCGGAGGCAATCAAGGAAGCGGCATTTGTCAAATTGACCGAGACAACAATTGGTCAATTTATCACGCGTCCACATTTCAAATCGCGTACACTTGATGCCATGGAAGCTAAAACCTTTGTACCATATGAAACATGGAATATGGATACCAATAACTTGCTCGGCAGGTTGGAAGGTGGAGTTTGAGTGGACTTGAAGCAGCTTTAGGCCAATAGATACTTATTTCAATTCTTTTGCTTCCTCGTCATACAACGCAGTGCGTTTAATATTCACACCGACAAATGACTCCAGGATTGCCTGACCGCCGGCAATTGCCAGAATAAAGATTAAATACTTGGCTATATCAGGAACCCACAGATATATCAGACCGAGAAATATCGCACTCCATATTCCAGCACACCAGTAACAGGTCAAAAGGTAACCGATGTTGGATTTGGGTACCGTTTTTGTTTCATTTTGTGAGATTTTCTTTTTTGTTAAAAAGGGCTTGCGGATAAATTCAGTTATTTTATCAAACACAATTAAATGTGTCAGCCGGTAACTGGCAAGTAACAACATGATGAAAGTCATCCAGGTTAAATCAAGTTCCATAAAACAGATCCTTTTTCGATTTTTTCTTAGTCTAACCTCAATCAAGAATCTTAAACAGGACAGCCTGACAAGGAGGCGTAATCGTTGCATCTTTTAACAGAACCTTTGGATCAGTCATTCTATAAACAGCCGACACTTCAGCTGGCACAGTCATTGCTGGGTCAATTATTAGTGAAAGAAACAGAAGATGGGATTGCTGCTGGTTTTATTGTTGAAACGGAAGGTTATATGGGGCCAGACGATCGCGCCGCCCACAGTTTTAACGACAAGCGGACAAAGTGAACGGAAATTATGTTTGGAAAACCGGGGCACGCGTATACTTATACAATGCATACATATTGTCTGTTTAATGTGGTAAGCGGAGGTATCAGTTATCCGGAAGCGGTATTGGTTCGAGGTATTGAGCCATGTGCGGGTGAGGATTTAATGGAGCTAAGACGCCCCAAAGCAAAAACAAAAAAACAGTGGACAAACGGCCCCGGGAAATTAACGAAATCGCTTGGAATCACAATGGATGATTATGGGCACGCACTTGATCAATCTCCACTGTGGATTGCTGGCGGAAAAATAGTGGAAGCTTCCCAAATTGCCTCAGGTCCCAGAATAGGCATTGAAAACTCAGGAGAGGCAAAACATTACCCATGGCGCTTTTGGATTGATGGGAATGCGTTTGTTTCAAGGTGAAGTTGAGACAGAAGGGACCGGAACTCTGTCCCGCTTCCTTCCCCAGTTTCCATTAAATAGGGGAAACCAACAGTATAACCGTGAATGTTATGCTGTTTTTTTATCGATTTTGAGACAAAGGGGGAGAGGTGCGAGCCCCGAGGGCGGTTAATTGTGAATCTCGGCAACATGCGGTGACTTCAACTGGAAAAACAGACGGCAACTCATAGAGGCTGCCTGCCCCGAAACTTTCTAGTCTATAGACGATATTGGCTGGAGCGTTTATAATAAGATTTATAACTTAAATTGTTCGCTGAAAAAGGATGAAGCTAAGAGAGGGGAGGGGTTACATTGTCGAATGAACAAAATGACCAAATCATGCAGGCTATAAAAGAATTACATGCTCAGGTGAATGAGGGATTTGCAAAAGTCGATAAGCGATTTGAAGACGTGGATCAGAGGTTTGAAAAGATTGATGAGCGGTTTGACCAAATGCAGGAAGAGATGAATGCCAGATTCGAGGAAGTAGACCACCGATTTGATCAGATGCAGGAAGATATGGATGAAGGGTTCAGCAAAATGAAAGACGGGATGGCTCTTCTTGCTGAGAAAAACTTTGAGAACGAAAAGGATATTTATAGATTTAAAAAAGTAATTGGTCAGCAATAGATTGGGACAAAGGGGACGGGCCCCTTGTTCCAAATTAACTGACCATTAACTTTAAAGGGCTTTGCCATACGTCAGGTGAAGCTTTTTTTATATAAGCAATCTGCCAATATACTGGTATAATTACAAAGAGGCTCTATTTTGGCTTATGAGCGCTTAGGAGGCGAACGAATAGATATGGTGAATCAGTATACAGCCGCCATTATTCAGGCGGGCTCGGAAGTAATGGATAAAGATAAAGGCGTTGATAAATCCATTCGCCTGATCAAAGAAGGGGGCGAAAACAAGGTCTAATGACCCTGCTGTATTGCATCAAACTCTTACGGCTAAACACGCATGATTGGTCCAAGCCCTGAATACTTATAAACAAAAGGTCTTAACAGGGGGAGCAGGAATGGTCCAATTCATTCTGGAACTGTTTGCAAGCGAGCAAAAGGCAGAGGCGCTTTTAGCAAATCCAATCATCGAATTGATCTTTATGGTTTTGTTCGTCGGCTTTTTCCTGACACTTCTGGTTCATCTTACCATATTTATGAAACTTAAACGCATCAGAGATTACCTGAATCAAACGAACCGGATGGATATTCAGCCGCTCGAGGATTTTAAAGAGCAATTTGTCAGGCGCGAGCAAGAGGAATCGGTGAAGCCTGAAACCTTCGTACAAGAGAAATTTTCCGGATGGCGCATATTTAACGTGCCGGTTGTCAGTCTCATAAAAATAGTGCAGATGACGGTCTCTGTATTCATATTGATTGGGGTATTAGGGACATTTATTGGTCTGACGATATCGTTGGGCAGCATCAATGCAACGGGCAGCCAATTGGTGGAAAATGTGGCTTCGGTACTGTCGGGGATTGATGTGGCATTTTACACGAGTATTGCCGGCATGGGGCTGTCACTGATAATGACGGTCCTTATTAAAGTGTTTAACACGGAATATATGCTGACAGATATCATGTTAAAGGCAGAATCCAACTTGGAAGGAAACGGTCCTGATGGAATCAGCCGGCTGATTGACGTGTCAGAAACCATTAACGATTCGATTGGGAGTCTTCAGGAAACAAACCAAAAATCCTTGATCGGGATTGAGAATGCCTTTTCAGGTTTTCAGGACTATACAAGCAGTCTACAGCAATCAGCAGAGGATTTAGCAAACTTTAATGACGGGCTCTCAAACAATCTGGAGCAATTCCAGGAATTGTTCCATCATATGAAAGACGTGACAGATGGATTTGGTGAGTCGACTACAAAGCTGAATAACAACTTTGATTCACTGTTTTCTCACTTTAAAAAGATGAACGGGAAAAATGAGCGACTGGCTAAAGCGTTTGAAAATACGTATGAACGCGTGAGGGAAGTTACGGCAAGTCAAATCGATATGCTGAACCATTTCGAGGAATCGGTTGCTGAATTAAAATCCTTTACGTCGTCCATCATGGAAGGCCAAACGTCGATTCAAGCCGCGTTTGAAAATATAACGCAAAAAAATAATGACTTGGCGGAAAAAATGGAGGCGCATAATAAGGAATTTAAACAAGTTTTTGGAAGCGACCTTAGTTCGAAATTGACAGGGATTATTTCGAACTTGAGTGAGCTATCCAAGGACTTTGATAAAATGGGAGACTCCATCGCTCGGCTGCCGGAAGCGTTGGATGTAATTAATCAGACACAGGCTGAGTATAAGTATCTGTTGACAGACCGCTTTGATGAGCTGAAAGATTTCAACCGGACGTTTAATCGTCATTTAAAAGCGCATGACGAACAATCGCAAAATTTTGAGAGACAAGTGCAAGACGCAACACGTACGTATGAACAGATGGGCAGGCAGAATAACGAGCTGATCAATGAGATAAACAGGACGATTTCACAGATGAACAATACCATTAATCAGCGGGAAAACCAGATCGAAGCAAGTGTTGGTGTTTTAAAGGACACCCTATCCAATTACGTGGCGGCTATGGAGAGGCAAGTGGGGGACAAGCTTGATCAGGTTGCCCGGAATATGAATGATTCGATGGTCAAAACGAATGATGACATCAAGCGGGAATTCCAGGAGATACGGCGTTTATCCGAAGACATTCAGCAATCAAATGCGCGTTACACTCAGCAAATGATTCAGGATCTCACACGTGAGATACAAGGGCTGAACCAGCAGCTGAATACGCTTGACCGGCAGAGTGGACATAATGGTACAGGGCCTGATGCAACATGACGAGTAAATATCAGCGACTGTTTAAAAAAGAACAGGAGGAAAGTCATTTCTGGCCATCGTTTACCGATCTGCTGACAATTATTTTGTTATGTTTCATTTTAATTTTCATTGTGATGATGGTGATTAAATCCCTGCAAATTGAAGAGATGAAGCGAACGATCGATCAGATTATGGGTGTCCGGTCTGAACTTGTCAATAATTTACAGAATGAATTCAGTGATTCAGCCATGGGCATTGAAGTTGATGAGGAGACAGGTGCGATTATTTTTAATACGGAAATTCTCTTTGAATATAATGAATCCGAACTAAAGCCTGATTCCTTTCAATTTTTGGACGAATTTGTGCCGAAGTATCTGGATGTTTTATTGCAAAGCGGATACGAGGATTATATTGCCGAAATAATCATCGAAGGGCACACGGATCGCGACGGGAGCTATTTATATAACTTGGATCTGTCACAGGAAAGGGCGCATAGTGTTGCCGCTTATATACTTGGTGACGATTTTCCGTATAAAAACATTCAACAGCATTTGGAGGACAAATTAACGGTGAACGGAAGGTCTTATACCGACTTTCGCACGGATGAATCCGGCAATTACAGTGCGGATGCTTCACGGAGAGTGGAATTTAAATTCCGATTGAAAGATGAAGAAATCCTTGAGAAAACGCGGGAGATTTTGGATGAATAGCATGTGGCCTGATTAGTGAAGCGGGTTCTAACGTTTACTTCTCCATAAGTTCCGCAAGCTCTTAAGTTAAACGTGAACACCGCATTTTGTCATTATAATATATACGAACTTTTGTTTCCATGATGATTGCTTGATTTTTTCAGTTACATACGTATCTGGCAAGCAAGCGCAATTCCACCAAAAGAATTGCGCTTATTATGTAGGAATTAAATTCTCCTGTGTCGAAATAGTTAGACAGAGATAAGTTTGCAGATGCGAACAGGCTATTGTGTGACCACGCAAAATATAAGAATAGTAATACAACAAAGGAGTCGGTTTAAATGAAGTATTTTGCTGTTTTTTTGCCAATGAAAGATGAGGGAAAAAGTAAGGAATTTCGTCCGCAGCATCTGGCATTCCTAAAGCAAATGCGCGATGAGAAAAAGATTTTGATGAACGGCCCATTTACAGACGGTTCCGGGGGACTGGTGATTTATGCAGCGGATAGTCTGGTTCAAGCCACATCCTATTTAAAACAAGATCCCTACATCATAAATGGTGCAAGGAACTGGGAGATTCATGAATGGGCGATGGAAACAGATGTTGAATTTTATTTTTAACTTAAGAGATTGAAGTGTAGATCATTAAATTGATTGTCTTGTATTTTATCTCGAATATTAGGGTCACAAGTATTATTTCTGGAGGGAGACAGTGGTTCCTTTGTATTTATGATCAAGCGAATGGTTGTTAGTTAAAGCATTTCTATTAGAAGGAATGCTTTTTATTTTTGTCTAAATCGACACATGTACAATGTAATAGGATAAAAATATATTGTAATACGATAAATAACATGTTACGATTACCTGGAAAAATAAATAAACGAGGTGCTTTTCATGCGGCGAAGGTCAACGATTTTTTTAAAGATCGCTGTTTTTATAATCGGAGCTCCGGTTCTTGCTTTTATCTTATTTACTGTACCTATGATAGTCAGGAATGTAGTAGCAGGCCTATCTGGCTGGGATTATGTGATACTTGGCATATTAACGATTATGTACGCTACGGCAATCCCCTTCTACGTTGTGTTATATCATACATTTAAGCTGTTAAGCTATATTGACAACAACAATGCATTCTCGGATTTATCTGTAAGAGCGTTAAGAATGATAAAGTACTGTGCTATCACAATCAGCGGTTTGTATGTCATCGGATTGCCGCTTTTTTATGGTTTTGCAGAGATGGACGATGCCCCGGGTGTGATTGTGGTTGGTATGCTGCTCGTTTTTGCCCCGATTGTGATTGCAGTTTTTGCTGCTGTTCTCCAAAGGCTTTTGCAACAAGCGATAAAAATAAAAACCGAAAATGATTTAACGGTCTGAGGTGAAACAATTGGCAATTATAATCAATGTTGATGTGATGCTTGCAAAAAGAAAAATGAGTGTAACAGAACTTTCGGAACAGGTGGGAATCACAATGGCGAACCTGTCAATTTTAAAAAATGGCAAGGCAAAAGCAATTCGATTATCAACGCTGGATGCGATTTGTAAGGCTCTAGAATGCCAGCCCGGAGATATTTTGGAACACCGAAGTGATGATGATATGTATGATTCATAACAGACAAACGTCGATATGCGGATCGTCTTAAGTCCGAAATAAAATCATTTTGGGTAAGGGAGATGTGTAATAGGATAGACTAACAAAATGTCGGGGGAATGAGAATGAAAATGCCTTTTTTCAATTATAGACAATCGAAAACATCCGGCTATGTTCCGGAACATATAGCCATTATAATGGATGGTAATGGTCGTTGGGCGAGGAAGCGCAGCATGCCCAGAGTTTCGGGCCATAAAGAAGGGGTGTCCGCTGTCATAAGGGGGTTAAGGCAGCCATCAAATATAAGGTTAAAGTATTAACACTTTATACATTTTCAACCGAAAACTGGCGGCGGCCCAAGCCTGAAGTCGAATATATATTGAAGCTTCCCAAGGCGTTTCTTCATAGATACCTTCCAGATCTTATCGAAAATAATGTGCGTATTGAGGCAATCGGTGATATGGAGCAACTGCCACCTTATACACGAGAAGCGATGCAATATGCAATAGACCGTACCAGGGAAAATGATGGGCTTCAGCTCAACATGGCCCTTAACTATGGAAGCAGACACGAGATACTCTATGCTATGAAAGCGATGATAGCGGATATAAACGAGGCGAAATTGTCACTGGATGAGCTGGATGAACAGCAATTTTCACGATACTTGTATACATCCGGTTTGCCGGAGCCGGACCTGCTTATTCGCACCGGCGGGGAAAAGCGCCTGAGCAATTTTTTGTTATGGCAGCTGGCTTATACCGAGTTCTGGTTTACAGATATGTTGTGGCCGGATTTCTCCGAGAAGGAATTTCTGCTGGCGCTGGAAGAATACCGGCAACGAAAGCGAAGGTATGGCGGAATAAAAAGTTGAAAATGAAGCTGAAACAATGTTGCTTATGCTCATCGTATCCTGGTTTAGACTATAAACATAGGTAAAACAAATTTATTATTTTTCAGGAGGAATTGTATATGAATGCTTCGGTGCATGATGAAGTTCATGAAGTTTATCAGACGTTAATCAATGCCTGGAATAACCGAGATGCCCAAGGAATGGCTGAACAATTCACAGAACAGGGCGTCCAAATTGGATTTGACGGCAGTAAGATAATTGGACAGGAGGAAATATTATCGCACCTAAAGCCTATCTTTGAACAGCATCCAACACCGCCTTTTATCACCAAAATTAAAAATATACGTTCATTGGGATCTGATGCCGCCATTTTACACGCCATTGCAGGGATGGTTCCTCCTGGGAAAACAGATATTGAACCTGAATTCAATGCGCATCAAACTTTAGTTGCAGTTAAGAAAGGTAATGATTGGCGAATTGAGCTTTTTCAAAACACACCTGCTCAGTTTCATGGAAGGCCTGAATTAGTTGAACAGATGACTGAAGAGTTAAGGGCGTTACTTAAGTAATTGATTCGTTTTGACCGTGTCAAGCTAATCGAACAGCGTGTTCGTTCTCACAATGGCCATTATTATGAGGAAAACGTGGTATAATAACAGTGTATGGAATTAGTGACTCAGAAAGGCGGTGCACATAGTGAATGAACAAAAAAATGAGCAAACAACAGGCGGAGTGGTCGGTACAGAAATCGATATGATTGTGACAGACAGTTTGAAAGCGCTGGAACTATACGAAAAAATATTTGATATCGAGCGTGTTGAGGTTACAGATTTTCCTAAGGGTGAAAATGAAGTTATTTTCACCTTATACGGTGTCCGTTTTCATATGCTGGACGAAAATCCCGAATTTGGTTTAAAAGCACCAAACCCTGAGAACCCTCAAACAATTTGGTTTAATATCATGGTCCCTGACATCGAGGGAACTTTTTCCAGGGCAATGAATGAAGGCTGTACTGAATTGCAGCCAGTGACTGAGCTAGCTGATTTCGGCGTGTCAAATGCCATATTCAACGATCTTTTCGGCTATCAATGGATGCTGCATCAATTACATCAGGAAGTGAGTTTTGAAGAACGCGTCAGGCTTTGGGAGGAAAAAGGGGAAAGTTAACTACGATAATAGCAAACATAAAGGACTTTACTTTTCTTTTTTATTAATATTGTTTACGACCTCTCAATGGTCACATTTTCGAGAACATTTTCCAGTGCCGGTTTTTTTATCCCGGCAATTTTATATGATATGCTTATTTTACTGATATTTTATGATATCGAAGTAAACTGAAAGAAACTGGTGCTGGCATGAGTCATCTAAAGAAAACACTTATAAACTATCAAAAACCAATTGTTAAAATAACAACGATTGCCGGGATTCTCCTGTTAATCGGATTTGCTTTATTTATTATTGAAAGCGGGTTTTTCAATAATCCCGACCGTGTGCAAAGCTGGGTTGAAGGGTTCGGCAGTATCGCGCCTCTTGCCTTTTTGGGCTTAACCTTCGTTCAGGTCGTCATTCCGGTGTTGCCCGGCAATGTGTCAACAGTGGTTGGTGTGATGTTATTCGGGATTGGGCTGGGGTCCATTTTGAATATCGTCGGTATCTTCCTCGGTTCACTGGCCAATTTTTTATTGGCGCGGCGGTTTGGTCGCGGGTTTGCAAGTTATTTTGTCAAACAAGAGACGTATGAAAAATATATCGGCTGGGTGAATAAGGGGAAGCGGTTTGAACGATTTTTCTGGATTTCGATGATTTTTCCCGGATTCCCGGATGATTTTATCTGTTTGATTGCCGGTTTAACCAAGCTTTCATTAAAAAAATTTATTCTTTACTTTTGGCTCTGCAAGCCGATTACTTTGTTTATTTATACGCTATTTCCACTTTATGGCATGCATTTTCTTTATGATGCCTTTCAATCGTTTTAATATAAAAGGCAATCGATTGAGGCATATGTACAAAGCTGAAGCGCGTCATCATGACGTTCTTCAGCTTTTTAACAACGTAACGTCAGAAAGCATAAATTATGGTTGAACTTATAAGAAAAACTTCGGCACGCGCTATAAGACGAAGCTAGGCCTGAGTTTTTCCAAGAGTGAAATCAGCTTATCCGCCGATTTCTATTTTGCAAATCGGTGATCACCAATCTTTGTAATCGTTTCACGTGAGAAAATCCAATTATCGCTTTCGACTTTGTCCGGGTTATAGAAATATAATGAGCCCATTCCCTGACCTCTGAAGGCAATCGCTTCATTGACTGCTTTCATGTCGCTGGCGTCATAGCCACTATTGATTGCGCCGTTTTTAACCGGTGAAAAAGCATAGACACCATCGGTTTTTTCATAGATGACATCTTTTATTGTATCAGGAAATTCGCTTGAATCGACGCGATTTAAAACGACTGTCGCAACGGCTACTTTACCTTCATATGGTTCACCTTTAGCTTCGGCATGAACGAGCTTGGCCATCAATTCCTTGCCCTCAGTGGAAACGGCATCAGGAATCGTGATGGTTTCGCCCGCTTTTAGCTGACTGCCTGAGCGTTCGTTTGCGATTTGCAAGTTTCCTAACGTCAGGTTGTTATTTTTGGCTATCGTGTAAAACGAATCGCCTTGCTGTACTGAATAAGTTTGTGCGGCTGCTCCTGCCGGGAATGCAATCAGACCGAAAAGTATTGCTATAATTGAGAATCTATTTAATTTGTTCATTTGATTGACCTCCCTCAATAAATTAATATTTTCTTAGAAATGCTTCGTTTTTCTCCAAATTTCTTTTGATCAATTGAAGTCCATAGCGGTCTTAAATCCTTTTAATGACATTTAAGGATAAATATGGAATTGGCGGGTTAAGCCGAATAGGCATTAATGGATGACTTCCATTAAATGGATAATCAATCTTATGATCGCACCTTGGATCTCCACGTTTACATGGCGGTGGACCCTCCCATGTCTCTCGGCGTCTATGCGCGCAAATTCCTTCGTTCGACCTGACCATGGTGGATGCCGGAAATGCTCCTATGGTGGGTCTATGCCCTAACGGATGAAATATCGACCGGCTAATCCGTGCTTCAATTGTCAAAAGATGGCTCAAAAACGATAGCTGTACGTCTTGTTAAGCGGCTTCCTGTAATGTCGAAATCATTGGGATGTCACGGATCATGCGCTCTTCACTGAACGTACACTTCCGTGTCCCTAATAGATAAAAGATTTTGATGAGTTTTCGGCTTAATGCGACAAACGATTGTTTTCCTGTCAGCGGATTATCGGACCGATGACGATAATAATGGTGCAATTGCTTAAACCCTTCATTGTGCAGGGATAATGGCCGTGCCACTTGATAAAGTAAGCTTCGCAGCCTCTTTCGTCCTCGTTTGGTGATCGTCGTTTGGCCTTTGAACAGACCTGATTGATTCAGCTTTAAGTTGAGTCCCGCTAATTTAATGATTTGGCGTGGATCCCGATAATTCGATAAATCACCAACTTCAGCGAAGAAACCGGCCACTGTTATGGCACTTACGCCTTTGATCGCTATCATCTGATCAGCTCCGGGTATGTGAAGAACAAGTTTTTCGAGTTGTGCTTCAAGAGCGATAAGACGTTCTTCAAGAGCCTTATACTGATCAATTAAATAGTGAATTTCCTGACGTGCCATGCGTAATCCCACGGTAAGGCCAACACTGTCTTCAGCTGCCTGTTTCAATGCCTGGATGCGCTTGATGCCAACCCCACGTTTGGCAGCCTGTTTGACGTCTGAAAGTAAATCGTCTTCCGACGTTTCACGAATATCTTCCGGCATATAGCCTCTCGTCAGTAGATGGAGGGCAGCTTTACCGGTCCAGTCTTTAAAGACATCGAGAAACTCTGGAAAGTAGCGATCAAGCGCATTATGCATTTGGGCTTTGACCGAGGACATATCCTCTTGGATCATGTCATAGAGTTTCATGCCTTCGCGCAATTCAGCGTACACATCCTCCGGTAACGTTGGTTCATGATAACGGCCATCACGTATGATTTGGGCAATGACTTTGGCATCTTTTGTATCATTTTTAGTCGGGGAATCATCATCCATTTCCTTGGACCGTTTGACCTTCATCGGATTGACGACAACGACGTGAATAGCCCGAGCTTTCAAGTGATAGGCTAGATTCAGCCAGTAGTGACCGGTTGGTTCCATTCCAATGATGATGTTGGGGCGCTCGTATTCATTGGACAAGCTTTCAGCCCATTCGATGAGGTCTGTAAATCCTTGCAGCGAATTGGAGAACACCAGTCGTTTGACGAGGTCTCGTCCCCGATCATCTATCGCACGGGCCACGTGTTTACGTTTCGCTATATCAACCCCGATAATCAGTGTTTGTTCGTTGATTTGCGCTAATCGATTATTTTGTGTAAAATCCATTGTAGAAGTCCTCCTTCGGTACTAAATTCGAGGTCACCGCGATGACACTCTCTATCGTACCAAGGGGACTTTTTTTATGCACTTGTCATTTACACCGATTTCTCCTCAAATTTTTTCATTACAGGAATGCTCCTAATTGAAAAGTTCACAACTAAGAGTTTAATGAATGTAATATGATTTGACATGACCCAAAAAATGGTTGCTCCGCTTGAGTCGCTCTCAGCATTCTATTGATCTATGTTTGCGATGATCAAGGGAATGATTTCCAAAGAATAAAAACATGCAAATTCTGACTTGACTGGTAAAGAAAGGGTGTTATGTGACAAACTTTTACGGATTAGTAACATGTGAGTACCCAAGTAGAGGTTGCAACATTCAAAGCCACTGGAGTTGACACACGTTATTAAATATAATGGAAAAAATTAAGGAGGGTGTGATTTTAGGTGGAGATCGACATGATCCCTTTAACGGCAAGCAATTATGCAGCAAACGTACATAATCGGAGTCAAGAGACGCCGGATTTAGATGCGATTAAACGCTATGAAGCGAAGGCGGACAGCGAAACCATTTTACATAAATTTGGCATGGTAACGGCGAAAGGAAACATGATCGGGTTTGGCATGTTTGTGATGGGCGCCTGGGATCCGGTATTGAAGCCCGGGTATGCTGAGGTGACCATAAACGTTGATTCTAAATGGCAGAGTCATGGCATCGGGAGCCGGATGCTGGATGAGATTGAAATTTTGGCAGAAAGACACGGGGCTGATTCGTTACAAACCAGTATAAAAGATACGGATGAAAGGTCGCTTGACTGGGCTAAAAAAAGAGGTTTCAGTATAACCAGTCAGACATTCGAGTCGCAGTTATCTATTACAGAATTCGATACAAGTCAATTTGACGCAAGCTTCAAGGCGCTGAATTCAGCGGGCATCCGGTTTACGAGCCTGGCAGAATATCCGCAAGATGAAGTGTCTCATAATCGTTTTTGGAATTTTTGGCGGGAGCTTGTCTCTGATATTCCCGGAATGGCAGATCAACCCCTTCCGGATAATGATCGAATGAACCAATTGACACAAGATGTCGATAAGAACGGTTTTATATTGGCGGTCGATGGCCATCAGTGGATTGCGCTGTCGATGATCATCAAAGAAACGGATACAACATATTATAATTCCATGACTGGCGTTAGCCGTAAATACCGCGGTAGTGGGCTTGCTCAAGCGATCAAAGTAAAAGCTATTGACTATGCGCTGCAAAATGGTGCAACGTATATTCGAACACATAATGACTCGAAAAACGCGCCGATGCTGTCCCTAAATGAAAAATTAGGCTATCGGCAGAAGCCGGGTCAATTCAGTCTGGTCAAACACTTTAATTAAGCGGCACCCTGAACTTGGAAAAGGAGTGACGTCATTGGTTTATAATGTATCACCGGGCAAATAATCCGGACTGATTTTTTCAGTTTGTCAGGCAATTATGAGAAGATGGACATATGCAACACACGATTTGAAAGGAGATAACGCCTGTATGAAACTGAGCGTACTGGATCAGTCGCCGATTTCACGGGGGTCTGACCCTGAAACGGCATTGAATAATACATTGAAGCTTGCAAAAGTAACCGAAGAACTCGGTTATACACGCTATTGGGTGGCAGAGCATCATAATACCAATGGGCTGGCAAGTGTATCACCGGAAATATTAATAGCCCGGATTGCATCGTTAACGGAGCGCATTCGTGTCGGCTCCGGTGGTGTTTTACTGCCGCAATACAGTCCGTATAAAGTGGCCGAGAATTTCAAAATGCTTGAAGCGATGTTTCCGGAAAGGATTGATCTCGGGATCGGCCGTTCCCCCGGAGGCTCGCAGGATACACGCATGGCACTGACTGATGGCGTTAATAAAAGCATGAAGGAATTTCCGCGTCAGCTGCAGGATTTGCATGGGTTTTTACATAATACACTCCCGAAAGACCATCCGTATCGTTTGGTCAAAGCTGCACCACGAACGAAAACCGTTCCGCCCATGTGGGTGCTCGGGCTGTCTGAACGTGGTGCCGTCAATGCTGCTGAGGTTGGTGCAGGGTTTGTGTTTGGTCATTTCATCAGCCCGGATAAAGGAAAAAATGCCATGGAAACTTACCGGGAACAATTTCAGCCGTCACCCGACTTTAATCAGCCGGTTAAAGCCGTCTGTATTTTCGTTGTTTGTGCCGATACAGAAGAGGAAGCGGAAGAACTGGCCATCAGTCAGGATAAATGGCTGCTGAACGTTGGAAAAGGATCGGATATAAAGGTGCCATCGATTGAAGAAGTCAAGAAACGTTCGTACCGACAGGAAGAGCTGGATATCATCCGGAAAAATCGCAGCCGGACAGTCATCGGCACACCGGATCAGGTGAAAGCCGAATTGGAGCGGCTTGGCGAGTATTATCAAACCGATGAATTTATGATTATCACCAACATCTATGATTTTGAAGCTAAGGTGCATTCATACCGCCTGCTGGCTGAAGCATTTGGTTTATAAATTTGGGTATGCTGGAAATAATGCTAGAATGTTTGTGTTAAAATATATGAAAAATTTTGAAGAAGTTAAACAGTAAAGGTGGAATTGAATGAACACATTGCATCTATCCCAACGATTTTATAACTTCGCAAACATGGAATGTAAGGATTCAAGTGAACTCTATGAATTCTTATCTTTAAAAATTTCAAAAGATGATGAAATTCTTGAATTGTGTTCAGCTGCTCAAAATGGACAGCCCGTTCCAAATCTACTGTTTGGAGCGGTTCATTATCTTTTATTGAAAGGCAGCGACCATCCATTAAAAACGTATTATCCAAGTCGGGTCGATTCTCCAAAAAACATAGACAGCGGCACTTTTGTCTGCTTTAAGGAATTTTGCCGTGCTTATAAAGATGAGATTGTTTCGATTTTAAGAAGCAAGCTGGTTCAGACCAATGAGGTCAGGCGTTGTGCTTACCTCTATCCGGTTTTTTCTTACATTTATCATAAAACGAAGAAACCTTTATCCCTTATTGAAATTGGAACAAGCGCCGGACTTCAGCTTTTGTGGGATAAGTACAGTTATACATATGGCACTGATCAAATTTTTGGCGATAAATCCTCACGTGTTCATATAACCTCCGAGATTAAGGGGAAGAATACTCCCTCATTACCACTTGAAAGCCCTCCTGTCGCGTCAAAAATTGGGTTGGACTTATATATAAGTGACTTAAGAAATTCTGAAGATTATTTGTGGTTAAAATCACTTATTTGGCCGGAGCACCAAAATCGATTGGCGTTATTTGAAAATGCTGCCGAATGTTTAAAAGATAATCCGGTAGAACTTATTGAGGGAGATGGAATAGCTCTTCTTGAAGACGTTGTGGAAACACGCCCAGAAGATACGGCTATCTGTATTTTCCATACACACGTTGCAAATCAGATACCGGATGATGCAAAACACGAACTCTTAGGGAAGATAAAAAATATCGGACAGAATCGAGATGTTTTTCATATCTATAATAATATGTGGGATAGGCAACTTCATCTTAATTATTTTCTGGATGGTGTGGAATTCAATCAAACTATCGGGGATACTGATGGCCACGGACGATGGTTTGAGTGGCATATTAAATGACTATTATTCGAATAGGGATGCCGTTACAAGATAGCATCACTTGAGAAGGCATGTTCCCTGAAGAAGGTGTGTTAAAGAAAAACCGGCAGTAGATAAACATGAGGGAGGAGGGGGTACTTATCATTAAACTTAGCCACATTCTGGGTGCAGTTTCCGTTCTGATCCCTTTTTTATTAATGGTATTGATCATAAACTTTTTTGCAGGTGTGGTTGCGATAGGTGAATTTTCGGGATTGCTAATCCTAATGCCCATCATCCTTTGTCCAATAGGCGCTGTAATCGGTTTAGCGGCATATAGATTGAATAAGGATAAACTATCGTTGACCGGAATTGTATTAAACATGATCTTGTTCCTAATTCCAATACTTTACCATTTAATTGGCACAGTAATCTTTGGTGTGTGAAGATTTTTAAAGGGAGCCATCATATGACCCCGGATGAACAGGGGAGACCTGTTGTTAAATAGAACGTTCTAAAAGACAAACTATCCCGCAGCTTTCATCGTTTAACAGATAAAGCCGCGGGATAGTAATAGAATTTATTGCGCTAACTTCGGGGAAAAAGTTGTGAACTTCGGGATTTTACCGATGAACGGCGTTCTAATAAGCCTGATCCCCGTTGAAAATTGAATTTTTCACGACAACGTAATCAACATAACGGATACCCTGCAACTCGGCACCGCCAGCATAAGAGATAGCGGACTGCAGATCCTGCCGCATTTCGGTCAGTGTATCATTCAGTGAGCCTTTGTGCTCGACATACATTTTCTTGCCTTCCACATTTTTCTTTTCGCCTTTTTGGAATTCCGAGGCCGAGCCAAAATATTCTTTATAGCGTTTGCCGTCTTCTTCAACCGTTTTGCCTGGTGATTCTTCATGACCGGCAAATAAGGAGCCAATCATGACCATTGATGCACCGAAGCGGATTGATTTGGCAATGTCGCCATGTGTGCGGATACCACCGTCAGCAATGATCGGTTTGCTCGCGGCTTTGGCACACCATTTCAGTGCAGCCAGCTGCCAGCCCCCTGTGCCGAATCCGGTTTTCATTTTGGTGATGCAAACTTTTCCGGGGCCAATACCAACTTTTGTTGCGTCTGCACCGGCATGTTCCAGTTCCCGTACTGCTTCTGGTGTGCCGACGTTTCCGGCGATGACAAAGCTTTCCGGCAGATGTTTTTTAATATGTCGGATTATATTGATGACGGCTTCAGAATGGCCGTGGGCAATGTCAATTGTAATAAATTCAGGTATCAGCTGCTTGTCAGCAAGCTGCTTCACAAAGCTGTATTCATCCTCTTTAACACCAACACTGATAGAAGCGATCAGCCCGTCTTTCTGCATGTCGCGGATGAAATCGATCCGAGTTTCGGGTTCAAAACGGTGCATAATATAAAAGTAATTCTTTTCAGCCAGGTGGCGTGCAATTTTTTCATCAATGATCGTCTGCATGTTGGCAGGCACAACAGGCAGGTTAAAAGTATGTCCGCCAAAGGTTACGGTCGTGTCACACTCAGAACGGCTCTTTACAACACATTTGGCCGGAATTAATTGAATATCTTCATAATCAAATACATTTTCCATGGTCACACTCCTAAAAACGAATATTAATAATAGTTTAATTTATATCGTTCGTCTATTTCTTAATTTACACGACTTTTCCGCATATGTCAAACGCGACAGAATGTAAGAATCTCTGTCCGGACTCAAAAATTTCGGGGTTGTTTTTTCTGTATAAGATGCTATAATAGTCACCAATTCAATAGCTTATTTCATATAATCGCAGGAATACGGCCTGCAAGTTTCTACCGGTTCACCGTAAATGAACCGACTATGAAAGGGAGCGGGAACAAAAGGCCGGCATCGAGCCCCTTTTGTTTAATGTTCGGATTTAGACGTATAATATATGCTGATGTGCATAGCGTTGTCGATAACCCGAAAAACATTGCTTTCCTCATAGTCTGAGTGGGAGCTTGTTTTTCGGGTTTTTTTATTCCTGGAAAGGGGATCACAATGGAATCACTCAAACAGAAGATTTTAACAGAAGGAAAGGTTCTATCCGATTCGGTCGTTAAAGTGGATAGCTTCCTGAATCATCAGGTGGATCCGGCATTCATGCAATCGATTGGCGAGGCATTTGCTTTGCGCTTTGCGGGGTCAAACATAACAAAAATTCTTACATTGGAGTCATCAGGCATTGCGCCGGCTGTCATGACGGGGTTGAGCTTAGGGGTTCCGGTGATATTCGCACGCAAACGGAAATCGCTCACGTTAAATGAAGGTCTTTATTCCGCTGATGTTTATTCATATACGAAAGAAAAAACAAATAAAATATCGATCTCTCAAGATTATATTAACAGCGATGATACCGTGCTGATTATTGATGATATTTTGGCAAACGGCCAGGCGGCACTCGGTTTGGCTGATTTGGTGGAGCAGACCGGTGCGGCACTCGAAGGCATAGGCATTGTGGTTGAAAAAGGTTTCCAGGAAGGCGTGGCCATGCTGGAGAAACGCGGTATACGCGTCGAGTCACTGGCAACCATCGCATCGCTGGATAATGGCCGCATCACGTTTCAAGACGAGGAGGCAATCATATGATGAAAACAGCTGCGTTAAGTTTACAGCATTTACTGGCCATGTATGCTGGAGCGATTTTGGTCCCGTTAATAGTTGGGGAAGCGCTTGGACTCACGTCTGAACAGTTAACCTATCTTGTTGCGATTGATATTCTGATGTGCGGGGTTGCGACGATTCTGCAGGTTATCCGTAACCGGCATTTTGGCATCGGTCTTCCGGTTGTGCTTGGCTGTACATTCACAGCAGTAGGGCCGATGATCGCTATTGGCGGTGAGTTTGGAATAACAGCCATATACGGTTCAATTATCGTTTCAGGTCTATTCGTGCTCTTCATCAGCCGTTACTTTGGCAAAATGGTCCGCTTTTTCCCGCCGATTGTGACAGGAACGGTTGTAACCATTATTGGAATCACGTTAATCCCTGTTGCCATCAATAATATGGGCGGGGGTGAAGGCGCTCCTGATTTTGGTTCGGCTGCGAATCTGTCACTCGCTTTTGGCACATTGTTGTTTATTATATTGCTGTACCGGTTTACAAAAGGATTTGCCCGGTCGATTTCGATATTGATTGGCTTGACGGCTGGCACGATTGCGGCAGCCTTCATGGGAAAAGTTGATTTTTTTGCCGTTAGCGAAGCTTCTTTCTTCCATATGGTGCACCCTTTTTATTTCGGGATGCCGACATTTGAGTGGTCCGCTATTCTAACAATGATTCTGGTGGCGATGGTATCACTGGTTGAATCAACAGGTGTTTACTTCGCCCTGGGTGATATGACCGATAAGGAGCTGAAGGAGGACGATATTTCCAGAGGCTATCGCGCGGAAGGTTTGGCTGTTTTCCTCGGCGGGATTTTCAATGCTTTTCCGTATACGGCCTTTTCACAAAATGTCGGTCTGATGCAGCTGACAGGCGTGAAATCAGTAAGAGTTATCTTCATTACCGGAATCATGCTTGTCACACTCGGATTCATCCCTAAAATTGCAGCTGTGACAACGATTATCCCGACCGCCGTTCTTGGCGGCGCCATGGTCGCGATGTTCGGAATGGTGATCTCACAGGGGATAAAAATGCTGAGCGGCGTGATCTCGGAATCACCCGGCAATTCAATGATCGTCGCTTGCTCAGTCGGAATGGGCATGGGTGTGACAGCGGTGCCTGAGTTGTTCGCGCAATTTCCGTCAGGCGTTCAAATCCTGACGAGCAACGGCATCGTAGCGGGCAGTGTGACGGCGATCACCTTGAATATTGTGTTCAATATGACACCGGTGAAAAGCAATGAACGGACGACCGTTGTGCACAAAGAAAGTGCTTGATTGAAAAAAGGGGCAGAGTGTCGGACACTTTGCCCCTTTGTCATGGTCCCTTTTCCGCTTTTTTCACAATAATCCATCTTTTTTATTAAGAATTGAAACTTTGTGAAAATATAGACGTATTGATTGTTGGATGCGTTTTAATTTTTGGTAAAATTTGAGGAGGATTAATGATGGCTAAAACCAGTCAAACCATTATCCCGCATTTGTTGTTTGACAAGGAGGTGAATGAAGCGGCGCCGTTTTATGCTTCTGTTTTCCCGAATTCAAAACTAACAAGTGAAACATCACTCGAGCACACGCCATCTAAAGGGGAGATATCTTGAAAAAGTTCTATATTGTGTTAATGACGATCGTTGTTGAAGCACTTTTGTTGTGGGGTGTGTCACGTATCCTTGGTTGGAAATTGATTGATATCATCTTTTTGGGTGGTATTCTTATATTTGGGATAAAATGGTTATTTTCACTATATATTCACCAGGAAAATAATGAATTTAATGCATATGTGAAAGGTGATACCGGCCAGGATGCTGGTGGTGTCAGACCGTTTGAATTCAATATGACGGCAATTGATGCTGGTTTATTGTTATTTATTGCGGGCAGTTTTTTAATAACATTTGGAACTTATTATTCTTATTTCATATGAAAATCTTTTGATATTAAACGTCAGAATTATAGAGTGCTTGTGAACATCAGGGAGGCAGAATGAATGAAACGAATCATTACTTTATCTATTTTATTAATTGTATGTGCAGGGTGTTTTGGCGGTAATGAACAAACGCAAGAAGAAGATAAGGAGAATGGGCCATCCTATACGACCTATCAATTCTCACATGATGGCCAGGATTTTAAAATTATTCCTTTTTACGACGAAGTGCTTGAATACATAGATTCCATGGAGAAGAACACTGAACTGGATAATAATGAAGTTTATACAAAAGAAGTCTTTGACCCTTTTAAGGAAACGTCCTCACTCGATTATATAACATTAGGCAACTATCTGTCACCGACTTCAGACATTGAACAGCTGGAGAAAAATACGAATAAGCTTGTTGAAAATCAAGATAAAATCAATGAACAAATTAAGGAAGCTGTATCAGAATCCGCTGAGCTTCTGTCCGGTGCAGATACAACTTTTTATGTCTTCCCGGTCAATCCTGAAGACTGGTTTACGATTGATAATCTGGAAGGCGTAGGTGGCGTTACGTATTTAGAAAACGACATTTTGCTATCGATTGACCCTTCTTATTCTGAAGAAACATTGAAGTATACAGTGGCTCATGAATACCACCATACTGTTAATTTTTTTCATAACGGTGAACAAAGCGTCTACAGTGTTCTGGATTCAGTCATAACAGAAGGAAAGGCGGATTCCTTTGCGAGCATTATCTATCCTGATATAAATGTGTCTTGGACTGAGCCTTTGTCCGAAGATGCAGAAGCTGTGGTTTTAGAAGAATTGAGCACTCACGCTGAATCAACGGATCAAAATATCTTTAATGATTTTTCTCGTGGAAATCCAGCTAAAGATATTCCAAGGTGGTCGAATTATAAAATAGGTTACCAAATTACGGAAAGCTTTATCGAAAACAATCCTGATACAATTATAACGGACTGGACAAAACTGGATGCTAAGGAAGTGGTCGAGGGAAGCGGGTATAGTGAATTATACTGAGCAGAGTTGCTGAAGACTGAACAAACAACCCAAACAGGGGGATGGGACATGATTGGTTTACTTAATGTTGCAAGTCTCGCACTTGGATTAATCGCTTGGATACTTCCCGTTGTTAATCTCATGCGGCAGGATAAAGCGAACCACAGGCATTGGGCAGCTTTTTCCATCATAAGCCTTGGTGCGTGTGCTGTTTCGCTATATTTTCAGATTTACTATAACTATCATTTGGTGAAGATTGAAGATTGGTCCGCTCTTATGGACACAACCGGGGCTGTGGTATTTGCCTCAACGGTTCTGCTTGTCGTTACGATTCTTTTAAATGCCATCACGCTTGTTGTCTATCGCCGGAAAACAGGATAGGTATACTAAATGGGAACAACGATTTAAAATGATAAAATACGTGTGAATCGACAGGAAGGTGATGAAATGTCAGACGTCAATCAGTATCTCGATAACGTGGAAACTAAATGGAAAGATGCTTTTATTCAACTGAAAGAGGTGGTCGATCAGAACATCCCAAACGGTTTTGCATTGGACATGCAATATGGGATGCCATCTTATGTGATCCCTTTAGCTGTCTATCCGGACGGGTATTTAGGCAAAAAAGACACCCCTTTGCCATTTATCAGTATCGCAGCCCAAAAAAAACATATCGCTGTCTATCATATGGGAATGTATGCAGATGATGAATTGCTAAACTGGTTCCAAACAGAATATCCCAACCACATGGATACAAAGTTAAATATGGGTAAGAGCTGTATTCGGTTTACAAATCCAAAAAAAATCCCTTATCAGCTTATTGGGGAACTGGTTTCTAAAATGACAGCAGATGATTGGATTAACATCTATGAGGGCAAGAAAAAGAAGTGAAAACCCAAGATAATTTCTAAACTTAGCAGTACATGCTGTTTACTTAACACAGCGTGTATTTTTTTTCTCATCATAAAAATTTATAAATATACACTTGACATTATAATTATACATTTTATAATAGGGAGAAATAATAAATCTGCAGGAGGCGAAAATGACTTATGAAAGCAGCTGTTATCGGCGCAACCGGATATGGCGGAGCGGAACTGATCCGGCTTTTGCAGCAGCATCCCAGCTTTACCCTTCACTCGTTTCATTCATCAAGCAAAGAAGGTGAATCAATTACAGCAAGCTACCCGCATTTAGAAACTGTCTCGGGAATGGAACTTGAGGCAATTGATTCGGAAAAAATTGCCCGGGATGCGGATGTTGTATTCACAGCAACCCCATCAGGCGTGTCATCTGAACTCGTCCCTGAGTTAGTCAATGCAGGCAGCCGTGTCATTGATTTGTCAGGTGACTTCCGACTGAAGGATACAAAGCAATATGAACAGTGGTACAACAAGAAAGCGCCTGATGAAGCGATTTTGGAAAATGCGGTGTACGGTTTGACCGAATGGCTTGAAGAAGATATCACTGAAGCACAGCTGATCTCTAACCCCGGTTGTTATCCAACGGCTGCGTTGCTTGGTCTGGCGCCATTGCTGAAACAAAATATCGCTGACCCTGAATCCATCATCATTGATGCCAAAACAGGTGTCAGCGGTGCAGGAAAAAAGGCTACACCGGTAACACATTTTACTGAAATGAATGATAATCTTAAAATCTATAAAGTTTTTGCCCACCAGCATACGCCGGAAATTGAGCAGGAAATGGCCCGCTTGAATCCGGAAGCAGGCGCGGTCACGTTCAGCACGCATCTTGTTCCGATGACCCGTGGCATTATGACGACGATGTATGCACAAGCACCAGATGGTATGACAGCGAAGGAATTAACGGATCTTTATCAGGAAAGTTACAAAGATTCCTATTTTGTGAGAGTTAGAGAAGAGGGTACATACCCGAGCACGAAAGAAGTTTACGGGTCTAACTTTTGTGATTTATCAGTGACGCTTGATGAACGCACGAACCGGATCATGATTGTTTCGGTGATTGATAATCTTGTCAAAGGCGCATCAGGTCAGGCCGTGCAAAATATGAACCGGATGTTTGGTATTGACGAGAAAGCAGGTCTTGCATTCGCACCTGTTTATCCGTGATTTAAAAGAATCCACGAAAGGAGGAAAAATAAATGGTGCTGACAAAGCTGAGCAGCATACAAAAAATGGAAGAGGGGACGATCGTGACACCCGCAGGTTTTCAGGCAGCGGGAATGCACACGGGCGTGAAGCGGAAACGACATGATCTTGGGATGATTTATTGTGACGTGCCCGCAAGTGCTGCTGCGTTATATACGCTGAACGCTATACAGGCAGCACCATTACACGTGACCAAAGCAAGCATTGCCGAAGAAGGTAAATTGCAGGCGGTTATCGTTAATAGCGGCAATGCCAATGCCTGCACAGGTGCGCAGGGTGAGGAGGACGCTTACACGATGCGCCGGGAAGTTGCTCGTGAATTGTCACTGCCGGAACATACGGTGGCTGTCTCCTCCACAGGTATTATTGGACTTGATATGCCGATGGATAAAATCATACCGAATATCAATAATCTTAAACTATCAGGCGAACAAAAAGATGCAGCAGCTTTTAATGAATCAATTTTGACAACAGATACCGAAACCAAAGCAACGTGCTATCAAACTGAAGTCGATGGTCAGACGGTTACGATGGCCGGTTCGGCAAAAGGCTCGGGTATGATTGAACCGAATATGGGGACGATGCTTGCCTTTGTGACCACCGATGCCGTGATTGAACCGGCTATGCTGGATATCGCTCTACGACAAGCGACTGACAAGACATTCAATTGTATTACGATTGATGGCGATACATCGACAAATGATATGGTGCTGACGATGGCAAGCGGAAAAGCTGAGAATGAAAGCTTGACACCTGAACATAAAGATTGGCCGGTTTTTGTTGATTTGCTTGAAGCGACGTGTGAAGATCTTGCTAAGATGATTGCGCGCGATGGTGAAGGCGCGACAAAGCTGATTGAAGTGGCTGTGAACAGTGCGCATGACGACACCCAAGCGATCAAAGTGGCCAAAACGGTAGTCGCCTCGCCGCTCGTCAAGACAGCTGTCTACGGGTCTGATCCGAACTGGGGACGGATAATTGCTGCGATTGGCCGGAGCGGAGCCGATGTTAACCCGGTAGCGATTGACACGTCCATTGGGACTGTGAAACTGATTGAGAACGGTAAACCGCTGCCTTTTTCCGAAGAAGCGGTGTCCGATTATATGCTCAATGAACACGTGATGATTTCAATTGATTTAAATGTCGGAGATGGATCGGGTCAAGCGTGGGGCTGCGATTTAACGTATGAGTATGTCCGCATTAATGCAAGCTACCGGACTTAAAGGAGGTGTCGTCATGCAGAAAATAGCGGTTATCAAGTGCGGCGGCAGTATTGTCGATGATTTATCCGATGATTTTTTTAATAATATCAAAACGTTACAAGAGAATGGAATAAAGCCGGTTATCGTCCATGGCGGCGGGCCCGCAATTCAGAAAATGCTCGATGAACTCGACATTGAATTTTCATTTATTGACGGGCTCCGAACAACTTCAGCAGCAGCCATGGATGTTGTTGAAATGGTCTTGAGCGGTCAAATCAATAATGCCATCACACGGAAATTGAATAAAGCCGGCATCCAAGCAGCCGGTTTTTCCGGATCTGATGCGCATTTGATTACCTGTACACCGATTGATTTTCCAACCTATGGCTATGTTGGGGAAGTAAACACGGTTAATGCGGCATTTCTGGAACAAATTACAGCCCAAAATATCGTTCCTGTGATTGTACCGATTGCCACCGGCCAGGGTGATGAACGGTATAATGTCAATGCTGATACAGCGGCTGGTGCGGTTGCTCAGGCAACCGGTGCCGGTGAATTGATATTCGTTACCGATGTGCCCGGCGTTATGCAGGAAGGTGAATTGCGTCAATCAGCAAGCGAAAAAGAAATTGAGGAACTTATTGACACAGGGGTGATTGACGGCGGGATGATCCCCAAAGTAAAAGCTGCGCTCAGCTGCTTAAGTGACAGTCTTCAATATGTCATGATAGCTGATGTGAATCAGGTGGTTGGTAAAGCCGGTTTTACAGGTACGCGCATAACGAATCGAAAGGAGGCGGCACATTGACAGCACTATTTCCAACGTATAAACGCTTTAATCTGGCGGTCGAACGGGCAGAGGGGACAACCGTTGAGGATACCGACGGGAAAACCTACCTGGATTTCGGAGCAGGCATTGGTGTGTGCAATCTCGGGCACCGGCATCCCGCTGTTCAGGAAGCACTGGAAAGTCAACTCAACCGTTATTGGCACGTTTCCAACTTGTATCATAATCCGATTCAGGAAAAAGTGGCTGAACTTTTGACAACAAACACCTCAGGTGATCAAGTATTTTTCTGCAACAGCGGAACCGAGGCGAATGAGGCAGCGATTAAATTGGCCCGCAAAGCAACCGGCAAACATAAAATCATTACGTTTGAACAATCCTTTCATGGACGGACATTTGGTGCCATGGCTGCGACCGGTCAGGAGAAAATCCATTCAGGCTTTGGCCCGATGCTTGAGGGATTCAGCTACGTTCCATTTAATGATATCGATGCAGTGAAACAAGCTGTGGACGGCGAAACGGCTGCTGTTATGCTGGAAGTGATCCAGGGTGAAGGCGGTCTTCATATGGCTGATGCTGAATTTGTACAGGAACTGGAAAAAATATGTGCGGAACATCATCTCCTGTTGATTGTTGATGAAGTTCAGACCGGTATCGGCCGTACAGGCAAGCCGTTTGCCTATCAGCATTACGGTATTTCGCCGGATATTATCACCTCGGCAAAAGGGCTTGCCAATGGGGTGCCGGTTGGTGCGATGATCGCGAAAGAATCGCTGCGTGAGGCATTTGGCCCTGGGGCTCATGCGGCGACATTCGGCGGTAATCCGCTTGCCATGGCAGCGGGAGAGGCCGTTCTTACACATGTTTTTCAGGATGATTTTTTACAGGACGTAACGAAAAAAGGACAATACCTGAAGAAGCGTCTGAAGGAAGCAATTAGTGATGTTCCAATCGTTTCGTCAATCCGCGGCAAAGGGCTTATGGTCGGGATTGAATGCAGCGAGGATGTGTCGCATGTGGTACCGCAGCTGATAGAACAAGGGCTTCTTGTGCTAGTTGCCGGTTCAACCATTATCAGACTCCTTCCGCCGCTGACGGTGAACGAGCAGGAAATCGATCAGGCTGTCGATTTGTTGCGTGATGTTTTGACAGAGAAGAAGATATCAAGTCACTGATTAAAAGCTCCTTTCTTTACTTAGAGAGGAGCTTTTGCCATATCTTTTCAACACCAAATACAACATCATACAATGCTCAAAATCTTTGATATTGATGGAAGTGATCGCTTCAATTTTTTTAAGCCGGTAAATCAGGGTGTTTCGATGAATGTAAAGGTCTTTAGATGCCTGGCTGATATTCATCTTATTACGGCAGTAAACCAGGAAATTTTCTATAAGCTCGGCAAAATCATCGTCTTCAAGGAGTGATTTTAAACGGAACATGATCTTATCCTGAAAATGTGCATCGATTTGATGCGGTAATAGTTCTTTTAAAATGCTCCAGCTGTGAAACGTGTAAATGCCTGGTGATATATCGAACTCCCTGCCGAATTTAATCAGGCTTTCCGCTTCCTGGTATGATGCACTAATCCGGTCTATGGTATGGCACATGTTCCCGGCAGCAACCGAAATATTGGTAATCTGATAGGTTTCAAACATGTCGATCAGATGATAGCTTTGCTCGATAAATTGTTCCAGCACATCAAGGTAATCATGTTCTGATTGAACAGGTTTCAATAGAATAATTTTTTCGGTATTCAAAAAGGTGCAGATGACATTATGATAACTGTTGAATGCTTGTTGTGTGCAATACAGCAATCGTTCTTTCAACTGCCCGACAGGTGTTTTATTCTGAACACTGCTGATGAGTGAATCACCGATATCCACAACAATGCAAAAGCGTTTTGTGTGAAATGGTATATCAAGCATTTTGCAATATTGTTCGACTCTTACCTGATTAGTTTTATCGTTTAACAGAATATATTGTGCAAACGTTTCTAGTGTTTTGGTTTCCAGCTCTTCCAGCTGTTTATCAATAGTTTCTTGCCACCTCATTTCGACGTATTTGCTGATAAGCTGTGCATATGGTTCGACCTGTTTCGGGGGTCCAATAATCCCAAGAACACCAACCGTTGAGGAATCTAATTTTACTGGCACGGCTATACCGGGAAGGACGTTAGGTTGGTTCTTCACTTTTTCTTCGTCAAATAACAAATAAGTATTTTTCTCTAACACTTCTTTCGATGGTTCATGCAAACTTCCAATCCGTTCAGGAAGAGATGACCCGATGATATAACCCTGTTCATCGCTGAAACTGATATGAAATGGTAAAATCCTTGAAACCGCTTTCACTACTGTTTGTGCAATCTGCATGAAATCCTCGATGACCTTCACATCCTTAATTTCAGTCTTTATTTCTGGTTAAAATTATAACACAATTCTAATGATTGTGTTAATCCTTTATAATCTTGTGCATATTAACCATAGCCACTCATGGGTGTTATACGATATAAATAAATATAATATTACGAATAATTAAACTCTGGATATCTAAGGTGATGATTGAATGGAAAAACAAACAGATATTATCATAGTCGGCGGTGGTGTGATCGGATCCAGTATTGCCTACAATCTCCTTAATGACGGGTATGAAGGAGATATAACGATATTTGAAAAAGACAGAATATATGAATATACATCAACTCCAAGAAGTGCCGGTGGTCTGAGGCAGCTGTTTACAACGGAGATTAATATTCAAATCAGCCGCTATGGCTTACAAAAATATAAGACATTTGCAGAAGACATGGCTATTGGAGCAGAAAAAGCCGAGATTGACTTCAAACAGCGCGGTTATCTTTTTCTTGCTAAAGACGAGAATATTGACCAGTTGAAGAAGCAGCTTCAATTGCAACAAAAACATGGTGTGCCTTCTGAACTATTGGCAAAAGAAGAATTGCTGTCAATCATTCCGGAGTTGAAAATTGATGACTTGCAGGGAGGATTGTTCTGTGGAGAAGATGGCTACCTGGATCCGTACTCGGTCATGCAGGGATATGCCAAAAAAGCGAAACAGCTGGGCAGTGAATACGTGTATGAAGAGGTAGACACAATCCTGACAGAAAGAGGAGAAGCCATCGGAATCAGGCTTGATAACGGAGACATATACAGGGCACCTATTGTTATCAATTGTGCCGGTCCATGGGCTGCTGAATTAAGCGAGAAAATCGGGCTCCCCTTGCCGATTGTGCCATTGAAACGGCAAATCATTCAGTTTGATATTGCCGAACCGCTGGATAAATACCTGCCACTAACGATTGACCCGACAGGTGTATACTTCAGACATGAAGGCAACTCGCTGATAACAGGTTTTTCGGAAAAAGTAAAACCCGGGATTGATTTCAGGTGGAAGCGTTCGCTGTTTGAAGAACAGTTGTGGCCAATTCTGGCCGAACGAATTCAAAATTTTGAGCGGGCTAAAATCAGTAATGGTTGGGCAGGTATTTACAGCCATAATACGAGAGACCAGAATGCCATCATCGGTGGACATCCGCAACTGGATGGTTACTATATGGCTTGCGGATTTAGTGGACACGGTATGCAGCAGGCACCAGCAGTTGGTAAAGGACTGTCAGAAATGATCCGAAAAGGCTGGTATGAGACACTGGATTTAAGCCCCCTGCATTTTGAACGTTTTGCGAACAATCAATTAATAATTGAGGGTGCTATTGTATAATGAGATAACAATTAGATGGAGGTTGTGAACATGCTATTTTTAAGTGAACAGAACATCAAGGAAGCGGTCACAATGAAGGATGTGATTGATGCCATTGATGCGACTTATGGTATTTATGAAACTGGAAAATTCCAAATGCCTCAGCGCATGCAGGTAAAAGAGGATGACAATACACTCTTGCTAATGCCGTGTTTTACCGGGGATGCGATCGGAACCAAGCTTGTTACGATTTTCCCAAATAACCAGACCCTCCCGACGCTGCATGGGCTGGTTGTCTTAAATGACAGTGAAACAGGAGATATTAAAGGAATTTTAAATGGTTCATTTTTGACAGGGATGCGAACAGGCGCTATTGGTGGGTCCGGTGTACGTCATTTGGCCAAGAATGATGCCTCAACATTGGCGATTGTCGGAACTGGTGTGCAAGGATTCTATCAGGCTATTGCTGCATGTACCGAAAGACCAATAAGGGATATTTACCTCTTCAATCGCTCACCGGAGAAAATAGCCGCTTTTAAAAAGTCGTTGCAGGAATGGGTTGGCACTGACATTTCTATCCATGCAAATGATTCCGTCAACGAAGCAATCAAAGATGCTGCTATCGTGATAACGGCAACAACATCCAAACAGCCTGTCCTCCCTGATAACCCGAATCTCCTTAAAAACAAACTATTCATTGGAGTCGGTTCCTTCCAGCCGGCCATGCGGGAATTTCCTGAATCCTTATTTAAAATAGCCGGTCGGGTGATGGTTGATACAGAACATGCCATTGAGGAGTCAGGTGATATCGCGACACCGATTGAAAAAGGCTGGATTGACCGGGAATCCATTTTGACAATGTCTGAGCAAATTTCAGATAAGTCAGCTGGGGTGATTGAAGAAGGAAAAACCGTTGTGCTAAAAACAACCGGGATGGCGTTATTTGATGCGGTTGTTGCCAATTTGATGTATCAGAAGGCTCAAGAAAAAGGGATAGGAACAAATTTAACCATGTAGATGGTTAATCAAAAAGGAAAGAAAGGAGATTGCTATGAAGTCAAAATCAAGACTGTCAGATCCGGGTATCATTCTGGTCACCATATTGCTTGCCATATCTGCAATTGTATTAATCTGGTGGCCGACTGATATCTATATGATGGGTATTTCGCTTGCCGGCTGGTTAATGTTTTTTAGTTATTTTGTATGGTTTCTCCTGTCGATCATTTACGTTATTTGGATGGAAAAAAGGGATGAATCACGAAACGGTGGATAGAAATGGAGGGGTCAAAAATGCAGATAATGGAAACTATTATATTAGGTGTTTATCTTGTATTGATGACACTGATTGGCATTTATTTTACACGGCGTGCGCATTCTTCTGAGAGCGATTATTGGACAGCGGGGAAAAGCATTAATACATTCGTTGGAGCATTTGCTTTATTTGCTGCTTTGGCAAGTTCGAGTTCGTTGATGGGCGCAGTAGGGTCTGGCGTTGCACTCGGCATTCCCTTCTTGTTTGCTTATGGGTTTGGTGCTGTCGCCATCCTTCCATTTACACTTTTTCTGGTATCCGGACAAATTAGGCGGTCAGGTGTCAACACATTGCCGGAATTTTTCAAGCAGCGATATGGCAACGCAGTGCAGGTTGTAGCTGTAGCCATCGTTGTTATTGGGATGACTTTCTATATGGTACCGCAATTGACCGCATCAGGATTGATAGGTTCTTATGTATTGGGTATTGATTACACAACCGCCGTTATTGTACTCGGAATAGGTTTTACGGTTTATGCTGCACTTGGCGGTATGTGGGCAATCACTTATACTGATTTGATTCAGGGATCTGTTATGCTTGTAGGGATGCTTGTATTATCCCTGATTATTCTATTCCAACATGATGGGTTTTCTTCCCTGATTCAGGATGCCCTTTCTGTTACACCGACATTCGGTGATATTACGCAGCCATGGATGTCTTATTTTGGTTTGTTCTTAGCATTTCTGTGGTTCGGTATTGTTTCGCCATCAGCTGTTATGCGTAATTTTGCATCACGGGATGCGAGAACAGCGCGGCGGTCGGCTATGTGGGCATGTCTTTTATACTTGTTGATCTTTGGCTTCGGGCTAATTGTGGCTGCCGGGGGAGCTAGCCTGGGCATAGCTGATACATTGAATAACCAGGATATGATTTTTGTATCTGTAATTGAAAACTATATGTCACCACTTCTGGCAGGTATTATGCTTTCAGGGCTTTTAGCAGCAATCATGTCTTCCGCTGATGCGATGCTTCTGGCAATTTCCGCTGGTGTTGCTCGGGACATTTACAAGGAATACATTAACAAAGAAGCCTCTGAGCAGACAGTTACTAGAATTGGCTTTGTAGTTATGATTATCGCCAGTATCGTGGGGATTATCATTGCAATTAATCCGCCACAGCTGATAGCTATCATGGTTGGCTGGGTAGGTGGGTTTCTGCTTTCGTCGTTTGGCTTTCCGCTTGTGCTCGGGATTTGGTGGAACCGGGCAAATAAAGCAGGTGCGCTGGCAGGTATGCTCGGTGGCGCATTGACATTTTTGATATTAGTTATTACCAAGCCGTTTGCGTTGGTGTCAGAACCAATCATTGCTTCACCGATTTCATTGCTGCTGGTTATAGTTGTCAGTTTAATGACAGCGCCCCCGTCAGCAGCAACACAGGAGCAGATCAATCGCTATCATGCAGACCCATCTGGATCAGAAGCGGGAAAGTCGGCTGGTTAAACTGCTGTGTTCAAAGAGCAGAAAAGAAAAGCGTTCCTGCAATTGCAGAAACGCTTTTCTATATTATAAAATTATGAAGACAGATTTTCTTCTGCATATGGTGGTTGTTCTGAACCTTGCAGAAAGTCCAGCAATGCCTGGTGTTTCTCTTTGGCCACCTGATAACCCTGATGATATAGTGCCTCAAGTTTATCATAGCTTCTTTCAATTCTGCTTGCTTCCAGCGGTTCCTCCGGCTGGATGATAAAAACTTCGCCCTTCGCTTCCATGGCGCGTATTTGTTTCATGGTTTCATTGTAGCGCAGGTGGCGGTTGCGCAATAATTTGACTAACTCGGGCTTATTCTTAAAAATACGCTTATAAAACCAGTTTAGTTTTGTGGGTTTTTTGACATAGTTTTTATTACGGGTAAGGACGATCACTTGCTTTTTAAATCCCTGTTCAACCAGGGGAGTGATTGGTATCGGATCAGCGACACCGCCGTCGATTAATTGATTCCCTTTATAGTCGATGCTTGGCGCCAAAACAGGCAGCGAACAAGAGGCTCTGATAATCGTCGACAGATCCTTTTGTTGATCAAACTGGTCATAGAAAACTGGTTTGCCGGTATTAATATCGGTTGTTCCGACAATAAATCTGGAGCTCGCTTGTGAAAATGATTGAAATTCAAGCGGAAACGTATGGTTAGCTAACTTTTCAAAAATCAAATCCATACCGAATAGCTCCCTTTTTTGCAACAGCCTTAAGAT
Organism: Lentibacillus amyloliquefaciens; assembly: GCF_001307805.1. Taxonomy (GTDB): domain Bacteria; phylum Bacillota; class Bacilli; order Bacillales; family Amphibacillaceae; genus Lentibacillus; species Lentibacillus amyloliquefaciens. The sequence goes on along the minus strand of NZ_CP013862.1, from coordinate 1,462,598 downwards.
TGATATCGCATCCCGATTTTTGCCTATCGCAGCGAGCAGCTTCGTGTTCCGGTCACGCTGTTTAGCGATATAAGAACTCCCGATAAGTGCTCCTGCCGATGCTGTTGCAACAGCAGGGAATTCAACCTGCTGATCTAAAAAATAATCCAGTACGCCAACAGTGAACGCACATCGCATACCCCCGCCTTCTAACATGAGGCCTGCTTCGTATTCCAAAATTCCACACTTCCTTTTTCTCTTATAAGAAAATTATATCAGTCACCCGGTCATCTAACAATTTATCAGTTTTGGAAATTATTAGCGGAAAAAGTTATTGGAGAAAGCTAGAGAGTGTATAATGGTTACAAAGTATATAATAGCTGAAAAAGGGGTGAAGTCAGATGTTTCAGGATATATTGAATAGCACCACACATCGCAGAAGCTCGCTGCCGAGCGGGCCGTGGGTCATGATGCAAAAATGGGAAGAGATAACGTTTTTTCACTGGCCCGTTTCGCCAAACATTATAAATCGGTTTCTGCCGCCCGGACTTGAGCTTGATACATATGAAGGAGACGCCTGGATTAGCATTGTTCCATTTAACGTGACGGACGTAAGGTTTCGTGGCATACGCGCATCCGTTCCTCATGTGAAAAAATTTCGGGAAGTGAATGTGCGGACGTACGTGAGATGCAACGGTTTGAGCGGCGTTTTCTTTTTCAGTCTTGATGCAGACAATTTAATGGCTGTTCTCGGTTCCAGGGTGGCGACGCTGTCTTACTTTTACGCTGAAATGGGCATCAATCGGTCAGACGGAGTCATTTATTATTACTGTGCCCGAAAACAGCGGATGCCGGCGGTCTTCAGGGCAATGGCCAGACCGGTAGGAGAGTTCTTTTCGCCGGAAGAAGGCGGGCTTAGCGAATGGCTCGTTGAACGGTATTTTTTGTGGACATCAATTAAAGGAATTCTGTTTCGCGGATCCATTCACCATCCAAAATGGGAACTTCAACACGCACAAGCGAATGTGACAGAAGAGACACTGGCACCATTTCAGGTTAGATGCGGCCGGAAAGCTCCTTTGGTCCATTATGCTGCTTCCCAAACGACGCTGATTTGGATGATCCGGAAAGAGCATTAAGAATTTTCTCTTTTCAGTTGCAAGTATGACATTAATTTTCGTACAATTAAAATATATCAAAATTTTAGGGCGAAGGGGATTGAGTATATGGAAATGCATGGTCATTTTCATATGGGGCCTGACGCTGGTGCAGTATAGATTGATTGAGACATAAGTGATAACCAACATGGGAAGGGAGTCTTTAAATTATGTTTTCAACACTTACGCCACTTGACTGGAAGCGCAGAGCAGTAAAGTATTATCCGAAAAAAACGGCTATTATTGATGAAGAGAAAGCGTTTACGTACCGGGAATTTGGCAAGCGGACGGACAGGCTGTCAATCGCTTTACATGAGTCCGGTATTCAAAAGGGTGATCATGTTGCCGTTATGCTGCCCAACACGCATTATATGCTGGAGTGTTTTTATGGTATTTGTCAGCTTGGTGCTGCGATGGTGCCTTTGAATTACCGTTTAAACGCAGAAGACCTGGATTACATTATCAATCATAGTGATGCCAAAATGCTAATCGTTGATGAGGAATTCACGGGTCCGATTGAGGAAATTGCGGATAATCTTTCACTTGAGCGAGTCGTAATTGTTTCGGTGGCAGGTCAATCGACGTCGTTAAAAGGAGTGGATTTTGAAACGTTTCTCGAGGGTGTCCCGGAGAATGCAACGCCGCCAGAGGTCGAGATTGATGAAAACCAGCTTATGACATTGAATTATACGAGCGGCACCACATCAAATCCTAAAGGTGTGATGCTGACGCACCGCAGTAATTATCTCAATGCAGCTAATTTCATGTACCACCTCGGTGTCAGTCATGATGATGTTTATCTTCATACATTGCCCATGTTCCATGCCAATGGCTGGGGCGGTGTTTGGTCGATAACGGCAGCCGGCGGCACTCACGTTTGTTTGCGTAAAGTCGATCCCTCTCACATTCTCTACCTATTTGAACGACAGCATGTTTCGCTGTTGTGCGGCGCACCAACTGTTATTAATATGCTGATAAATGAGCCGAAAGCACAAGAAACAAAAATCACAACAAGTCCGCGCATGGCAACAGCCGGAGCTCCTCCAGCAGCGGCACTCATCCATAAAGCACAGGACCTGCTTGGGGTGAATATGATTCATGTCTATGGTCTGACTGAAACCTCACCATTCATTCTTTATTGCGAGTGGAAAAAAGATTTTGAATCCGAATCAACTGATGAGCAAGCGGCAATCAAGGCAAGACAAGGAATTGAACTGGCTTTTAACGGAGAAACAAAAGTTGTTCATCAAGATGGTGAGGAAGTCGCTTGGGATGGCGAAGAGCTGGGCGAAATCATTACCCGCGGAAATGTTGTGATGGAAGGCTATTATAAAGATCCGGAAAAGACGGCTGAAGCGATTAAGGACGGCTGGTTTCACACGGGTGATTTGGCGGTTACCTACCCGGACGGTTACACTGAAATCCGTGACCGTGCGAAGGATTTGATTATTTCCGGCGGCGAAAATATTTCATCCACAGAGATAGAAGGTGTGTTGTATCAGCACCCGGACGTTATGGAAGCAGCTGTCATTTCCATTCCGCATGAAAAATGGGGTGAAGTGCCTAAGGCTATCATTGTGCCGGATGATGGTGCTGCTGCGACTGAGCAGGATATCATTGATTTTTGCCGGTCCGAAATGGCCCACTTTAAAGCGCCTAAAGCTGTTGAATTTGCCGACACCCTGCCAAAAACAGCGACAGGGAAACTGCAGAAGTACCGCCTGCGCGAGATGCATTGGGACGGACCGAAGAAAGTGAACTGAGGGTGTGTACCGGCAGGCTGACGTTCGTCTGCCGGTACGCCTTTTAAAAGAAAAGTCAGTCCGCCATTTTAATAATAGTGAAATCAGCTGGCCGATTTACTGACAAGAGTAAATAGAACTTGAGTTAGAACGAAACAGTTTGGGGGGAGGTTTGTATGCTGCTTCACCTTTTCAAAACAGGATTGGATGCATAGGTGCAAGTATGGTATCATGGAAAATATAAAGTATTCCGATTGAATTACCGGGGAAAGGATGAGGTGAAATGAAACAAGCAGGCATAGTTGGCGGACTGGGCCCTGAATCGACTGTCGATTATTACGAGTCCTACATTCAGAAGTATCAGGAGAGGATGAACAGTAATCAGACACTACCGGAATTCTACATTAACAGCATCAATATGTATAACATTTTTAAGTATATCAGCGAAGACCGGCTTGATGACTTAAGTGCGTATGTCGGGGGTGCTGCGAAAAAATTGGAAAATATCGGTGCGGATTTTGTGATCGTCTCTGCCAATACCCCGCATATTGTTTTTAATCAAATCCGGGAAAGAGTTAGTGTCCCGATGATTAGCATTGTTGAGGCGACGTATGAAAAAGCGGACGAAATGGAATTGAACAATGTGGGCTTGTTGGGCACGAAATTCACGATGGAACGTGACTTCTTTAAAAAGCCTTTTATAGGCAGCGATAAAAAAATTACCGTTCCAAGTGAAGAAGACCAGCAATTCATTCACCAAAGAATTGTTGATGAATTGGAAAATGGTATCGTAAAAGAGGATACGAAAAAAGCTTTTGTGGAAATTGGTAACAAAATGATTGCAGAAGAAAAGCTGGACGGTTTGATACTCGGCTGCACAGAACTGCCAATGATTTTGAAAGACGGGGATTTAAATGTTCCGTTGTTAAACACAACTGACATTCATGTTGATAAGATGGTAGATTTTACTTTTTCAGATTAGTCATGGCTAAGGGAGATTTTTTGGCAGTGGCCAAAAAATTTTTTCTTAAAAGGAAATCCGACGTAACTTGTGCGGGAGGATTTAAAACGCGTGCGGGGATGACGTGAACTCGTGCAAGAACATCTGAAACTTGTGCAGGAATAGACCCAACTCGCGTGATGGCGCCGAAACTTTTGCGAGAGCACCCCAAACTCGTATGGGGGGAGAGGTCATAAATCGCGTGGTATCAGGTGGTTTTCACGCGATCCATCTCCCGAATCGCGTGACCTGCCCCAAAACGGCACAGGGGCACTCCAGATAAAAGTTAGAACCTTCCCTTATTGCCTTCCCATATTGACAAAGATCCCATCATAATCAAGTTCACCTTTAATATGTTTGACGTTAATTTTTTCCCCTTGGAGCCACTTATTGAAGTCAAAAATAACCGGTCGGCGGTCAGGACCGATGGCGAACCACGCTTTCACATCCTTTGGAAAGTAGACAGCGGTGTGAAGTGTGCCGGCTGCTGCGTCATATTTGAATGAATAGATGTCTTTGTCTGAATTATTCATCATCCGGAAAGACTCGTATGGATCTGTGGCATACTGCTGTTGTTTTTGAATAGCGGTTTCCCGTCGTTGTGATTCATCCTGCCGGTAACGATTTTCCTTATCCAATAAATGAAAGTGATTAGTGCACACGTTTGATCTGCGTACAGCGACTTCCCGGGGCGACGCTTCAACCACAATGGGTTCTCCGCTTTTATCCAATAAACAATAGCTAAATGAATGACGATGGGGGATTCCTTCCAGAAGAGAGATCGCCTCATCCACGCTGGCACATGTTTCAAGAATCATCCGTCCGATCATGTTGCATAGGAATCCATCGCCGGACTGTTTGCGATGGGTGAAATTATAGCCCATCACCAGCCCTTTCTCATTCATACCATCGGCCCGCCCGGTTATCTGCATGGTCGGGCCCATGATGGCGTAACCCTGATCAGTCGGCTGATAAAACATAAACCGGCCCTCATATCCAAGCGGATGGCTGTCATAATTGCGGACCATGTAATCCGGGTCCATAAAAATCGAGCAGCCGCTGCGGGTGTATTCAAGATAATAGCCGCCAAACATACGAATCGCCTCGTCCATATCCATTTGCAGTGCATCTCTGAGCCCGCAAATCTCATCCCAGACACCGGGTGCAAACGTGAGGATGGCCTCTTTTACCTCGTCGGGATTGATCAGGAAATGCCGGTCTTTTTTAGATTCCCATTGTTTACTGCGGTTTGTCAGAATGGGGGAATTTCTGAGTTGTTCACCTTGTATATAGCCAAAATCATAATGGCTTCCTCTATATTGAAAAACATCACTGTAAAATTGTTTCATAGCTGTCATTCCTTTTCTCTCATCAACGGCCAGTAAACCGTCCAAGACCGAGGTTAACTGTCCGTAAAAGTCCGTTCTAAACCTGCTATTCATAGTCTACGTTATTTGCCATTAAAAACAATCAATCTGCTTGAACAGCTGTCAATTCCAAAAAGTGCCAACTGAATGAATCGTGCGGAACGAATGCCGTATAGAAAAACGATACAAAGAAAAACTACCTCTTACAAGCTTTCATTGGGAGGTTCATTCATATGAAAAATGTGACAAGCGTTTTTTGGATTACGCTGGCAATCACTGTATCGCTCTCGGTTTTCGGTGTCATTTCTCCAGGGAATTTTGAACAGGTTTCTGCGTCTGTAATGGGGGTTATCTCACGTAATTTTGGCTGGTTTTATTTACTGATCGTAACGCTATTTATGATTTTTTGTTTATATCTGGTGTTCAGTCCTTATGGAAAAATCAGGCTTGGAAAAGCAGGGGAAAAGCCGGAATTCAGCTATTCATCATGGCTTGCCATGCTGTTCAGTGCCGGTATGGGGATTGGCCTTGTGTTCTATGGTGTCGCTTCGCCCGTCTCTCACTATATGAAAACACCTCCCACCGCTGAGCCGGGGACAACAGCAGCACTGGAAGACGCGCTGCGTTTGACATTTTTTCACTACGGGATTCATGCCTGGGCCATTTATGCGGTGATTGCACTTGTGCTGGCATATTTTATGTTTCGCCATGATAAACCCGGTCTTGTCAGTTCCTCGCTTGAAACGTTGTTCGGAGACAGGATGAAGGGCGCCTGGGGTAAAGCGGTTGATGTGATTGCCGTCTTTGCAACGATTGTCGGGGTGGCAACGACACTTGGTTTTGGCGCCACTCAAATTAATGGCGGTCTGGCCTTTCTGTTTGATCTGCCGATTTCATTTTGGGTACAGCTCGTTATTATCGCACTTGTGACAGTGCTGTTCATGATTTCATCTTACACCGGTCTCAGTAAAGGCATTAAGTATTTGAGCAATGCCAATATGGGTGTTGGTGGTATTTTGCTGCTGGCCACACTAGTTCTCGGTCCCACGTTATATATTTTAAATTCATTGACGGAGACGGTCGGCACTTATATTCAGCAATTGCCGTCTGAAAGTTTTCGTTTGGCACCGAACGACGCAGATGAGCGGCAATGGGTGCTGGATTGGACGGTCTTTTTTTGGGCATGGTGGATTGCCTGGTCACCATTTGTCGGGATATTTATCGCCCGTGTTTCAAAAGGGAGGACGATCAGGGAATTTCTGTCCGGGGTGCTTATTGTTCCGTCTGTCGTTGGCTTTCTATGGTTTTCAACATTCGGCATGTCTGGTATTACGGCGCAAAATAACGGAACTGACATCGCGGGGCTTCCTGATGAACAGGCATTATTCGGCTTGTTTGAACAATTGCCGTTCGGGATGATTTTATCCATTCTCGGCATTCTCCTGATTAGTACATTTTTTATAACATCTGCCGATTCTGCCACATTTGTTCTGGGCATGCAGACAACAAACGGCTCCATGTCACCGCCGACTACGGTAAAATTCACATGGGGAATCGCACAATCTGGCATTGCAGCTGTGCTATTATACACCGGCGGGCTTCAGGCTTTACAAAATGCGCTGATATCCGCTGCACTCCCGTTTTCTTTCATCATGCTGCTCATGATTGCTTCGTTCTACAAAGCTTTAAAAGCTGATAAAGAGAAAAATTGGTCGTAAATGGACTTAAAGCTGCCCGATTGAATGATGCTGACGGGCGGCAATTCCATTAAGATTAAGAGGTTTTTCGCTTCATTTGCATTAAAAATCGTTAAATTGTACAATAATTATAAATGATTTTTATATTAGGGAATTTAGGAGTTAATTAAGAAGGGTAAGATGTCGTTAAAAACATGCAGGAAAGTTTCCCGGCTATCCAGGAAACTTAATCATATATATGAAAAATTTTAATAGGGAGTGTTGTTTTCAATGGAAGATCTTTATCCATCACGACAAATGGACCAGCCGGAGATTCTAAAGCGGAGGGACCCTGTGATACACACAGATCAATCCAAAGATCATCAGGCCCCTATTTCAAAAGAACAGCTTGATTCCTATGAAAAAAATGGGTTTTTGCAGATCGAGGATTTCTTCTCTGGTGAGGAAGTTAATGACATGCAGAAAGCCATTTTTGAATTGCAGGATTCGAACAACGATGTCACATCCGATAAAGTGATCCGTGAACCGGAAAGTGATGACATCCGTTCAATTTTTCACGTGCATAAAGACGACAATTACTTCAAAGACGTTGCGAATGATCAGCGGATACTGGATATCGTGCAGCACTTACTGGGAAGCGATGTTTATGTACACCAATCCCGTATTAATTATAAGCCCGGCTTCAAAGGGAAGGAATTTGACTGGCATTCTGACTTTGAAACATGGCACATTGAAGATGGCATGCCACGGATGAGGGCGGTCAGTTTATCGATTGCCTTATCCGACAATTATACATTTAACGGGCCTTTGATGCTTATACCGGGGTCCCAGAACTACTATGTCAGCTGTGTAGGTGAAACCCCTGATAACAATTATAAAGCGTCACTGAAAAAGCAAAAATTCGGTGTGCCTGATGAAGACAGCCTGCGCAAGCTCACTGAAACAGGTGGAGGCATTTCTGTGCCGACCGGAAAAGCAGGCTCCATCACGCTGTTTGAATGCAATACCATGCACGGTTCAACGAGCAATATCACACCTTATCCAAGAAACAATTTATTCATGGTGTACAATAGTGTGGAAAATCAATTAGTTGACCCTTTTTCGGGCGGCAAAAAGCGTCCGGAATATATTGCTGTGCGGGATAGCGGTATCCTGACAATGAGCTGAATCAATTTAAATGCCGCCGGGAAACTTTCCTGAAAATGATCCTGGCGTTAATAAAGGCCGTCCTGGAAAGCGGAACTTTCCGGGGCGGCTATTTTATATGCCGGTAAGGTTTTCGAAGGGGGATTGGGGAGCACCGCCGGGGTTATATCGAATGGGCTGGGGGAGATAACAACCGGAATAGCAGCAATATCAACCGATAAATGCAACCATCAACTCCCACACACTACCAAATCAACCATGCTGCACTTATTCATCGACGTAAGTTGTTATGAATATCAGCCTACACGTTTAATCAAAAATACTTCAATCCGCTCGACAACTTTATACATCAATGCTGCGAAAATAGCGATCAGTATCAAACTTGACATGACCAGTGAAAAGTCAAATACTTGGAATCCGTAAACAATCAGGTAGCCTAATCCTTCGTTGGATACCAGAAATTCTCCAACAACGACGCCAACCCAGGACAGGCCTACATTGACTTTTAAAGTCGATATCATAGCCGGAATTGCGGCGGGGAAAATAGCTTCTTTAAAAATCTGGGGGCGTGTTGCTTTAAAACTTTTCAATACTTTTACATAGTTCGGGTCAACTTCCCTGAAGGCGGAATATACGACAAGTGTCGTAATGACTACTGCTATAATGGCCCCCATTGTAATAATAGAGAGGTATCCAGGTCCCATAGCAACGATGATAATCGGGCCAAGAGCAACTTTAGGCATGGCGTTCATGATGACCAGATAAGGATCCATAATGTTGGAAAACCGTTCAGACGACCATAAAATAGTGGCCATCATAACTCCGAGAAAGGTTCCGATCAAAAAGCCGAGTACTGTTTCAAACAGTGTTACCTGAGTGTGCATAAGCATGGAGCCATCAGCAAATTTATTTATCAGGACCATACAGACTTCGGACGGTGAACTGAAGATTAATGGATCGATCCAATACATACGGCTTGCCAGTTCCCAAATTCCAAAAAACGCAACCAGTATAACGATTTGCCATGAAAAGACAAATCGTTTTTCACGTTTCAGATTATGCTTATAATTTTCATGCAACTGTTGATCTGTTTCACGTGTCATTGGAGTATTCCACCACCTTTGTCTGCCGAGTCATCCGTTTCGCTCTTTTCCAGCTCCTCCCACACTTTATCGAATAATAATTGGTATTTTGGGTGACGCCGGGCTAAAAAAGGTTCTTCATTACGCAATTCGATCGGAACTTCGAACGTTTTGGCAATCGAACCGGGATTGGCATTCATCAGGATGAGACGGTCACTCATCGCAATGGCTTCACCAATATCATGTGTCACCAGAACCGATGTTTTTTTGTACATGTGCAACAGATCCCACACAAGGTTTTCCAGCTTCAGCTTTGTTTGATAATCAAGTGCAGAAAAAGGTTCATCCAACAACAAGATATTAGGATTTGTGATTAGTGTGCGTACAAGCGCCACACGCTGCCGCATTCCGCCGGAAAGGGAATCCGGATAGCTTTCTTCCATGTTGGGCAAACCGACCTGTCTGAGTAAATCGGCTGCTCTCTCTTTTGTTTCACTGGAATGATCACGGTTGATTTTCGGACCGATCAGCACATTATCGAGAATACTTTTCCATGGAAACAAATAATCCTGCTGAAGCATATATCCGATATCCAGCTCAGATTTGTGAAGCGGCTGATCACCTACATAAATATTACCGGCAGTGTGTTCAATAATCCCGGCAATGATGGAGAGGATTGTTGATTTGCCGCACCCACTTGGACCGAGTAGTGCGACAAACTCACCATCTTTAACAGAGAAAGATATATTTTCAAGTGCTTTCGTATAGGTTTTTTTTGAAAAATAGTGATGTGATACATGATCTAAGGTGAGAAAAGACATGCGTTATCCTCCTTAGTTACCAATTACTTCCTCGGCAATTTTTGTATTGACAAGTTCCTCATAAGGAATATCTTCCGGCAATTCACCGGCTTCATCCATGATTGTCTTCAGGTTATTCCAGCCATCTTTAGCAAGTACCGGTTCTGAAGCGAAGGAATCCTGATTTTTGTAACGTTCAATAGAGGTTGCAAGCATTTCTGTTGATGTGTCTTCAAAATACGGCTGGATCACGTCGGCAATTTCTTCAGCACTGTGTTCCTGGACCCACTGCTGTGCTTTGTAGATGGCTTTTGTGAAACTTTTAACCGTTTCTTCGTCTTCATTGATAAAGCTTTCTTTCGTCATAAATGTTGTATATGGGACCGATCCGGATTCTTCACCAAATGAAGCAATGATATGCCCTTCGCCTTCTTTTTCGAAGGTGCTAGCGGTTGGCTCGAACAATTGCACATACTCGGCGTCACCGGATGAAAAAGCACCTGGTATATTAGCAAAATCAACATTTTGAATAAGATTTAAGTCGGTTTGAGGATCAATACTATTCTGTTTCAGCACATATTCACCAACCATTTGCGGCATGCCGCCGACACGCTGGCCGAGAAATGTGCTGTTTTTGATATCTTCCCATTTAAAATCCGGTTTAGGTTCTTTGGCTACCAAAAAAGTGCCGTCTGTCTGTGTTAATTGAGCAAAGTTAATCGCTTTGTCTTTTGAACCTTGTGCAGCGACATAAATGGAGGTTTCTGACCCGACAAGGGCAACGTCTGCACCATCAGATAATAAAGCGGTCATTGTTTTATCGCCGCCCCACGTGGTTTGCAGTTCAATATTGATGCCTTCCTCTTCAAAAAAATCTTCTTCTATTGCAACGTACTGCGGTGCATAAAATACAGATCGCGTTACCTCAGCCAATTTAATTGAGGTTGAACTGCCTGAAGAGCAAGCAGCGGTGAATAGAAGAAAAAGACAGCATAATAAGGCAATACCAAAACGTTTCAACATAATATTCGTTCCTTTCCCATGGTAGTTAATCGTCATTTTATGCGGGTTATAAAAATGTGTGAATGCCTATTAGAAGAAACTACAAAGGAGAAGAGGAATAGCTGGTTGATTCATTTGAGGGAGCTTACAGGGGAGGGGACACTTGAAGCTGAAATCTGCACTGACAGAATCAATAAAAAAACCGGCCTCAATTTATGAGACCGGCTGCCGGCAAAAAAGCCGGCTTATTTTCCTTCATATGTCAAATCCTTTTGGGATGAGGAAATCGTTTCAAAATACTTAAGTTAGCCTTTGTATGATGGTCCTGCATTCTGGATCGCTTCACTTGCTTCAGTAAACTGTGTGAAGTTGTCGTGAAACTTCAGGGCGAGTGACTTTGCCTCTTTTTCATATGAATCTTTATCACTCCAGGCATTTTTCGGAACCAATACTTCATCCGGTACACCGGGAACGTGGACAGGGATATCGAGACCGAAGATATCGTCTGTTACCGTTTCGATATTATTCAGTTCGCCTTCAAGCGCTGAATGGACTATAGCTCTTGTATGGGAAAGCTTCATACGCTCTCCGATGCCAAATGATCCACCGGTCCACCCGGTGTTGACCAGAAATACGTTTGAATTAAACTGATCTATTTTTTCACCGAGCATTTCAGCATAATCTGATGGCGGAAGCGGCAAAAATGGTGAGCCGAAACAAGCTGAAAATGTTGCTTGCGGCTGGGTGACCCCGCGCTCCGTACCAGCCAGTTTGCTTGTATAGCCGCTCAAGAAATGATACATTGCCTGTTCTTTGGTGAGCTTGCTGATAGGCGGCAGTGTACCTGATGCATCAGCTGTCAGGAATATAATTGTATTTGGGTGACCTGCAATACTTGGGCGTATGATATTATCGATATTCTCAAGCGGATAGGCAGCACGTGTGTTTTCGGTTAATGATGTGTCATCATAATCCGGTTCGCGTGATGAATCATCAAGAACGACATTTTCCAGGACGGACCCGAATCGGATAGCATTGTGAATTTGCGGTTCTTTTTTCGGTGACAGGTTAATGCATTTTGCGTAACAGCCGCCTTCAATATTAAAAATCCCGTTTGAACTCCATCCGTGTTCATCATCACCAATCAATCGGCGATATGGATCCGCTGAAAGGGTAGTTTTGCCAGTTCCGGATAGACCGAAAAATAAAGCAACATCGCCTTCCTGACCAACATTTGCCGAGCAGTGCATGGATAGTACATCATTTTTTGGCAAAATATAGTTCATAACGGAGAAGATCGATTTTTTGATTTCGCCTGCGTATTCCGTTCCGCCAATTAAAACAATTCGCTTTTTAAATGAGATAATAATGAATGTTTCGGAATTTGTCCCATCAACTTCAGGATCCGCTTTAAAAGTCGGTGCAGATATGACCGTGAAGTCAGACGCATGGTTTTGTAATTCCTCATCTGTCGGTGTGACAAATAATTGGCGTGCAAATAAATTGTGCCAGGCATATTCGTTAATGACTTCAATCGGAAGACGGTAGGACGGATCTGCTCCGGCAAATCCTTTAAAACGGAATAATTCATTTTTTTGGTGTAAATAGGCTGTGACTTTTTTCAGGAGTTTCTCAAAAGATTGCTCATCGATGGGCTGGTTCACCTCGCCCCAGTTTATATATTGATCAGACACCTCATCACGAACAATAAATTTATCCTTTGGTGAACGCCCGGTGTACTTTCCTGTGGAGGCACAGACTGCGCCGGTTGCAGTCAGCACACCTTCGTTTTTTGACAGGATTTTTTCGACTAACAAGGAAACAGCCAGATTAGTCTGTATATTCTCATGGGTAAGCAAATTTTGCGTTACAAGCGCCTCTTCTTCAGTTTTCATTTTCATTACCTACCTTTTAATGGATTCGGATAAAAACAATCTGTGCATCTAATGTGTAATTAGTATAACACATTTATCGAATTAGTCCATACTATTTTTGAGATTAATTCTATAAAATTTTCCTGCTGATGTTTACTCGTTTCTGAAACAGTTGACATCGTATAAGCTTTTCGATACCATTATGTGCGAACGGATACTCTCTTATTCAGAGTCGGCGGAGGGACAGACCCTATGAAGCCCGGCAACCATCACGTTTTGTGAAAAGGTGCTAATCTGGTGCAAGGATCAGTCCTTGAACAATAAGAGTGAAAGGCCACGAATTCCTTTCCTCATGATGCAGGGAAGGTTTTTTGTTTTTAGGAGTAAATTTATCCCGCATGTAACTGGCAGGAAGACCCCCGGCCCAAATGTTCGAGTAGATGGTGAGATTAGGTGAGGGATCAACTGCCAGTATATGTCCGGTACTGATTGAAGATTCACTTTATAAACGTAAAACACTGAAAAAAGAGTTCCGTACCATATATTCAAGGGAGGACATGGCCAGATGGCTGTAAACAATCGTTTGTTCACATCAGAATCGGTAACGGAAGGTCATCCGGATAAGATATGTGATCAGATTTCAGATGCCATATTAGATGAAATTTTAGAAAGTGATCCAAATGCCCGCGTGGCTTGTGAAACAGTTGTAACAACAGGAATGGTACTCGTATCAGGTGAAATAACTACAACAACATATGTGGATATCCCTGCAATTGTCAGGAAGACGATAAAGGATATTGGTTATACCCGGGCAAAATTTGGGTTTGACGCCGATACGTGTGCAGTACTGACAGCAATTGATGAGCAGTCTCCTGATATTGCCGGTGGTGTGGACACCGCGCTTGAAGAGCGTCAAGGGAAGACGAGTGATGAGGAAATTGCTGCGATTGGAGCGGGTGATCAGGGTCTGATGTTTGGATTCGCCTGCGACGAAACGGAAGAACTGATGCCGCTTCCGATCTCACTGGCACATAAGTTGGCAAAACGGCTTTCCGATGTGCGGAAGGAGCAAGTGCTAGATTATTTGCGCCCTGATGGAAAGACGCAAGTCACCGTTGAATATGACGAACATGATATGCCTGTCAAAGTTGATACAGTCGTCATCTCAACCCAGCATCATCAGGATATTTCCACAGACCAAATTGAAAAGGATTTGATTGAACACGTTATTCGTCCTGTCGTGCCTGCAAATCTTTTAGATGAAACGACGAAATACATCATTAATCCGACAGGCCGATTTGTGATCGGCGGTCCTCAGGGAGACGCCGGCCTGACCGGCAGAAAAATCATTGTTGACACATACGGCGGCTATGCGCGTCACGGCGGCGGCGCATTCAGCGGAAAGGATTTTACAAAGGTTGACCGCTCTGCTGCTTATGCAGCCCGGTATGTGGCTAAAAATATTGTGGCAGCCGGCTTAGCAAAAACGTGTGAAGTACAGCTTGCTTATGCAATCGGGGTGGCTGAACCTGTTTCGATTTCCATTAATACCTCCGGGACGGGCACTGTGGATGAAGAAACGCTTGTCAGTGCAATCCGGAAAATCTTTGACCTTCGTCCGGCCGGGATTATCCGGATGCTCGATCTGCAAAAGCCAATTTATAAAAAAACGGCTGCATACGGCCATTTTGGCAGAACAGATACGTTATTTCCCTGGGAAAAAACTGATAAAGTGGAAGAATTGGAAGCACTCGTGAAAAGTAAAGCATAAGAGAATGGGATAACGAATAAACAGTAAGGACGAATAAGGTACCTCAATATTATGCTTTGATTGGCAGGTATGAGTAATGTTTGAACCAGACTCATACCTGCCAATTTTTTATTGTCTTCAAGCGAGTATTTTTTAAAGCTGAAAATGTAATAAACCTGAAACAAAAATTGATCCGAATCGTCAACTATACATCTCGGAATGATTTCTGACAGAGACATAACCAGTAATAGTGAAAAGTTTATAATCATGAATGAAAAAAGAGGGATAAGCTTATGTGCAGTTTTATTGGTATACTCCGAAATAACCCCGTGACACCAAATGAACAACAGCAAAATAATGACATGCTTCACAGAGGACCTGATGATGAAGGGTTTTACCATGACGATTATGTATCGTTCGGATTCAGGCGGCTGAGCTTCATAGATATTGACAGCGGCGCACAGCCGTTAAGTTATCATGATGAAAAAATCATACTTATCTTTAATGGCGAAATCTATAATTATATTGAACTGCGCAGTGATTTAATCGAGCAGGGATTCAGGTTTAAAACGGAATGGGATACGGAAGTGATTGCTGCATTAGTTGCAAAACATAAAGAAGCGGCGTTTCAATATTTGCGCGGTATGTTCTCGATTCTCGTATGGGACAAGGAAGAGGAAACAATCTATGGCGCACGTGATCCGTTTGGCATTAAGCCGTTATTTTACCGGGAAACAGAAGACGCAACAATGTTCACATCAGAAAAAAAGAGTATGACATTAATGATGGAGAACGAAGCAATTGACCCGGAAGCATTGCAGCATTACTTAAGTTTTCAATATGTTCCGGAGCCATTGACGATGACAGAAGGGATCAAAAAAGTTGAGGCCGGTCATTATTTTGTAAAAAAACCGGCTCAGCCTATTTCTTTCCATCGCTATTGGCATGCGACGTTCAGACCGGTAGTGATGGAAAAACAAAATTGGGTCAGCCGTATTCAAGAGGCCATGTATGATTCGGTGAAAGTGCATATGCGCAGTGATGTGCCGGTCGGGTCATTTCTATCCGGCGGTATTGATTCGACGCTTATAGTGGCGATCGCCAAAGAGATCAACCCGAATATCAAGACATTTTCGGTCGGGTTTGAACGTGAAGGCTATTCGGAAATCGATGCCGCCAAAGAAACCACCGATAAACTGGGGGTCGAAAATATATCCTATATTATTTCACCTGAGGAGTTTGTGGCGAATTTGCCAAAAATCATGTGGCATATGGACGATCCTCTGGCAGATCCTGCTTGCATCCCGTTGTATTTTGTATCCCGGGAGGCGCGCAAACACGTCAAAGTCACACTCTCCGGCGAAGGTTCCGATGAGTTGTTCGGCGGATATAACATTTATCGTGAACCGGAATCACTGAAAATGTTTGATTCGATACCAGGTCCGGTGAAAAATCTTCTGGCAAGGGTAGCTGAGACTATCCCTGAAGGTGTACGCGGCAAAAGTTTTCTTGAACGCGGGACAACCCCATTACGTGAACGTTATATCGGAAATGCCAAAATATTTGAGGACTCGGAGAAAGAAGGTCTCCTGAAATGCTGGAAACAGGAATTGCGGTACCAGCAAATTACCCGGGGTCTATTCGACTATGTCAACGATTATCCGCTTGTAAACCAGATGCAGTATGTTGATATCCATACATGGCTGCGCGGCGACATTCTATTAAAAGCAGATAAGATGACGATGGCGAACTCGCTTGAATTGCGTGTACCGTTTTTGGATAAGGAAGTATTCCGAGTGGCAAGCGGCATACCGGTTGATATGAAAATTGCCAATGGTACAACGAAAAATATTTTACGCGAAGCTTCCCGCGGGATTATCCCTGACCATGTGCTGCACCGGAAAAAACTCGGGTTCCCCGTACCGATTCGTCACTGGCTGAAAAACGAGCTTTATGATTGGGCGAAACAGCTCATTGATGAAAGTGAGACGGATCATCTGCTGTATAAGTCGTATGTGCTTGACTTGCTTGAAGCCCACTGTCAAGGTAAAGCAGATTACAGTCGTAAAATATGGACTGTTCTTATGTTTATGCTGTGGCATCAGATATTTGTGGAGAAAAAATTTGGTGCAACTGAATTGAGCCAGCCTGATTTGGCGGTTGCATCTGTTGTATAATAAATTCAATATATTATACACTCGTAAAGCAGGGGATGATGGCGTTGGGCCTTATCCCCTGCTTTCTGTTTGAAAAAGGTTCTGTTGTTTGATGAGAGGAATCCTCTGCTGATTAAAGTTTCGCTTTATAGTACTGTCCTTTTTCAATATACGATTTATAAACGCGTTCCATCTCCTGATAATCGTCTTCAGTCAATTCGCGGACAACTTTAGCAGGTCTGCCAAGAGCAAGTGTTTGTGGTGGTATCTTTTTACCCGGCGGCACCAGGCTTCCTGCTCCGACAAAAGCATGCTCGCCGATTTCAGCACCATCGAGAATGAGTGATCCCATACCGATCAAAGCGTGTTTGCGGACAGTGCAGCCATGCAATGTCACCTGGTGGCCAACTGTCACATAATCTTCTACTGTTATCGGCAAATCAGGACTTTGATGGACCATGGATAAATCTTGAATACTCACGCCTTTTCCAATCCTGGTTGGTGCGACATCCCCGCGAATGACGGTTTTAAACCATATGCTTGACTGTTCATCGATTGTCACATCACCAATGACCGTTGCATCATCGGCAATAAAAACAGATTCATGGATATCCGGGTAATGATATTTATATGGCTGAATCATTTGAATCCCCCTTAAAAATATGGTGATATTATAATTAGCAGTATAGCAAAAATTTCACGTTTGCAGCGAATGATCGGAGGAATGGGTGTTGGCTTACACCATACCGAAAACGCCGTTTACATTAATGACAGCAGTCTATCGTAAAATTTTTCCGGCCGTTAATGCAGAATTGAATTTTTGGCAAAAACGCGCTGGAGCAATTCCCAATGAAGAATTAAGACAGCAGGCTTTAGCAAGCATTGAATCAAAACGGTTTCATTGCCTGGGAGGTGCTGTTTATGCACTCCTGTCAGGCTTCAGGTGGCGGGAAGCCATCACGTTTATTGTCGCTTATCAGACCATCAGTGATTACCTTGACAACTTATGTGACCGGAGCACATCGCTTGATCCGGACGATTTTCAGCAGCTTCATGAGGCGATGTCTGACGCTTTAAGCAGGCAAAACCCGATCCAGAATTATTATGCCTTGCGTGATGAGCAGTCAGACGGGGAGTACTTAGCTGACCTGGTACGAACATGCCAGCGAACCATGCGGCGCCTTGACGCGTATGATGTTATCGGCGGTCATGTATTGGAACTCGAACGATTATACAGTGATTTGCAGGTACATAAACATGTGAAACAAGAAGAGCGGATTTCGAGGCTTATCAACTGGTATAAAGAAGAAGCCGATGATTCATCACTGTTTTGGTATGAATTTTCAGCAGCTGCCGGCTCTACACTGGGGATATTTTGCCTCGTTTCCTATGCTCTGAATGGTATGTCCGCGGAATTGGCGGATAAAATTATTGAAAGCTATTTTCCATTTGTGCAAGGGCTGCATATTTTGCTGGATTATTATATTGATCAGGAAGAGGACAGGGTTGAAGGTGATTTGAATTTTTGCAGTTATTACGATAATCCCGAGCTGATGCAAAAGCGGTTTATGTATTTCATTGAGCAAGCTGATCATCAGGTGCAGCAGCTGCCCGACCGGCGTTTTCATGAAATGGTTCATCACGGGCTTGTAGGTCTTTATCTTGGTGACCCGAAAACAAAGAAGCTTGATGGCGGAATGACCATTACTGATAATTTGCTGCAGATAAGCGGATATAAAGCACGTTTTTTCCATTGGAATACAAAGCTTTACCACCGTATGACAAAAACCCGGAATTGAATCCGGGTTATCAATGTTTAATTTCTTTTTTGGATGGCCAAAATGAATGGCGGATCGTTCTTTTGATTGATGAAGCCATAGCACAGAACATGATACAGTTTCTGGTCCAGCAGCCGGACATATTTCATCAATTGCTCCCGTTCTTCCTCTCCGCCTTCATGACCGTGATAGACGACAAGAACGACAATGCCATTTTGTTTCAAATGGGAAATGATGCCTTCAATTGCCAATATCGTTGATTCACTATGGGTGATGACTGATTTGTCGCTTCCGGGAAGGTATCCCAGGTTAAAAATTGCTCCGCCAAGCCGAGTCAGTTTATCCACAGGCATGTGATGCATGAAATTGCTGTGGCTGTCGTTAATAACTGTGGCATTTGTTAGCTTGTTCCGGACAAGACGAGCCTTGGTATTCAGAATGGCCTGTTCCTGGATGTCAAATCCGAAAACATGGCCATCTTCCCCGACCAGCTGACTCAGAAAAATGGTGTCATGGCCGTTGCCGCACGTCGCATCGATAACTGTATCGCCTTTCTTGACGGCTTCTTCCATTAAATAATGTGAGTAGTTTATAATTCCTTTTATCATAGCTTTGTTTTGTGCTCCTTTATATTGCGCTGAATAAATAGTATTTTTATTTTAGCATGAACACCTTGTAATGGGAAGAACAGGAAACTAATGTACCTTGACAAAGCTAACCGTATTGGTTAAAATTCGTTGTACAATTATCGCCTTTTTTGAACAATTCTATTAAGCAATAACATTGAAAAGGATTAGTAATTAACTTTTCTCAGGTGAAGCGAGGCAGTGGCTGGTGAAAACTGTTCCTGAGACGTTTTTGAACTCACCTTAAAGTTGCAAAGATGAACGTCAGTAGTCTTTGCCGTCAAACCCGCGTTAAGGAAACAAGTGAGCACATGTTGTGTTAATTTGGGTGGTACCGCGGGAGATAAGCTTCTCGTCCCTTTTATCGGGGATGAGTAGCTTTTTTTATTAGGCAAGCTTATGCTGGTTTTATAAAAAGCAGAAGATGTTTGCTATTCGTATTGTTACAAATGAATAAGGAGGAAGAACAAAATGAGTTTCAATCATCAGGAAATTGAAGCAAAATGGCAAGAATATTGGGCTGACAATAAAACGTTTAAAACGAATACATTTTCAAATAAGGAAAAAGTATACGCACTTGATATGTTTCCATATCCATCAGGTGCAGGTCTCCATGTCGGGCATCCTGAAGGCTATACGGCAACCGATATTTTTTCCCGGATGAAACGGATGCAGGGCTATGAAGTGCTTCACCCGATGGGATGGGATGCATTTGGACTGCCGGCAGAGCAATATGCCATTGATACAGGCAACAGCCCGGCTGCATTCACTGAACACAATATTGCAACATTTAAACGGCAAATTAAAGAATTGGGTTTTTCCTACGACTGGGATCGTGAAATTAACACAACTGATCCCGAATACTACAAATGGACCCAGTGGATTTTTGCAAAACTGTATGAAAAAGGCCTGGCATATATGGATGAAATCCCCGTTAACTGGTGCCCGGCACTTGGAACCGTACTTGCAAACGAAGAAGTAATTGACGGTAAAAGTGAGCGGGGCGACCATCCGGTTGTCCGAAAGCCGATGAAGCAGTGGATGCTGAAAATTACTGCCTATGCAGACAGACTGCTGGAAGATCTGGAAGAACTGGACTGGCCGGAAAGTATTAAAGATATGCAGCGCAATTGGATCGGACGTTCTGAAGGTGCTGAAATTACGTTCGGCATTGAAGGCCATGATGAACAATTCACGGCTTTCACCACGCGCCCTGATACATTATTTGGAGCGACTTATGCTGTGTTTGCACCTGAACATCCGCTGGTTGATAAAATTGTAACCCGCGATCAGCAGGATACTGTGAATGCCTATTGGAAGCAGATTGAAACTAAATCTGACTTGGAGCGTACAGACCTGGCCAAAGAAAAAACCGGCGCATTTACAGGTGCATATGCCATTAACCCTGTAAACAATGAAAGAATGCCGATCTGGATTGCCGATTATGTTCTGATGAGTTATGGAAGCGGAGCAATTATGGCAGTTCCCGGTCATGATGAGCGTGACTATGAATTTGCGCAAAAATTTGAACTGCCGATCAAAGAAGTTGTTGCTGGTGGTGATCTATCGAAGGAAGCTTATGTTGATGACGGTGAAATTGTTAATTCCGATTTCCTGAACGGCTTGATGAAAGATGATGCTATCGTCAAAATGATTGATTGGCTTGAGGAAAATAATAAAGGAACCGGAAAAGTGACTTACCGCCTCCGTGATTGGCTGTTTTCCAGACAGCGTTATTGGGGAGAGCCGATTCCGATTATTCATTGGGAAGACGGAACGATGAGTGCGGTTCCGGAAGAGGATCTGCCGCTGGAATTGCCGGAAATGGATGAAATCAAACCGTCCGGAACCGGGGAATCGCCACTGGCCAACAGCGACTGGGTCAATGTAACTGATCCGAAAACCGGTGTGAAAGGCCGTCGTGAAACAAATACAATGCCGCAATGGGCCGGCAGCTGCTGGTATTTCCTGCGCTTTGTGGATCCTAACAACCCGGATGAGCTGGCTGATCCGAAGGCACTGGAAGAATGGCTGCCGATTGATATTTATATTGGCGGCGCGGAACATGCGGTGCTTCATTTACTGTACGCCCGGTTCTGGCATAAATTTTTATATGACATTGGTGTGGTTGCGACAAAAGAGCCGTTCCAGAAATTATTTAACCAAGGTATGATTCTCGGTGAAGGCAATGAAAAAATGAGTAAATCCAAAGGAAATGTCATCAATCCGGATGATATTGTCACGTCTCATGGCGCTGATACATTGCGCTTGTATGAAATGTTTATGGGACCGCTTGATGCAGCTGTTGCCTGGTCAACGAATGGTCTGGATGGTGCACGACGCTTTTTGGACCGCGTATGGCGCCTCGTTGTCAATGAACAACGAGAACTGTCAGGGAAAATTGTGGACACAAATGAGGCAGCATCACTTGAGAAGGTCTATCATGAAACGGTTAAAAAAGTTACCGAGGATTTTGAAAACCTGCATTTTAATACGGGCATTTCTCAATTAATGGTATTCATTAATGAAGCTTATAAAGCAGATGAAATTCCCAAAGCGTCTATTGAAGGTTTTGTTAAAATGCTTTCCCCGGTTGCACCGCATTTATCTGAGGAAATGTGGGATATTCTGGGGCATGAAGAAACGATCACCTATGAAAAATGGCCGGAATATGATGCATCCAAGCTCGTTGAGGACGAGATGGAAATTGTGGTTCAAATCATGGGTAAGGTTCGTGCCAAATTAAATGTTGCAAAAGACATTTCAAAAGAAGACCTTGAAAAGCAGGCACTGGAAAATGATCGCATACAGGAACTGATT
Source organism: Lentibacillus amyloliquefaciens (assembly GCF_001307805.1). Lineage (GTDB taxonomy): Bacteria > Bacillota > Bacilli > Bacillales > Amphibacillaceae > Lentibacillus > Lentibacillus amyloliquefaciens. The sequence continues at coordinate 1,440,622 of NZ_CP013862.1, read as the reverse complement.
GAAGGGAAAACGGTTCGTAAAGTGATTGTGGTTCCAGGAAAACTGGTGAATATTGTTGCCAATTAAATGAATGAAAGATTTTTACTTGAAGCACATCCCAAAAATCAGTGTGAAATCTGACTTTTGGGATGTGTTTTATAACTAAGCTTAGTTGAAGGTCATAGAGGTCAAGGAAGTTTTAAGGTCTTTTAAGGTCTGACCTCAGACTTCAGATTTCTTAGTTTAAGCAATCGTTGAAAGAAATCTTTTCCGGATCTGTTAAGAAGGAACCCATTCAGTTTCCAAAATAATCCATTTATCGTGTTCATAATACCAGAGTGTTTCGACAGTTCCAAGAAGATCCGCGTGATAAGCACCGCTTATATGCTGAAAGCTTTTCAGACCGTATCCCTTTTGATCACTGATTTCCACAGGTTCAAAAAAAGAGATTGGCTCAATGATTGGTGTTGTGCTGTCCAGTAATTTCCCATTTTCATTATAGATGCCCAGTTGTTCATATTCCGAAGAACGATGATTCACATTTACTGTCTCAGGCTCCAATTCATGATCGATCTGGATTTCAACTTTAAATCCATCTTTAAATTTTGCTTTGATACTTTTCTGCTCCGGCAAGGGTACTTCTTTCAATTCATTCGTACTCACAGTGTGTAAATGATAATGATATAACCCTCTGTTTCCGCCTGCAGCACTTTGATAAAATAAATCTTTCACACCATTATGATTAAGATCATAAAATTGAATGGCAGGGTTATAACCGCCTTCATAATTAATGTTCCACTGCTGGTCATCGTTGCCTGAAATGACGGCTTTTATTTCTGCATAATAATCCGAGTCAGGAGCAAAAGGCGCCCCGTTTAATTTAATTTTTTCTTTTGATGAATCACCGGTTATATCCATATTAAATGTCTCAAGCTGTTTTAATGAAGTATCGGTTAACTCAGCACCGGTTAAGAGCGGAAAAAACAGTCCAATGAAACTCATAATAACCATAGCCCTCATTTGGCATTCACCTCAAATATCAACGTTGCTATAGTGTGTGTTTTATATTTGCGTCGTATTCATAACAAAGGTTAGTGTAGAAATGAATTAAAATTTACTTTGAGCCAATTTAAACTGCTTGTATTAAGCGAAATTTATTGTAACCCGAATGCTGTGGAACGTTCCAGTTATTAAGGAGAATAAGCATGGATCATATTAATACAGTAACGCCTGATGAAGTAAGAAGGGTGATGAAAGATGACGATAATACAGTGGTTATAGATGTTCGGGAAGATGACGAAGTTCAACAAGGAATGATTGAAAATGCCCCAGCATCTTCCGCTTGAGAAAACCCTCATTCCACAAATGAACTCAATAAAGATAACCATTACATTCTTGTTTGCCGATCGGGCAGAAGAAGTATGATGGTTGCATCGTTCCTTGATGAGCATGATTTCAAAGCTCCTAATATGGAAGGCGGCATGCAGAATTGGGATGGAGAAGTCATTGTCTAGTCATGCAGCAAAACTTTTCACCACAATTTGAGTTGAATTTTTTTAAGTTTTATTGTTGACTTTTAATAATGACGGTAGTATTATTGTTCTTGCTGTTGAAAAACGGCATTAACAAAACACATTGATTAAGCCAAAAGTTATTGACACTTTTCAACAATGGTGATATAATATTATCACTGTCGAACAGACAGTAATTTGCTCCTTGAAAACTGAACAAAACAACCAGTATGACAAACGATGTCAGAGGTAAGAAGTTGAAGAATCAGCTGAGCTGATTTGATGCAAACTTTTACCCCTTGAATCAATTTTTGTAAGCTAAGACTGAGATTGATCGGTGTCAATTTCGGACAAACTTTTTTGGAGAGTTTGATCTTGGCTCAGGACGAACGCTGGCGGCGTGCCTAATACATGCAAGTCGAGCGCGGGAAGCAGGCAATCGCCCTTCGGGGCGTGCGCTTGTGGAACGAGCGGCGGACGGGTGAGTAACACGTGGGCAACCTGCCTGTAAGACGGGGATAACTCGTGGAAACGCGAGCTAATACCGGATAATGCTCATGGCTGCATGGCCAGGAGCTGAAAGGGCGGCCTTTGGGTGCCGCTTACAGATGGGCCCGCGGCGCATTAGTTAGTTGGTAAGGTAAAAGCTTACCAAGGCGACGATGCGTAGCCGACCTGAGAGGGTGATCGGCCACACTGGGACTGAGACACGGCCCAGACTCCTACGGGAGGCAGCAGTAGGGAATCATCCGCAATGGACGAAAGTCTGACGGTGCAACGCCGCGTGAGTGATGAAGGTTTTCGGATCGTAAAACTCTGTTGTCAGGGAAGAACACGTGCTGTTCGAAGAGGGCAGCACCTTGACGGTACCTGACCAGAAAGCCCCGGCTAACTACGTGCCAGCAGCCGCGGTAATACGTAGGGGGCAAGCGTTGTCCGGAATTATTGGGCGTAAAGCGCGCGCAGGCGGTCTTTTAAGTCTGATGTGAAATCCCGCGGCTCAACCGCGGGCGGTCATTGGAAACTGGAGGACTTGAGTGCAGAAGAGGAGAGTGGAATTCCACGTGTAGCGGTGAAATGCGTAGAGATGTGGAGGAACACCAGTGGCGAAGGCGACTCTCTGGTCTGTAACTGACGCTGAGGTGCGAAAGCATGGGTAGCGAACAGGATTAGATACCCTGGTAGTCCATGCCGTAAACGATGAGTGCTAGGTGTTAGGGGGTTTCCACCCCTTAGTGCTGAAGTTAACGCAATAAGCACTCCGCCTGGGGAGTACGGCCGCAAGGCTGAAACTCAAAAGAATTGACGGGGGCCCGCACAAGCGGTGGAGCATGTGGTTTAATTCGAAGCAACGCGAAGAACCTTACCAGGTCTTGACATCCTCTGATGGCGGTAGAGATACCGTGTTCCCTTCGGGGACAGAGTGACAGGTGGTGCATGGTTGTCGTCAGCTCGTGTCGTGAGATGTTGGGTTAAGTCCCGTAACGAGCGCAACCCTTGATCTTAGTTGCCAGCATTCAGTTGGGCACTCTAAGGTGACTGCCGGTGACAAACCGGAGGAAGGCGGGGATGACGTCAAATCATCATGCCCCTTATGACCTGGGCTACACACGTGCTACAATGGATGGAACAAAGGGCCGCGAAGCCGCAAGGCCAAGCCAATCCCATAAAACCATTCCCAGTTCGGATTGCAGGCTGCAACTCGCCTGTATGAAGCCGGAATCGCTAGTAATCGCGGATCAGCATGCCGCGGTGAATACGTTCCCGGGCCTTGTACACACCGCCCGTCACACCACGAGAGTTGGCAACACCCGAAGTCGGTGAGGTAACCTTTTCAGGAGCCAGCCGCCGAAGGTGGGGCCAATGATTGGGGTGAAGTCGTAACAAGGTAGCCGTATCGGAAGGTGCGGCTGGATCACCTCCTTTCTAAGGATTAATAAGGAACATACTGGGTTGTTTGGTTCAGTTTTGAGGGAGCAATCCCCTTAATTTAAGAAGTTGTACCTTGAAAACTAAATAAGAGCAAGACATTCAACGACATTGAAATGACGCGTTCGTTAAACGAACGCAAACTTAGTTAAGTGATTAAGGGCGCACGGTGAATGCCTTGGTACCAGGAGCCGATGAAGGACGGGACTAACACCGATATGCTTCGGGGAGTCGTAAGTAGACTGCGATCCGGAGATTTCCGAATGGGGCAACCCGCTGTCCGTAATGGGGCAGTGCTTGTGTCTGAATCAATAGGGCACAAGCGGCACACCCGGGGAACTGAAACATCTCAGTACCCGGAGGAAGCGAAAGCAAGAGCGATTTCCCGAGTAGCGGCGAGCGAAACGGAAACAGCCCAAACCGGAAAGCTTTGCTTTCCGGGGTTGAAGGACACGCCATTGGAGTTATCAAGAAACGTTTTAGGCGAATTGACCTGGAATCGTCAGCCAAAGCGGGTAAGAGCCCCGTAGCCGAAAAGACGTTTCCTCCGGCGTGGATCCTGAGTACGGCGGAACACGAGAAATTCCGTCGGAATCCGGGAGGACCATCTCCCAAGGCTAAATACTCCCTGGTGACCGATAGTGAACCAGTACCGTGAGGGAAAGGTGAAAAGCACCCCGGAAGGGGAGTGAAAAAGAACCTGAAACCGTGTGCCTACAAGTAGTCGAAGCCCGTTAATGGGTGACGGCGTACCTTTTGTAGAATGGACCGGCGAGTTGCGATCGTATGCAAGGTTAAGTGTTAAGCACGGAGCCGAAGCGAAAGCGAGTCTTAAGAGGGCGTAAGCAGTATACGGTCGCAGACCCGAAACCGTGTGATCTACCCATGTCCAGGGTGAAGGTCAGGTAACACTGACTGGAGGCCCGAACCCACGTATGCTGAAAAATGCGGGGATGAGGTGTGGGTAGGGGTGAAATGCCAATCGAACACGGAGATAGCTGGTTCTCTCCGAAATAGCTTTAGGGCTAGCCTCAAGGTTAAGCGTACTGGAGGTAGAGCACTGATTGGACGAGGGGCCCTCACCGGGTTACCGAATTCAGTCAAACTCCGAATGCCAGCGACGCATCCTTGGGAGTCAGACTATGGGTGATAAGGTTCATAGTCGAGAGGGAAACAGCCCAGACCGCCAGCTAAGGTCCCTAAGTATACGTTAAGTGGAAAAGGATGTGGAGTTGCTCAGACAACCAGGATGTTGGCTTAGAAGCAGCCATCATTTAAAGAGTGCGTAATAGCTCACTGGTCGAGTGACTCTGCGCCGAAAATGTACCGGGGCTAAACGTATCACCGAAGCTGCGGATTGTTCTGTTAGAACAATGGTAGGAGAGCGTTCCAAATGCTGCGAAGTCAGACCGTGAGGACTGGTGGAGCGTTTGGAAGTGAGAATGCCGGTATGAGTAGCGAAAAAAGAGTGAGAATCTCTTTCACCGAATGCCTAAGGTTTCCTGAGGAAGGCTCGTCCGCTCAGGGTTAGTCGGGACCTAAGCCGAGGCCGAAAGGCGTAGGCGATGGCCAACAGGCAGATATTCCTGTACCACCTCGTGAACGTTTGAACGATGGGGGACGCAGCAGGATATGGAAAGCGCACTGTCGGAATTGTGCGCCCAAGCAGTGAGGGAGTTGAGCAGGTAAATCCGTTCAACAATCTCAAGCTGTGAGGGGAGGGAAATTGAGTACCGAAGTTCCAGATTCCACACTGCCAAGAAAAGCCTCTAGTGAGTTCACAGGTGCCCGTACCGCAAACCGACACAGGTAGGCGAGGAGAGAATCCTAAGGTGATCGGGAGAACTCTCGTTAAGGAACTCGGCAAAATGACCCCGTAACTTCGGGAGAAGGGGTGCTCGTCATGAGAGATGAGCCGCAGTGAATAGGCCCAAGCGACTGTTTATCAAAAACACAGGTCTCTGCGAAGCCGAAAGGCGAAGTATAGGGGCTGACACCTGCCCGGTGCTGGAAGGTTAAGGGGATGCGTTAGCGCCTTCGGGCGCGAAGCGCTCAACCGAAGCCCCAGTAAACGGCGGCCGTAACTATAACGGTCCTAAGGTAGCGAAATTCCTTGTCGGGTAAGTTCCGACCCGCACGAAAGGTGCAACGACTTGGGCACTGTCTCAACGAGAGACCCGGTGAAATTATACTATGCGTGAAGATGCGCATTACCCGCGACTGGACGGAAAGACCCCGTGGAGCTTTACTGCAGCCTGATATTGAATGTTGGTACAGCTTGTACAGGATAGGTGGGAGCCGTCGAAACGTGAGCGCCAGCTTACGTGGAGGCACCCGTGGGATACCACCCTGGCTGTACGGACATTCTAACCCCGGACCGTGACCCGGTCCGGAGACAGTGTCAGGCGGGCAGTTTGACTGGGGCGGTCGCCTCCCAAAGTGTAACGGAGGCGCCCAAAGGTTCCCTCAGAATGGTTGGAAATCATTCGCAGAGTGCAAAGGCAGAAGGGAGCTTGACTGCGAGACCTACAAGTCGAGCAGGGACGAAAGTCGGGCTTAGTGATCCGGTGGTTCCGCATGGAAGGGCCATCGCTCAACGGATAAAAGCTACCCCGGGGATAACAGGCTTATCTCCCCCAAGAGTTCACATCGACGGGGAGGTTTGGCACCTCGATGTCGGCTCATCGCATCCTGGGGCTGTAGTCGGTCCCAAGGGTTGGGCTGTTCGCCCATTAAAGCGGTACGCGAGCTGGGTTCAGAACGTCGTGAGACAGTTCGGTCCCTATCCGTCGTGGGCATTGGAAGTCTGAGAGGAGCTGTCCTTAGTACGAGAGGACCGGGATGGACACACCGCTGGTGTACCAGTTGTTCCGCCAGGAGCATAGCTGGGTAGCTACGTGTGGCAAGGATAAGTGCTGAAAGCATCTAAGCATGAAGCCCCCCTCAAGATGAAACTTCCCATCACGTTAAGTGAGTAAGATCCCTCAGAGACGATGAGGTTGATAGGTCCGAGGTGGAAGCGTGGCGACACGTGGAGCTGACGGATACTAATCGATCGAGGACTTAACTAACCCGCAAAAAACGTTGAATGAAGCTCTTATTTAGTTTTCAGGGTGCAAATTTGTCAAAACCCCTTGCATTTTCTGGTGAAAATGCCTATAATAATTCTTGTCCGTCAAAACGGAAGAGACGACAGCACGATAGAAATGACAAAGTCTGGTAGCGATAGCGGAGAGGTCACACCTGTTCCCATGCCGAACACAGCAGTTAAGCTCTCCAGCGCTGATGGTAGTTGGGGTTTAACCCCTGCAAGAGTAAGACGCCGCCAGGCAATAGAGAAAAGGCTGATCTTAAACTAATGAGATCAGTTTTTTTATGTAATAATCCTTAATATAATTGAAGTTAGATTTTAAATAAAAAAGCGCATCCAACACAGATGCGCTTTTTTGTTTGTTTCTAACTACTCTGGTTACCATTATTCATTTGGGAGACAATCGGAGCGGCTTGTTGTAATGCTTGTCCAAAATTTTGGTTGTTTCTTGTCATACTGTAATATGTTGCAGCTCCGACCCCTACAGAAGCGATTAACGGAAGCCACATATTGTTATTTTTTTGCATGCAAATTCATCCTTTCTTTTTAGCCTTTGAGTCATTCTTAGCTTTATCAATAACGCATCAAAAAATGTCAGGTATCAAATCCCAGTTTAAAGAAGCGATATAATGTGAGCAAGACCTCTGATTGGAAAAAATAAGTAAAAAGCGGGTTTAAATAAAAATAGACGAATGGGGACTGTCGAAGTATGAGACAGTCCCCATTCAAGATATCAACGGAAGAAACAAGATATCAATGGAAAATCAGAATTAGGCGCCGGCTTTAGTTTCTGCCGCCGCATTTAATCCTGCAAGCCGTCCGGTTACCAGTGCGGAGGTAATATTATAACCACCCGTGTAACCATGAATGTCCAGGATTTCACCGCAAAAATACAAACCGTGCATGTATTTAGATTGTAATGTTTTGGGGACGACCTCTTTTATTGACACACCGCCGCCCGTTACGAATGCCTTTTTTAACGGAAGTGAGCCATGAACCGTGAAACGAAAATTTTTCAGGTCATGAATCACATTTCGTAGAGCTTCTTTTGATACTGTTGCCGCTTTTTGGTCGGCATCTATTTCATGGATAGCGAGCATATGGTCAAGAAGTCTTTCCGGTACAGTCCCTTTTAAAATATTTTTGAATGACTTTTTAGGGTTTTCTTCGATCTGTTTTAAACTTGACTGTATCAATTGCTCTTCTTGTTTGTCAGGGAAAACATCAAGCAGCATGGTGACGTCTTCACGGCCTTTCATGAGTTCTTTGACCACAAATTGAGAGCAGCGCAAAACCGCCGGTCCGGAGATGCCGAAATGGGTAAAAATCATGTCCATGCGATGGGTGATCAACGGTTTATTCTTTTTGTTCAGGACTGAAAGGGAAACGTCTCTTAATGATAATCCCTGCAGGCTTTTATTTTGAATGAACGCTTCGCCGGAAGTAAGCGCTACTTCTGTCGGATACAATTCTGTAATGGTGTGTCCTGCTTTTTTTGCCCAACTGTAGCCATCACCTGTTGATCCGGTGTGAGGAACGGCTTTTCCTCCGACTGCGATGATCAACGATTTAGTGTATAATTTTTCTCCGCTATCCAAAATAACGGTATGTTCTTCCTGATCATAATGCACAGCTTTTACTGGTGTTTTCATACGAACTTCGACACTTAGTTCATCTAACTTATTAATTAATGCATTGACAACTGTTTTGGCTGAATTGGAGACAGGGAACATCCGTCCATGATCTTCTTCTTTCAGGCCAACGCCCATTCCTTCAAAAAAATCGATAATATCGTAATTATTGAAAATGGAAAATGGGCTGTATAAAAATTTTCCGTTCCCTGGTATATGTTTGATGACTTCTTCTTCGGGAAGCCTATTTGTGACATTACAGCGACCGCCGCCTGAAATAGCCAGTTTAGTGCCTAACTTTCTTCCTTTTTCCAGTAATAACGTTTTAGCGCCATTTTCGGCTGCGGCAATGGAGGCCATTAATCCTGACGGTCCTCCGCCAATTACTACGACATCGTATGACAAAATTCTCCCTTCCTTTCATTTGATAGCATACCACGTTTTACAGCACCCTAAAAACAATTCATCTATTGCGAAAATCTGTATCATAATGATGGTGTTAGCGGTGCTTATCTGTGATAATATAAATACGGAGTGAAATAACAATCAAAATGCAGGTGAAACGATGTCGAATATTGTAAGAGGCACCATGCTTTTGACTGGTGCGACTTTTTTGTCAAAATTTCTTGGGATGATTTATGTTATTCCATTTAACGAACTTGTAGGGGAAACAGGAGGTACACTGTTTTCGCTTGCATATACACCATATAGTATTTTGATCAGCATTTCGACGATAGGGGTGCCTTTGGCTGTATCAAAATTCGTGTCTAAATATAATGCCTTAGGAGATTATGAAACCGGCTTAAGAATGTATCGGGCGGGAATCATGTTAATGTCTGTTACAGGTTTTCTCGCTTTCTTAGGGCTTTTCTTCAGCGCAGAATGGCTGGCAGGTCAGATGATAACAAATGAAGAGACAGGGAATATCGCTGTAGCAGATGTAACGATGGTTATTCGGATGGTAAGTTTTGCTTTATTGCTCATACCGCCAATGAGTATTACGCGCGGTTTCTTTCAGGGATATCAGTCAATGGGACCTACTGCCGCTTCACAAGTTATTGAACAGATTGTCCGAATCGGCTTTATCCTTGTCAGTGCGTTCATTGTCACGCAAGTTGTTGGCGGAACGATTGTTACAGCTGTTGGGTTTGCCACGTTCGCTGCGTTTATCGGTGCACTGGCATCCTGTGGTGTGCTTTTCGTTTATTGGCGCAAACGCAAAGCAAATATCCACAAAAATTTAGAACGGCAGCAGCGTACATATGATATCCCGACAAAAGACCTGTTTGCTGAACTTTTCCGTTACGCAGGGCCATTTATATTGGTCGGTGTCGCCATTCCGGTGTATCAGCTTGTGGATCAGTTCACGGTCGAGCGGGCGATGACCGCTATCGGTCAAAGAGAATTGTATGATACGGCTTATTCTGCGATTAATTATTACGGCCATAAGTTAGTGATTATCCCGGTCACGATCGCAACAGGGATGTCTCTGGCTATCATACCTGCTTTGACCAAATCATTTACAAAAGAGAACCGGCCATTATTATTCCAGCAGATTAATCAGGCACTGCAGATTGTGCTGGTTCTTGTGGTGCCGGCTGTTATTGGATTGTCAGCACTATCACACGTTATTTATGGAGCACTTTATGGTATGAACAACATTGAAACGACCGGTGCTTTACTGGGGTGGTATGCGCCTGTTGCACTATTTTTTGCTTTGTTTACTGTAACAGCAGCCATTCTTCAGGGAATCAATCAGCAGCAGTTCGCTGTTATCAGTTTATCTGCAGGTGTCTTAATCAAAGTGTTATTCAATATCCAGTTAATCCATACATTTGGGCCAAAGGGTGCTATTTTTGGCACAGCGCTTGCTGCGGGGACAGCTGTTATGCTCAACCTGTGGCGGATTAAAAAATCAATCAGTTTTCCGTTCAGACAAACGTTTAAGCGCTTCTTGCTGATTTGTATTTTTTCAGTGTTCATGCTGATTGCCATTATATTACTCAAACTTCTGTTCGGCACATTTTTGGCATATGAAACATCAAGAGGTGCGGCTGTCATCATGCTAATTGCGGGTGTGACAGGCGGGGGCAGTGTATACTTATGGTTCAGTTATCAATCAACATTGCTCGAGCGTGTATTAGGTGACCGGGTGAGAGTTCTGGATCGTTTATTTAAACGATGAATGGAGGATAGTCATGCGTCTTGACAAATTACTGGCGAATACGGGTTTTGGAAGCCGTAAAGATGTTAAAGCACTCATTAAGAAAAAGAAAGTAACGGTTAATGACAAAACAGTCAAAGACAGCGGTGCTCAGGTCAGTCCGGAAAAGGATATTGTCAAAGTAAATGATAACATCGTACAGTACCGTGAATTCGTGTATATTATGCTGAATAAACCGCCCGGGTATGTTTCGGCAGCAACTGATAATTATGATAAAACTGTTATTAAGCTTCTGCCTGATGATTATAAACGGTTTGCACCATTTCCGGTCGGCAGGCTTGATAAGGATACAGAAGGGCTTCTACTGATTACAAACGATGGCGATTTGGGTCATCAGTTGACCTCTCCAAAAAGAAATGTCGAGAAAACCTATTATGCTCATATCAGCGGGCATGTAACAGAAGCAGATGTTCACGCGTTCCAAAATGGTGTTCAATTAGATGACGGCTACACTGCAAAGCCCGCAGCCTTGGAGATTTTGCAGGCAAACGACGTGTCACATGTGAATGTTACAGTGACAGAAGGCAAGTTTCATCAGGTGAAGCGAATGTTCGAAGCAGTCGGGAAAAAAGTTATTTATTTGAAACGGATCCGTATGGGGATGCTGGGGCTGGATACTGAACTGGAGACTGGGACCTTCCGTGAACTGACGGAAGCGGAAGTTGAAAGCTTGAAACTGCAAAAAAAGAGCTGACATCTAAGCGTCAGCTGGTATCGCTCTGATTATGAAGAGATTTTGACAGGTTTAGCTGTCGTTTTCCACTTACCGCGAATAGGGCTTTTTACCAGCCCGTTATGTGTCAAAATAGTTAAGTCGCGTTGAATAGTGCGGTCAGTTGTTCCAAATTCATCAGCAATTTCCCGGGTCGATACTGTTCCTTTTTCTCTTATGTAAAGGTAAACAGCTTTCACTCGTGTTATCATTCGAGAAGTTGAATGATCCAAATAATCACTCCCTAAGGAATATTCATTGTCTTTGGTGCAAGCTCTCTGATCCGCTAATTCTATTTTACAGCTAAATCGCATCTGAGAAAAGTTAAAAATTATTAAAGTTTCGTAAATCGATATTAATGAGTTAATGCAGCATACGATATAAAACGTATAAAAATGAGGGATTTATATGAATTCGTCACATTATTTTATTGCTATTCCACTTCCGGCATCTCTGAGAGAAAAGCTTGCCGGATGGCAGCGTGAACTTAAACCCGAACTGCCCTTCAAACAATGGGTGCATCCTGAGGATCTGCATATCACACTGAAATTCCTTGGGGCTGTTGATGACCAGCAGCTGAATAGGTTAATCAATTCAATGCAGCAAATTGAGAATTTCAACGTTTTTACCTTGCCGACAGGTACTCTGGGCACATTCGGCAATCCGAAAAGTCCGCGTGTTTTATGGGCAGGGGCCGAACGACATCCGGAATTGCTGCGTTTACAGCAGAATATTGAAGGGATAGCAGTCCAAACGGGTTTTAAACATGAAAAAAGGGCGTATTCACCGCATATAACATTGGCAAAAAAATGGACAGGCAAACCAATAGATGTGCCTAACTTGAAAAATCGCTTTACAGAGAGGCAATCAATTACTGTTAACCAGATTGTTCTCTATCGGATTCAACCGGATAAAAACCCTAAGTATACTGTTGAAACCGTTTTTGATTTTTCCGGGGGAGGGGACTAAAATGGCGCAGCTGATTAAGCTGGAGGATTACGTTTCCAGATATGAATGGAATGTTTATCGTTATCCGAGTCAATTCATACGTATGAAACAGGATAATTGGAAGGAAATGCATAACTTGTGGCTGAATGACGATTTTGCACATAATATTAAAACGGACGATCCGGAACCGATCATGTCAAAGTGGAAGTCATTTTTAAAACCGGACAGCCGGAAAACAACAACAGCAACAGAACTTCATGATGATCCAATCGATCTGCCAAAGACTGAAAATGATTTGCGGTACTATTTTCTGGATAAGTTGTTTCCGCTTCAATTGAAATGGGCTACATCGACGGCTACTGATGTTTCATTTATGCCTAATGACTATTATGAGAATGACCGTTTGAAATACTTCCTCATGCGTTTTCCTGATACATATCTTTTGATGTATTATCCTATTTTCAATGTGAAAAAGGCGCCGGTCGAGGGCAATATTATTTTTATCAGTCCGATTGGAATCGAAATAATTCATATGATTGAAAAGCAGCCCGGCACGCTTATTACAGCGGATGGCGAGCGGACCTGGCTGGTGAAGGAAGAAGCAAAACAAGAAACAAAGATGCTCAGTCCATTGCTTGCACTTAAACGAACAGAGAAAATTGTCAAAAGCATCATGAACCAAGCAGGTATTGCACTGCCTGTCAGTAAAGTTGTCTTATCGCGGACAAATCATATCGCATCACTTAAGGAATCATACAATACAAAAATCATAGGAAAGCATGAATATGAAGACTGGTTTACAGAAAAAAGAAATCTCGTATCCCCATTGAAAAACCAGCAGCTTAAAACGGCCGAATTATTACTGAAACATTGCCAGACAACAGCCGTTAAACGACCGGAGTGGGAATCAGATGATGATGAAGCATTTCTAAGTGGCAGCGGAGAAAAAGGAAGTTGAATTATTCCATGCTGAACGCCTTAAGGTCCGTTCAAGTAGTCTAATAACATATCAACGGACGGCCGGGCTGACAGTTGTGCCGATTGTACGATTACAAAACAAGATAACCATATCGATGTGATGGGAATATAAGTTTCGGTTGAAAGTGACGTGTTTTTTAGATAATCTATTCTCATGTGTCTTATTAACAACGTTAAGCATTTTACACAGCCATCACTTTGTTAAAATGAATTTAATGACGATTTGAGGTATTTATGGTGAATTGGCTCCAACAGACATTTGGAAAAGAATGGAATATTACCCCTGCCGGCGGATTAACCGGTGATGCTTATATCGCTGAGAAGGATGACAAACGGCTGTTCCTGAAGCGAAATTCCTCTCCGTTTTTGGCAGTACTGTCAGCGGAAGGCATTGTCCCCAAGCTCGTGTTTACAAAACGGATGGAAAACGGGGATGTTATAACTGCTCAAAAATGGCTGGAAGGAAGAGAACTGAAAGCGGAAGAAATGCAGCATCATCAGGTAGCTGATTTGCTTCGGAAGATCCATGAATCGACCGAACTTCTTCATATGCTTATGCGTCTTGGGAACAAGCCGTTGACACCTGATGAACGATTCAATGAAATCCAAGCACAATTAGAATCCAGCGAATTAATGAACCAATACCGGGAAGTCACCGATGCCCTTCAATACTTGGAGCAGCTGCTGCCGGTTACCCGGAATCAGCAGCATGTTGTATGTCACTGCGATTTAAATCACAATAATGTTATATTGACGACAAAAGGACAGCTTTACTTGGTGGACTGGGATAATGCCACAATCGCCGATCCTGCGATGGATTATGGCTACATTTTAAAATGGTATGTACCACAGGAAGACTGGAATGACTGGCTGAGCCGCTACGGTCTGGACAAGAATGAAGCGTTATTTAAACGCATGTATTGGTACTTAATCTTAGACGCCCTCGATTATTTGGTATGGCACCATGAACAAAACAGAACTGATAAAATAGCTGACCGTTTAACTGACCTGCGTGATTTAAATCGATGTGTTGATGCTATTCTAAACTAGTCTTTTGAATAGCATTGACCCATGTTTGAATATTTATTTTGTTGGAGACGATGTGTTCTTCATCATTTTGAGCAATTTCACCCTGCCGGCCGTAGTTATAAATTTCAGGCAAGAGTTCGAGCAGCTGTTCATTTGATATGCTATTGTTTGCGATCATCGCTTGAACCAATCGTTTGATTTGCTGGTATTCGGAAATCTCACCACAGCAATCTTCTGTCTGTTCTGTTAAAATATCGTGCAATAATTGTAATTGGTTGTGGGTTGTCAGAACCATTAAAATCACCTCAATTTAGAGTGTTAGCTGATTCGTTACATTTTATGCTTAAGAATAATGCTCTTTGTGTAAAATTAATATAAACACCCAAGGAAAAAGGAGAAGTAACCATGCGACAGCGTCATAAGCCGTGGGCAGATGACTTTCTGAAAGAGAATACCCATTTAATTGTCCCGGATGCGACAGAAAAAAAGGGAAAGTGGCATACATTATTTGGAAATGAAAATCCAATTCATTTGGAGATTGGAACCGGGAAAGGTCAGTTTATTACAGGAATGGCTGAACAGTATCCTGATGTAAATTTTTTAGGCATTGAGCTGGCGAAAAGCATTATTGTGATGGCAGGAAGTAAAGTGAAAGAAGCAGAACGGACAAACGTGCGGCTTCTGCATGTTGATGCAGCTGATTTAAAAGAACTCTTTACTGAAAATGAAATTTCGGTTATTTATTTAAATTTTTCCGATCCATGGCCAAAAAAACGTCATGCAAAACGTCGTCTCACATACCATACGTTCCTTGAGCAGTATCAGCATATCTTGCATCCGGAAGGTCAAATTGTGTTAAAAACGGATAACCAGGGATTGTTTGAATACTCACTCGCCAGTTTTTCCCAATTTGGTCTTAAACTTCAGGAAGTTAATTTGGATCTTCACAATGAAGAAGATCCTGTCAATGTGATGACTGAATATGAAGAAAAATTTTCGGCAAAGGGACAGCCTATTTATCGTTGCCGCGCTCAATTTCCTTAGAATCCTTCTCAGGGTTCTTTTCTTTGTATTGAACTGCAATCGTTTACATAAGACGCCGAATTCGCTAAACTTCATATAGAGGCTGTTCAAAAAGTCCGGTAACAATGACGCATCGAATTTCTTCGTTGGCTGTTTCTCCGCTCCTTGGAAAAGAAATACGCTAATGCTCGCGTGCGATGTAAATTCGGGGGGAGTTTTTCTGTGCTCGAAACTGCGCCGCCTCGAACTTCTCGGTCCTTGTTATCCTCCTTTTTGAACACGCACATATAAAGGCAAAGGAGGAGTTTTAATTGGAAACAATGCAAATTGGCCGCGCTAAACTGACGTGGCTGAACGGGGGTGTGAATTTTCTTGATGGCGGTGCCATGTTCGGTGTTGTACCAAAACCGCTATGGGGGAAAAAGTATCCGTATAATGATAAAAATCAGATTGAACTCAGGACAGATCCAATTTTGCTGCAAATCGACGGCAAAAACTACGTGATAGAAACTGGTATGGGAAATGGAAAATTAACTGAGAAACAACTGCGAAATTTTGGTGTGCTGGAAGAGTCATCAATAGAACAGTCATTAGAGGAGCTGGGCTTGAGTACAGATGATATTGATGCTTTGCTGATGACGCATTTGCATTTTGACCATGCATGCGGCATAACTAAGCCTGCCGGTGAAGGATATGAAACGGTTTTTAGAAATGCGGTGATTTATGTTTCGCAGGTGGAATGGGACGAAATGCGTAATCCTAATATCCGTTCAGCAAATACATACTGGGAAATGAACTGGCAGCCTGTGCAGCATCAAGTGCAACCATTTGAACAGGAACTGACTGTCATAGACGGCCTGAAAATGATTCACACCGGCGGTCACAGTGATGGCCATTCGATTCTTCTGTTTGAAGACGGAGATGAAACATGGATTCATATGGCTGATATTATGCCAACACATGCCCATCAAAATAAACTATGGGCGCTGGCGTATGATGATTACCCCGTCACTTCCGTTCATCAGAAAGAAAAATGGATGGATTTTGGCTATCAGAAACAGGCCTGGTACACGTTCTATCATGATGCCTATTACCGTGCCATCAAATTTGATGAATCAGGCAAGAAAATTGATGAACTCAAGCGTGAGCGCTATGACTATTAATAATAAAAGCCATCTGGTATAGATGGCTTTTTCACTGATGTATTAAGTTGTTTCAACAGAGTCAATAACAGCCCCTGTATCAACATCAATATAAAATTCGTATTGTTTATTTTCACCGTCGAGATTGCGTGTAACCCCACCACGGTAGGCGTTGTACAGTAATCCGTTTCGTTCGACTTCTTCAGGTTTCATGTAAATCCAGGACCCGCTGATCGGCCCCTGTTTTTTGAATGTTTCCTTTGCCTGCTTTAATGCCTTTTCAGGTGTGATTGTTTGATAGCGGTCGAGCTGCTGTTTTACTAAAAATCCTGCCGCAAGTCCTGCTCCGGCAGCAATAACTGCATTTCTGGCTTTCATTTCTGTCACCTCTTCATTAATTATTGAACGCTTTCTGCTTCATAGTATTATTATAACGGAAAGCGAGCGAAATAAAAACCATTACACAATTGTTTGCTGGAAAGGGGTCCATATTTTCCGTTATACTGTACGTATTACATAAATAGGTGGAGGGAATACAGATGAACCGGGAAACGATGGATTTATTTAAAAATTTGACAGAATTGCAAGGCGCACCGGGAAATGAACATGCCGTCAGAAAATTTATGCGCGGGGAACTGGAGAAATACTCTGATGAAATAATCCAGGACAATCTGGGCGGTGTATTCGGTATTAAAAATGGAGACGGACCGCGTGTTATGGTTGCAGGTCATATGGATGAAGTTGGCTTTATGGTCACCCAAATCACCAAAAATGGCATGATCCGTTTCCAGACATTGGGTGGCTGGTGGAGCCAAGTATTGCTTGCCCAACGCGTGCAAATCATGACTGATAACGGACCGGTCATCGGTGTTATCGGATCAATTCCGCCGCATAATTTGTCAGCGGAGCAGCGAAAAAAGCCGATGGATACCAAAGATATGCTGATCGATATCGGTGCTGATGACAAAGAAAATGCGGAAAAAATCGGCATTCAACCGGGGCAGTCGATTGTGCCAATTTGTCCATTCACACCAATGGCCAATGAGAAAAAGATCCTTGCCAAAGCATGGGACAATCGTTATGGCTGCGGGCTCTCAGTTGAATTGTTAAAAGAACTGCAAGGCGAAACAGTGCCAAACCAACTATATTCCGGTGCTACCGTCCAGGAGGAAGTAGGGCTGAGAGGTGCTAAAGTTGCGGCCAATATGATCCAGCCGGATATCTTCTATGCGCTTGACGCATCACCGGCGAATGATATGTCCGGCAATGATCAGGAGTTCGGCCAATTGGGCAAGGGTGCTCTATTGCGTATTTTTGACAAAACGATGATCACACATCACGGCATGCGCGAATTTATTCTGGATACAGCGGAAACCAACGATATTCCTTACCAGTTCTTTGTGTCGCAGGGTGGCACCGACGCCGGGAGTGTCCACTTGTACAACAGCGGTGTTCCGTCGGCTGTTGTTGGAATCTGTTCACGCTATATCCACACATCATCATCCATCATTCATGTTGATGACTATCAGGCGGCAAAAGAATTGCTCGTCAAACTGGTTAAGTCCACTGACCAAAATACAGTCGATTCGATTAAAGCAAAGTAAGAGGGGTTCTTATGGAGCTTGTGATCGGATCTGGAAACCCTGCAAAAATCGCAGCAGTAAATGATGTATTCACTGAAGACGAGGTTTTCTCGAGAGATGTGCCTTCCCTGGTCAGCAGCCAGCCGTTCTCGGATGAGGAAACGAGAAAAGGTGCCATTAATAGAGCTGCAGGCAGTTTAAAAGCAAACTCGGCAGACATCGGCATCGGGCTGGAAGGCGGCGTCATGTACGTGGAAGATGATCTTTATTTATGTAATTGGGGCGCACTGATTACACGGGATCATGTCAGCTTTACTGCAGCAGGTGCGCGAATTTTGCTGCCGAAAGAAATTGAACATGAATTGAAAATAGGCAACGAACTTGGCGATGTCATGGATGGCTATGCAAAACGGGAAAATGTGCGAAAAAAAGAAGGTGCCGTTGGTATCTTCACGAATGACCGCATTTCCAGAAAAGCCATGTTTGCCCACGTCGTCAAGCTGCTGCACGGCCAGTGGGAATATTGGCAGCAAGGGTAAAAGCTGCGGAACTTAAGCTCTGCAGATTCTTTTATTTGTCTCAAACATTAAAAACGTAACGTAAAATGACCATCAATGTTTATGCTAATTTGGTGGTCATTTTTTGTGTTGTTATAGCATTTTGAGCTAATATCAATTAAATTTGAGAAAAATTTTTGTATAGTACCTTGCAATGAACAGTAGTTAGTGGTATATTAATTCTTGCATTGTATTTTTATAATACAGTACTGTTTAATATACAGTAGTGAAAATGAGGTGAACATCCTAATGAACATACAGTTTAAAAAAGGAGCATTAGAGCTATGCGTACTTGCATTACTATATAAGCAAGATCGTTATGGATATGAGATCGTTCAAAAGATTTCGGATCAGATCGTCATTTCAGAAGGCTCCGTATATCCATTGTTAAGGAGACTGAAAAAAGAAGGGTACTTAACAACTTATTTGCAGGAGTCAAAAGAAGGTCCTTCTCGAAAATATTACAGGCTCACTGACCAAGGCAGAGACCACCTTCACGTCCTTAATGAAGAGTGGAAGCAGTTTTCAGAAGGCGTCAATCAACTAATAAAGGAAGGTGATTTTAATGAATAAAGAGCAATTCCTGACGAGCTTGGAAAAAGGGTTGAAAAAACTTCCTCATGAAGAACGTGAAGATATTATGCACGATTTTGAAGAGCATTTTTTCAATGGCTCAGCAGATGGCAAAACGGAAGAGCAAATTTCTGAATCTCTCGGCTCACCAAAACAGATCGCCAAAGAGCTGGTTGCAACATCCCATATCGAAAAAATGGAGGCCACCGCATCGACGGCGAATATTTTCCGCGCAGTCTGGGCGGTTGTCGGGTTAGGATTTTTTAATTTTATCATCGTGTTTGGACCGTTCGCTGCATTGCTTGGCTTCATACTTGCAGGATGGATAACGGGAGTTTCATTTGTTGCTTCGCCATTATTGATCCTCGTTACGTTAATCGTTAATCTGGGAACGTTCGAATTTTTTGACATGTTCTTTTCGATAATGCTTTGTGGAATCGGCTTGTTCATTGCAATGGGCATGTTATACGTGACAAAAGTACTGACAACTCTGTTTGTGCGTTATTTAAAATACAACGTTTCACTTGTGAAGGGAGGTTTGAAGCATGATTAATGCTAAAAGAATATCGATAATCGCTTTGGTTCTATTGGTGGTTGGTGCACTTGGAAGTCTCCTGACATTTCAATCATTAAATGATTCAACTTCGGTTAGTGAAGAGGAAACATTTTCAGATAACAACATTACTGACATTGAAATCAGCGCCAATAACGAAGAGGTGGAAGTCATGTCTACAGAGGATCGGGCGACAAAAGTGGAACTGACCGGAACCAGTTCGGAAGAGATTGAGAATTATTTATCAGCTGATGTGGAAGACGAGACCTTATCGATTGAATTAAAGGATAAACGACTGTTTGATTTCTTTAATTTTATCGGAACAAACTTAACTTTAAAAGTCTACCTGCCTGAAAAAACATACAATTCATTACAGGCTGATATTGATAATGGCAGCTTTCAGGTAGAACAATTAAGCATAAACAATGTTGAAGGTGAAGTGGATAATGGGCATTTTGATATGAAGGATATCGCAGCAGCTATGGTAAATGTTGAGGCAGATAACGGAGCGATTTCGCTTGAAAATATTGAAGGCAAAATTAACGGTGACGTAAATAACGGAGAAATTTATCTGAAAACAAATAACTTGGATCACCCACTAACATTGGAATCCAACAATGGAGATATCGAAGTTGAAACGGATCAAGAACCGACAAATGCCGTTTTTGATATCAAAACCAATAATGGCGAAGCGACTGTTTTCGGGAGTTCTAACTGGAACACCGTGATTGGTAATGGGGACAATCAAATAAAATTAACAACGAATAATGGAAATATTAACGTTGTGAAATAAACGATTATGAAAGGGGATGTAGTGCTTGGAAATAAGCG
Organism: Lentibacillus amyloliquefaciens; assembly: GCF_001307805.1. Classification (GTDB taxonomy): domain Bacteria; phylum Bacillota; class Bacilli; order Bacillales; family Amphibacillaceae; genus Lentibacillus; species Lentibacillus amyloliquefaciens. The sequence goes on along the minus strand of NZ_CP013862.1, from coordinate 1,420,328 downwards.
GAAGAGCCCGGATGTGGCGAAAAATATTCTTTGTTCTGGCTGTGATTTTTGTAATTACTGTGATGATACAAGTATTTCTGGCAGGATTAGCTACGTTTGTGGATCCGGCCAACTGGATGACGCATATAGCTTTTGTAAAAATCATTGAATATGTGCCAATTCTTATGCTGATTGTCAGTTTTTCGGGAAAGCTGCCCAAAAACATGAAATGGCAGAGTGTTGGTTTATTCATGCTAATTATTCTGATGTATGCGACTGCCAATATACCGAATGCAGGGGCACTTCACCCTGTAATCGCGCTGTTAATGTTTTGGATGTCAATCGTTGTCAGTCAGAAGGGATGGCGATATGCCTATAAACCGGATGATGCATAAATAAGCAAGGATTCATTAAACAATAGAGAAGAGGCTATAAATACTTCACTTACGGTGGATAAATATAAATTACAATACATTTGGCGTACTAAATCACATAACATTTAGTACGCTGTTTTTTACTGGTATGACAATGTTTAAATGAATAATTTAAATGCTATGTGAGCATATATTATGCAAAGACAGATGAATGATAAATAAAAATAAAAGAATTTCTTTAAATAGCGAACAACCGCATTTCTCACTGAGAAATTGCGGTTGTTTAAAATAGTAGTTTGTTATTATGTCATTGAATAGATGTGATATTTCAGTGTGGTAAACTTTCCCCGCATCAAGAATATATATTGCATTACTCTTCAAATTCCTCTTTGGTTTTTGAGGGAAGTTTATGGGATTTTACCACTTCCCATGTTTTTACGTAGGATCCTTTTGCATCAACCTTTAGATATGAACCTTCCGGTAATATTGTCGAAGAAGTAAAGTTAACCTTTTTTTCATTACCATCTGATGTATAACCTATTAGGGAATACTCATAGCGATGCTGAACCTTTTTTGGTTGATGTTCATCGATTTGAACATATACATCTTCTTGGGAAATAAAAGGGTTTCCCCGGTCTAACACTTCTGTTACTGTTTGTGGCAGAAATGTATACCCCACAATTAAAATTAATATTACTACAATTCCAATGCCAATGCCCTTGAGCTTTTTCATTATTCAACATCCTTTCAATACAAAAAAGTAGCTATCTTACAATGATAGAATCAGACTCTCCGCCGCTATATGCATTTAGACGGCGGAGGACTGCCCGTTTACAATGCTTCTCGAATCACTCGCTTATAGTAACGAACCGATAAAACACCGAAGATCGAGTACAGCACGGTATAAATGGCCATGACGATTACCGTTGGCGTTAACATTTCCGTACCAAATATGAACCAGCCTGATTTGACGGCGAAATAACTGTGCAACAGTCCGAGTATTAATGGAATACCGAAGTTGAAAAGTTGTTTATACCAAATACCACGAACTAAATCGTCCTGGGTAAAGCCAAGTTTCCGTAAAATTGTGTATGTGGGCTTTTCCTCTTCACTCTCATCCATCTGTTTAAAGTACAGAATGCACCCGGATGTAATCAAGAAAGTTAACCCTAGAAATCCGACAATAAACATGGTCAGACCGAGTTGTTGTTTTTGCTGGTTGACGCTTTCCAAGTAACTGTAAGCCGGATTTTTCTCCTCGTTGTCCCAATCCTGAAAGATAGCATTTGCCTGATTCAGCTGATCATCATCGGCAATATCAATCCCGATGTATTCGTAACCGAAAGCTCCTTGGATGTCCGGGTCCAGACTTTTTTCCAGTTGCTGATAATCGCGATCATCCACAACGACAACTGGAAAATTGAGTGACTGAATCCTTGGCAAAAGTGATCTTTCCTTTGATTTTATATAATGTGCATCAATGGTACTGGTTTGACTGGACAGGGTTATGTTGCCCTCCTCTTGAAAGGAAAGGAATTGCGAAATGGAACCACCGACCCCGGTAAGGACCGCTTCATCCGGCGAAACATTGATGTCCACTGTTGCTTGGTCACTGACGACCACTATCCTGGTATTCTCCAGTTCACCATTAAAATTGCTCGGAGCCGATTCCAGAGCGTCTGTTATATCGGCACGGACAGTTATAAAATCAATCCGCGTTTCTTCATATCCGATTTGTTCCGCATTCAACTCTTCCATAAAACTATCGGCATCATCTGCATCTGTAAGGGAAAAGTCATTAGGCGCTATCTGCTGGGCCGATTTTTCCGTTGAATAATAGGAAATATACGTGAGCGATAATAAGCCGATTGCCAAAGCAGAAACGGTTGTTATGACCGTCAACAGTACAGCATTCGACTTCATGCGGAACATAATCGACGACAAGGATAGCACATTGTTAATCGATAAGTAGCCGGCTTTCGATTTGCGAATTAGCTGCAGGATAAAACTGACCGATCCCTTGAAAAACAAGTAGGTGCCAATGATAACCGAACCTAAAATACTCAACATCGCAAAAAAGAGCTGGTTATCAATATCTCCACTGAATAGTTTCGTGGATAAATAATATCCGGTCATAATAAGTCCAATACCAATAATTCCGATCAGTATCTGCATAATCGACATTTTTTTCACGTTCTCTGATTTGGACCTTATCTGAAACAGGGACAGAACGCTCTGCCGGTTTATAAACAAATAGTTCATGACCATAATGAACAGGTAAATGATGAGAAAGACAAGCAGCGTCTGTCCTGTGGCTTTAGCTGAAAAATTTAATGCCGCAACCTGATCAATCCCCGTTATTTGGAAGAAAATAAGTTTGATCAGTTTCGAACCAGCAAAACCGAGAAAAATGCCAATGACTATCGATCCGGCATAAAGGACACTATTTTCGATACTCAAAATGCGAAAAATCTTGCCTTTTGTCATGCCAATCAACTGAAATAAACCGATCTCTTTACTTCTACGTTTAATAAACAGGTTGTTGGCGTATAACAGAAATACGGTAACAATGGCGATAAGTAATACTGATCCGGCGTAAATTCCCGCTGATCCTTTTGCGGTACCCGACATGGTGTCCAATGCCGGATCAAACTGCAGCGTGACAAATGCAAAATATAGCGCCACACTAAAGATCAAGGCGAATACGTACAGGTAGTAGCTCCGGATATTCTTCTTCAGACTTTGCCAAATCAGACGGTTAATGCTCATTATAAACACCGCCCAGGACACCTTGTGTTGTCATGATGTCTTTTAAAAAGGTCTGCCGCGTTTGGTCACCTTTATTGAGCTGTGTATACATTTGGCCGTCTTTGATAAAAACAACCCGTCCTGAATAGCTGGCAGCGACCGGATCGTGGGTGACCATGACAATCGTTGCGTCCCGTGTGTGATTTAAGTTGTTCAGTTTATCTAATAAACTGGATGCGGATTTCGAATCAAGGGCCCCAGTCGGTTCATCTGCAAAAATGATGCTCGGTTCGTGGATGAACGCACGCGCTGCTGATGTGCGCTGCTTTTGCCCGCCGGAAAGCTCATTCGGATACTTATTCCGGATGTCATAGATGCTGAGCTCGTCTGTTACTTCCTTAAACGTTCGGTTCGCCTCTTTTTTCGATACGTTATTAACGGACAGTGGCAGTAAAATATTTTCCTTGACGGTCAGCGTGTCAAGCAAATTATACTCCTGAAAAATAAAGCCTAAATGATGTTTACGGAATGTTGCGAGCTGTTTATCTTTCATCGAGGTTAATTCCTGTCCTTGAATGATGATCGTTCCCCGGCTTACACGGTCAATGGAAGAAAGCACATTAAGCAGTGTTGTTTTTCCAGAACCGGATGCCCCCATAATACTGACGAATTCGCCTTTATCGACGTTAATATCAATCCCTTTTAAGACTTCTTGTTTATTGAATTTGTTTCCAAAGCTTTTATGAATTTTCATTGCTTGTAACATCATGTCCTCACTCCTTTAAACTATTTCCATCATAAACGTATGCCATCCATTTTTCCTTCGATTCACCGAACAAATGATACTGGCATGTGACAATCTTGTCACATGCCAGTAATCGCAACAAATTCATTTTTATTGGGGAATGTTAATGTGAATGTTGTGCCTTTTCCGACGTTGGATTGAACACTGATCTTGATGTGTAATGGTTTTAGCGCATTTTTTACCAAATAAAGTCCCATACCAGATGAAGCGGTGTCCTGATGGGCAGTAGTAGAGGTGAAACCGTGGTCAAAAATGCGCGGCAAGTCTTTGGCATCAATACCTCTGCCGTGGTCCTTGATGGCAAGCGTTGTGTGCTGTTGTTCACGGTAGCTGGTGATCGAAATATCGGCACTTTCCGTATATTTGATGGCGTTGGTTAACAGCTGCCGAATAATGAAGGCAAGCCATTTGGCATCTGTTAATACTTCCTCTATTTCTAAAGAAATGTCAAAACCGATCCCTTTGCGCATACACCAGGACTGTAATGCTTTTATTTCCTGGAAAATCAATGGTTCCAGGCTGGTTTGTTCAATATATAAGTCGTTTTCCATAAAAGGAATGCGCTTTTGATGCAGCTGCTGATCAAGAAGCAGGTACATTCGCAGCCATTCGTACTTTAATTGCTCTTTAACCTTTTTATCTTCTACGCGTTCAATCATAAGCTGCATGGCGGTTAATGGTGTTTTCACTTCATGGATCCACGATAAAAGCTCATCTTTTTCTTGTTCCAATTTTATATGGTGCTGTGAAAGCTCATTTTTGTACTGTTTCATTTGCTCATCAAGTCGTTCTTGAACGATTTTTTCGAACGGACTCGTTCCTTTTTTTATATCCGTTGGGTCGTCATCGCTATCCCGTAATTGTTTGTAAAATGCTGTTTCTTTTTGATAGCGGACGATGGCAAATACGACCAGGGTAACAGTCGATAAAAAGACAATATATAAGATGGGACGGATCGTGATGCTCGGGTCGATCACGGCAATAAAAATCGTAAGCAGCTGTAGTCCGATAAATAGAATCAGCCAGCTGCATCGCTCAATTAAGTACTTTTTAATCATGTGGATGGGCCACCTCTTTTGCCTGATAGCCTTGCCCAACTTTTGTCTCGATAAAACGGCCTAATGAGAGTTCATCCAACCGCTTTCGCAGCCGGTTCACATTGACGGTCAAGGTATTGTCACTAATGAAACGTTCGTCATCCCAAAGTCTCTGGATGATTTCTTCTCGGCTGACGATCTTGTTTTTACGCTCGATTAAAACTTTCAGGATGTATATTTCATTTTTCGTTAACTCAATCGTACCTTTATGATTGGTAACTGTATTTTTGGCATAATCAAGCGTCGCGCTATTCCATGTACGCAGTTCGATTTGCTCCGTGTTGTAATCATATACGCGTCGGAGGATCGCTTGTACTTTCGCAATCAATACATCAAAGTGGAACGGCTTCTGAACATAATCATCCGCGCCAAGCTGCATCGACATGACCATATCGGTCGGATGATCGCGGGATGATAAAAAGATAATGGGAACATTGGAGTGCATCCGAATCATCCTGCACCAATGGAAACCATCGTATTTCGGCAATTGAATATCAATAATAACCAAATCTGGTTTTAAGCTTGTGAAATCTTGCATGATATCATTAAAGTTGCTCACGCCGTATACTTCATAATCCCAACTTGCCAGTTGTTCCTTTATTTCTTGAAACAGGCTTGTATCATCTTCAATTAGCAAAATGCTGGACAATGGTATCACTCACTTTTTGAAACTTATCTAGTTCCATTGTAGCGAAACTGTCTCATCGTGTATAATGCAGTGGTTATGAAAATATTCAGTTAAATATTATAAGCATAATTGGATTTTTGTGATAAGCTAGAAATAAACGAATGTGTTGGGACATGCGGAAACGTAGCAGTTTCAAAAGTGATGGTTACCTTTTGTTCTACGAGGGCGCAAGAGTGAATAAGACTTAGCGTTCGCCTTTGCATATAAGGGCCATATTGTGGAAAACCGACTACTGGGTCAGGAGCTGTTTGTTTGTTGAATTAAGACAGGTTAGATGAAGAAGCGTATTTTTATTTCCAATCAAAAAAGGTTACCAATTTCGGTAACCTTCAAATAACTACTAATTACTCTAAAAACGCTTATTCAGGTTGCTGTTTCCCAATAAATCTAGCCCTATCTCCACGTTCTAATGGTCCATTTCTCATGATGAGGAAAGAGAGCAGCATGAATAATACTGCGATCCCTGCAAGAATGTGGACAAATAAGAGATGATCAACAATCACAAATTCTATAAATGGGCTAAGGTCAGCAAAAGTGTATGTTGTAATTAATACCATCAACAATATGGCGCCACAAATTAAGGTTCTTACATTGCCGAGGTTAAACCAAATGGTTTTAATCATTATCCCAACGCCAAAGAGAAAGACCACCCATAATAAATCAATCCAGATATATAATAGCGGATGAGAGCCGTTAACGAGGTCGGCCATATGAAACATTTGCCCTTGATCGATAAAAAATTGGCTTAATAAATGTAATCCATTGAGAATAAGCACGCTTAGCACCATATAGATGCTAACAGATGCAAAGGTTGCCATCATAAACTGTCTTCTCGTTCCGCCTAATGAAAGAATATATTTGTACCCTTGAAAAAGAATAAATGGATAAATGAGAAAAACGGCATAAAAAGGGCCGAAGATTGAACCTAAATCTCCGTTCTCACCAGTTGAGTAACTTAAAAAAATATACAATGCCATTAAAGCGATCGTTATTCCAAAGTTGATATAAAAAGTCAGCCTCATCTCTTTAAACATGAGTAGAAACGGTCCTTTAAGCGTGTTCATATTTTTTGCCCTCCTTTTTTGTTAGATTAACGAGATAATCCTGAAGTGGTGCTTTTTCGATGTTAACTCCAAACTCTTTTGCCCGTCTCTCCCAGTCTGCATTGAAAGGCTCATCAATCATGACATTCATTTGCTTCCCAAGTTTACGTTTGTCAATGATCTTGCTATTTCCAAACAGTGATTCCACTGACTCTACTGATCCCGACAAGTGAACGCCATAATTCTTCAATTTCTCTATTTCTTCATACCGAATAATCGTTTGCTGATCAACCACTGCAATTTTTTCACAGAGTGGTTCAAGTTCATCAATGTGGTGTGTTGACAGCATAATTAATCGAGGGTGTTCCTCGTAACTATCGAGCAGTACGTCATAAAACTGCTTACGCATATGAGCATCTAGGCCGTTGGAAGGTTCATCCATGATCGTCACTGGTGATTTACTGGCTAGCCCAAGTGTAATCTTAATCATTGTCTGCATCCCTTTTGAAAATTGCTTGATTTTCTTTTTCCTTGGTAATTCAAACATATCAATCAATTCGTCGCCTAACTTCTGATCCCAGTTTTTATTGAAAAACGCACCAAAACGAAGGGCATCTTCTACGTCCCATAAGTCTGAAAATGGGTGGTTTTCTTGCATAAAAGTCACATGGTTCATCGCCTCTTTATTGTTATAGGGATTGATCCCGTTCACATTAATCTTTCCTTGATTGGGTTTTTCTAGTCCGGAAATCAATTTCATTAACGTTGTTTTTCCAGAGCCATTACGTCCCCACAATCCTGTAATAATCGGTTCTTCCTCCTGTAACGTTACCTTTTCAAGCGCTGTTACATTCCCATATGAAAACGATAAGTTGTGAATATCAATCATCGTTGTCCTCCTCAATAAATCGAATAATTTCCTCTTTTGTCATCTGAATTCGCTTTGCTTCTTCCAGCAATGGTTTGAGATATTGAAGGTGAAAATCTTTTTTACGTTCAGCAAGCAACCGGCTTTTAGCCCCTTTAGCTATAAACATCCCAACGCCACGCTGTTTATATGCATAACCTGCATCAACGAGCATTGATAAGCCTTTTTGCACCGTTGCGCGGTTCACTTGATAAAATTTAGAAATCTCTGTTGTTGAGGGAATTTGATCTCCTTCATGCAACTCACCATCAACAATATCATCAGCAATCATTTCTGAAATTTGCTGGAAGATTGGCCTGGAGTCATCAAAAACAGCTTTCACAAAAACCTCCTTCCCCCATTTTGTTGATTGGTTGATTAGTTGTGTAATCAACTATATATTAATGAACCGATATTGTAAACAGTTATTTTTTGTTTTCTTCTTATCATTTGTTTAAAACGCTTAGGCATCAAGGACATAAGGGGCAGGAATTATGTGCTTAAAAACCAAGCAAAGTCTGCCAGCTATACAGGAATAGGGCGCTACTCCTAAATAAGGAATAACGCCCATTGCATATAAGGTCATGTTTGTTGAATAACACTACATGCTAATTCAAAATAAAAGAATTCATTTTGATTTCTATTTCAAAATGGATTCTTTTTTATTGATCATAAAATATGGGATTGTGATTTTTTAAATCAAACTTTATTTCTAACCATACCTGTGTTTTTTTTGAACCCGATTGACCAATTTGGTCATTCGTGTTATATTAAAATGACCAAATTGGTCAATTGATTTATGATTGAAAGGGAGGTAACCATTATGAACCCCATATTTAACAACCTGGAATCAGAAAAACAAGAGCTTATTATAAACGCCGCAATAAAAGAATTTGTGAAAAGAGGTTTTGAAAAAGCATCAACAAATGAAATTGTTAAAGAGGCAAGAATCTCTAAAGGTTCGTTGTTTAATTATTTCAATAACAAGAAAGATCTTTATATATATTTAATCGAATACGGTATTCAAGTTATCGAAAATCTTTATGAAAAAATTGATTTGAATGAAACGGATTTATTTAAAAGAATCGAAAATATTGGATTACAGAAATTGTATATCCATCAAAAGTTTCCTCACATTTTTGATTTCTTGGCAGCTGCCATCCAAGAGGAATCAGCAGAAGTAAAAGATATGATTAAGGAAAAAGTTGATCACGTTTATGAACGGGGCATAGAGCTGATATATAAACAAATAGACTACTCCAAATTCCGTGAAGATATTGATATCGAAAAGGCTATTGAAATCCTAAATTGGACGATGTTCGGATTTAGTGAGAAAGAACTTCATCAAATAAATACCTTTGAGGATATGAACGAATTTGGTGAGAAATATCTTATAGAATGGAAAAAGTATTCTGAAATACTGAGATACAGCTTTTACAAATAAAAATGAAATAAAGAGTTGTGTAAGTTTATTAGTTTAAGAAAACCGGTGATAGCTATCAATATAACTTAATCCATCATTTTAAGCTTCCGTATGAACTGAAAAGCATGTTGCAAACAAGTGTCACAATTTTTTTAAATAAGGAGTGTTCCTGTTATGACAGAAATTGTAACTATCAAAGGTTTACAAAAAAGTTTCGGTAAGTTTCAAGCGTTAAGTGACGTTTCATTCACGGTAAATGCTGGAGAAGTGGTCGGTTTTATTGGTCCGAATGGGGCTGGTAAATCTACAACTATCCGTATTCTGCTGGGAATTATGAAACGGGATGCCGGTAATGCGGAAATATTCGGTAAGGATGTTTGGGAAGACAGCCTTGCCATTCACAAACGCATTTCGTATGTCCCGGGAGATGTCACACTGTGGGGAAACCTCACAGGTGGTGAAATTATTGATTTGTTCCTTAAATTGCATGGCGGAGGAGATAAGCAAAAACGAGACTATTTAATTAAACGCTTTGAATTGGACCCGAAGAAGAAGGCCAAAGGATATTCAAAAGGAAATCGGCAAAAGGTTGGTTTGATTGCAGCATTATCTGCTGATTCGGATTTATACATTTTTGATGAACCAACGTCTGGTCTTGATCCATTAATGGAGGCTATTTTCCAGGAAGAAGTTGAAAAAATTAAAGACGCCGGTAAATCTATTCTGCTGTCCTCTCATATCTTGAGTGAAGTGGAACGCTTGGCGGACAAGGTTGCCATCATTCGTCAAGGTGAGATTGTGGAATCCGGCAGCCTTGATGAATTACGTCATTTGACTCGTTCTGCCGTAACGATGGCAACAGAACGTGATGTGGCTGAAATGGCCACTGTAAATGGAGTCTTTGATTTCCAACAAACAGGTAATCAAGCGACATTCTCTGCGGATAATAAACACCTTGATGCTATTTTAATGCAGGCAAGCAAATTAGGGGTCAAGAAATTTGAATCAGTGCCGCCGACTCTTGAGGATTTGTTCATGCGTCATTATGAAGGATAACAATCAGAAAGGAGGATGTAATACGATGAAAGAAAAATTTGCCCGTTGGGATGCATTGTTCCTGCTCTACCTTAAACGTGATTGGAAAAAAATAATTATATGGATTTTAGGACTTGGCTTGTTTTCGGCTGCTTACGTTCCATATTTTGAAGAAATAGCAAAGGGTCAAGGTTTGGTGGGAATGTACCAAACGCTGCAAAATCCTGCGATGACCGCGATGGTAGGCCCTACACCGGTTGAAACAGCGGGAGGCTATACGTTAGGAGCCATGTATGCACACGAGATGTTACTATTCTGTGGTTTATTTGCCATGATTATCGCTGTTTTACACGTGGTAAGCCATACACGTAAAGAAGAGGATCTTGGTCTGATGGAACTTGTGCGCTCATTTCAAATTGGACGTCAAGCAAACTCGCTGGCCGCCATGATGGAAATTGTTTTCATTAACGTTTTATTAGCACTTTTTATTAGCGGAATGATGATGAGCTTTGGTGCTAATACGATTTCTGTTGAAGGTTCCTTATCATTTGGAGCTTCAATTGGAATGGCTGGTATAATCGGTGCCGGAATTGCGCTGTTTATGGCACAAATTATGCCTGATTCTTCGGCTGCAATAGGTTCAGCACTTGGAATTATAGGATTATTGTATATTGTTCGTGCCACAACAGATGTTTCCAATGTTGACTTATCCATGTTCAATCCTTTGGGGTGGACATATTTAACTTATCCTTTTACGGAAAATAACTGGATCCTACTTATTTTTGCCTTGATTTTCAGTGTTATCATGGTGATCATTGCTTTTGCCCTTGAAGGCAATCGCGATATGGGAGCCGGCTATCTTCCTGAAAGAGAAGGACGAGAAAGCGCCAAGAAATCCTTGTTGTCTGTCCGTGGTTTATTTATCAAGATTAATAAAGGCGTGATGGTAGGTTGGTTGATTGCTTTTGTTATTATGGGGGCGGCTTTTGGTTCGATTTATGGAGATATGCACACCTTCCTGGAAAGTAACGAAATGATGAAGCAAATGTTTTCGCAATCAGGCGTTTCCATTGAAGAATCATTCACTGGCACGATTATGATGGTTATGATTGGTTTGGTTTCGATCTTACCAATTGTCATCGTCAATAAACTGTTCTCAGAAGAAAGCCGATCACATTTAAGTCAGCTTTATGCTACAAAAGTGACCCGCAGCCAATTTTATTGGACCAGTATTGGTTTAGCAATCTTTTCAGGTGTAGTAGGAATTTTACTAGTCGCTGGTGGTCTTGGGGGTACTGCCATCTCAGCCATGGGGGATAAATCAACGATGGATATAGTTGATTTTCTTGCTGCTGGCTACAACTTCTTACCATCCGTACTATTCTTTACTGGTCTAGCGGCTTTAGCGCTTGGCTGGGCACCGAAACTGGGAAAAGTGATTTATGTTTACCTGGGCTATTCCTTTTTAATAAACTACTTTGGCGGTATCTTGGAGTTGCCAGAATGGTTTTCCAAAACAGCCATTCAAAGCTGGATTCCACGAATGCCAATGGAGAATTTTGATGCTCCAATTTTCATTATAATAACTGTGATTAGCATTGCATTGATGGTAATAGGTTACCTTGGTTATAGTAGACGGGATATGATTGAAGGTGCTTAATATTGACTGACTAAGGAATAAGTGAAATTAGTTAAAGCCTCTATGCTAAGTCCTGTAAAGGATTGGGCGCAATTCTGTGATAAGAATTGTGCTCATTTTTTATTTCAGGGCCATATTGTGGAATAAAATCTAAATTTGAGCACCTATGAGGACCGTAAAATGAACTTCCCGGAAGAGGTCAAGAGCATTTTGTAACTTTTTGGGATAACTGGGAGTTAATCTCAAGCAAAATTAATAAACTCAAAATCAAAAGGAAATCTAAAGGAGGAGAACTATGAGTATTATTGAAAAAATTATCGGAAGTCTAGATAACAAGCGAGAATGGAAGGCTATGGAGGGGCGTGCGAAGGTACTACCACGTGAGTACAGCAATGCTTACAACGCTATCAAAAGATATATGATGACCACTGGTACTGTTCCCTCAGACGGGAAGGATATCAGCCGTATCTTTGGTGGCATTCTAGAAGTCCGGTGAAAAAGTCGAACTGTGCTAGGAATTTCCCTGCTTTCTGTCGAATATAGTCTATAGAACACTTATAAAATGAAAGCAATCAGATGTAAAGATAAGTATTTAAATTATCTTGAATTCAAGTCTTCAATCAACGGGCGCGCTAGTCGAATAAGAATGTGCTCCCTTTAGGACGATTACTTTGGAACATAAAGGGGGATTGTTTCTTGACCAAGGGATTACTTCACCATATTGAGATATACGTATCGGATTTAAAAAGGTCAGCCGAATTTTGGGGCTGGTTCCTTGAGGAACTCGGATATAACGCTTTTCAGAAATGGGATGGTGGACGAAGTTGGAGATTAGGCGACACCTATATCGTCTTTGTGCAAGCTGAGGAAAAGTTTCGGGATGTTCCATATCATAGGTGTCGGGTCGGTCTTAATCATTTAGCATTTCACGCAGATTCACGGCAACACGTCGATGAAATGACTGAAACACTAAATAATAAAGGAATTAATATTCTCTATAAAGATAAGCACCCATTTGCCGAGAGTAAAGACCATTATGCCCTTTATTTCGAGGACCCAGACAGAATAAAAGTAGAACTTGTTGCACCGTGAACAATACATCCTTCTCGTAAAAAAGTATTGACGGACAATGTTCCTTTATCGGGCGCTAATCAGAAACAGTTATTAGAGCGTTTTTGTATCACACATGCAACAGATTACCGAAGAAGACTGGAAATAGGGGAGGCAATAGGGGTGAAATGAGTACACATAAACTTTTCAATATAATTGGCCTGGTATCAATAGTGTCAGTAATAATTTATTTTGTGGCTTATGCTCACGAATATAGTAAAGATGAAATTATTTCAGGATTGATATTTTACTTTGTAGCAACTGCTATTTATTTTTTGTTTGTGTATCTTTATCACAAAAGTAATCTAGGGCAAAAAATCGTTTTATATGGGTTAAGCACAATTAGCTTAATTCTAATTTTTTTTCTTTTAAGATAATAAGCTTAGCTATCGGAAAGCTTCTTGCAGCAATCGGGCGCTTATCTTGAATAAGATGGCGTCCTTCAGAATCGGGTCAAATCGTTGAAGAAAAGCTTATTTAACTTGACAGGGGAGTTATTAGATGATAAATTTTGATTGATCAATCAAAATAAATATTGACTGATTAAAAGGAGGTATCTGATGTGAGTAATAAAGTGGATGAATTTAACGATCTTCCCCGTTGGTTTCAACGTATCATCCCATTAATAAGTGTTATTTTATCTGTACTTGTATTTTCATATGTTATGTATCTATACAACCAAGAATCATTAGAATTTATGCAATGGGTCCGTTTGATTATCTTTACCATTATGGGCGTAGTATTAATATCTTCTGCCATTGCTTATGTGTTTAATGCAGAATTAGCTTGGAAATGGTTAATAGGTGGATTGGGGTTATTGCCTATATTGCTTTTGTTACAACTTTTTATATTTCTTATGACGATTATAAGAATGATTATCAACTCAATCTTTCAAGGAAGCCTTCCTGAACCGCTTCAAATATTTATTGAAAACTACCCAAGTAAATTTGATGTGGTTATATTATCAGTGCTTTTTATCGTCGGGTTATTATGGATCATTGATAAGTTGAGAAAAAAATAAGAATGAGGAAACGGAGGAACTACTATGGTGGATCAACCATCTTTTATAACGGAGGCAAGGCGAGAGCAAATCATAAAAGCTACAATTGAGGTACTGAATGAAATTGGTTTTGTAAATATAAGCTTGGCTAAAATTGCAAAAATGGCCAAGGTTAGTACGGGATTGATCTCCTATCACTTTGAAGATAAGGAAGATGTGTTGAATAACACGTTAGTTTATTTATTAAAAATGCAATTCGATTATATTAAAGAAAGAGTATCGAAAGAAAAAACTGCATATGATCAACTGATTGCTTTCATTGATGCTTCTTTAGCTTATCAAGGAACGCATAGAGTCAATAATATCGCACTGATTGAGATTGTTTTTAATGCACGTACTGAAGATAATGTTCCTTATTATAAGTTATCGACTGATGAAGAAGATCCATTATATGTGTATTTGGAGGAGATTTTACATTATGGACAAGAGACAAATGAGTTTTCTGAATTCAATCCAAAGAGCGTTTCTACTATGATACAAGGAGCAATTGCTGAAAGTATGCTTATGAATGGAAAACGATTTAACTTAGAAGCATATAAGAATGATTTAGTAAATATGGTGACAAAAATGATTAAATGAGTCATTTATTTTCGGCTGGACTTAGTGCTAATCCCAAAATAAAACAACTTTATGAAGAGCATGCTTATACGGGAATGTGCACATTAACTCTGCACTTTTAAATGACTTTATTGTCAATTACACCACATTATAAATTAGGGGAATTATTATGGGAGAATTATATACTGATAAAGTAACCCAAAAGAAACGTGCAATATCTTTAGATATCGCACGAGGCTCCATGCTCTTTTTGATTATATTTGCACATATACCATTGTTTTTATACACGATAGAACCAGGTGTAATAACAAAAGTAGCAGGGAGTACACCTTTAGACCATTTCTTAAATTTTTTAATGGAAATTATAGTAGATAATCGAGCGCGTCCATTATTCGCAATACTGTTTGGCTATGGTCTAGTCATGATTTACCGTAAACAATGTGAAAGAATGGGTGTTGATGAAGCAAACCGCATTATAAAAAGGCGTTGCTGGTATTTAATATTATTTGGCGCCATACTCGCTGGTGTCGCAGGTATACAAGACATATTAATGACATATGGTATTGCTGGACTCGTATTAGTTTCTACCTTGAAAAAGGATAACAATAAGATTAAGAAATATGTGTTTATTTCCACAGCCATATGTCTCATTTATATACCAATCTTATGGGGCGGTGTCTTATTAGGTAACCAATCTTATGGATTACCGGTAGCATTAACTGGTCAAGAAACATACTTAAATACATCACTTGATCGACTGAGTTCTATACCGATTATTCCATTGTTTAATCATATCTTCTTCCCTGTTATCCCCTCAGTACTAATGGGGGTTTGGTTAGGGAATTTAAACTTATTAATTAAGCCACACGAACATATAAAACTGCTAAAGCAATTAACGATTGGTTGTCTAACTATTTCGCTGATAGGCGCCATACCACTCGTACTAATAAATGATGGTTGGTTTCCTAGTCTCTTTATCGCAGGAATAGCATATGGTATTCATATACTCACTGGTTTTGCTGGTGGTGTAGGCTATGCAACACTTTTTGGACTATTGGGATTAGGCATTAAATATAGTGGCGTAATTGTAGAAGCAATCACAGCAATGGGGAAACGTTCGTTAACATTTTTCGTCATACACGAAGTTTTGATTGTTATACTACTGTCCCCAATCGCTTTCAATTTAGGTGCATTCTTAAGTGTCACAACTTCCGTGCTACTCGGCATCTTTATGTGGGCCGTTACTTTATCAGTAGCATACTTCATGAATCGTCGTCAAATAGAGGGTCCTTTAGAAAAATATATGCGTTATTTGACTTATAAAAAACAGGTATAAAGAATAAAAGGTTGGATGAAAATATTTGCAATATACAGTAAACGGACGCTTGTGCGGCTGAGCATAGGTCTGGAATATTATTCGGTCTAATCTATTTAATTTAATGATTCTTCTCGGACGGAAGTGTTGGGTGGATTTCTAAAAATATGGACGCTTGTATTAGGTATCGATTTTTTAGTTGCTATCAGTTATTTTATATGGCCGAAAAAACCTAAGGGGTAATATTAATTCTTGTAATTATCCTCAGTTTACAGAAAGACAGGTTTCAATAATCGGGCGCTTATCTCGAATAAGGATAGCGCGCCAACATCGCATATAAGGGCCATATTGTGGCATATAAAATTTTAAAAGGAGAGGATATTATGGCGAAAAAAATTCATATTTATGACATTACAATGTCCAATGGAGAGCAGTTTAAAAACATACGAATTGAGGGTTCAATCAGTCGTAATTACTCGGGGATTGCGACTGATTTTATCCCTGTGGAAAATACACAAGGCCAAACAGTTGAACTAGTTAAATATCAAATTCTTAAGGCTGAATTGGTTGATATAGAGGAATAAAAAATATGCTTCAATCGTTCCGGAATAAAAGTAGCGTCCAAATTGCCCTTGTTGGGCTATTTAACTTAATAAAAGGGGGAGGAATAATGAATATAAATTGGTTTTGGATGATTATATTTCTTATGATGATGACAATTATAGGATTCGTGGTATTCGATAGCATAGGTGCTTCATTGGCTTTTGGAATAGCAACAGGCGGTATATTTGGTTTAGTATTTTCCGGCAAAAAGTCAAAGAAAGAGCAGGAATGAGTTTTTTCTGCTCGTAATTTACTTTATACCGAACGGGCGCCTACCTGGAATAAGAATTGGCGTCCTATCTTGTGGAAGTGGATCGTAAGGTAAAGAAATATATGTAAGGTTGACGATGCGGAAGGAGGATTATTATGTTTGGAAGCAAGAAAAAGAAAGTTAGCCGATTCTATATAAAAGCTGTAGAGAATATACCTACACTGGGGAAAATGACAATTTTTGTCGACCGTGAAACTGGAGTAAATTATATTCAATCATGGGTTGGTTCAGGTAATGGTATTACACCTTTACTAGATGCAAATGGAGAGGTCATTGTAGATGATTGATTTCCGTAATACGAACGGGCGCCATTCTGGAATAAAGATTCGCGCCCTGTATTGTAGAATCGGAGCCGATAATGGAATGAATTATGTTAAAATTGTATTAACTTAAAAACGAAGAAAAGTGAGGGATTAATATGAGCTTAACACTAGAAATAATGCGTATTTTTCTACCACTTGTCCTGGTTTGTGGAATTGCAGTATTTGTCGTTTTGAGAATGATACACAAAACTAAGAAAGGCACTCTTGGTAAGAAAAAAACAAGAGGTGCTCAAAATTTATTAGACAGTCTTATACCACTCGGAATGGTGATTGGATTTATTGCTGCTATATTCGTAAGCTTACTTCTCCCAATTGCCTTGTTATCATCAATTGCGTGGGGGCCTGGGATAGGTTTATTATTTGGATATTTTGCTTATGAAATTTATAGCAAAAAAAAGAAGATTATTCATAATGATAGCTTTCCATAATACGATATCATCTAATAACAAATGGTTTATTCAATCAACGGGCGCAGTAATTTAATAAGAGTACAGCCTTCTGAATTTGGTCATTTAACGAAATAAGACTTCAAATAAAACTTAGTATATTGACTTTAAATAAAGGTGGATTGTTGTGAATAAACCTTTTTGGATTCCGTTAATAGCCTCAATTGGAACAATGTTTTTGCTTTATTTGATTGGCGATATTGCTGGTGTTGATTTTCTTGTATTTAGAATGTCATTGCCATATTTTGAGATTTCACTTCTGCCAATCGCTTTTGGGATATTAGTAGGCTTTATTAGTGAATGGATTATCAAAAGTAAATTAAACAAGGATATAACCTGAATTTGGTAGATAAAGGCCGTATTGTTCAATTATAGGGCGCAAGAATTGAATAAGACTTGCGCCTACTTTGTTTTAAATGGCCATTTAATTGAATAAAGTTATATTAAAATTAAATCAGTAAAGCATGGTATATGGGAGGATGATTAAGATGAATAAAAAATTGAATGCACCACAAGGACTGTTTACATTCTTTTTTCTTTGCAGTGGCATTAACTTTGATTTTCACTTTTTTAAAACCGAGTATAGTACAGTCACTGTTACTTGGAATTATTGTATTTTGCTCAAGTTTAATGAGATAGCACATTAAAAAGCCGAAAAAGTAGATTTTTACAGGTGCTAGTATGAGATAAGAAATGGAAGCTTTTCACTTCGTTCCTATTATCCTTATATAAGGATTATGTATTGCAATCTATGCTATTTTGTTCCGTTATCGGACGCGAATAATTGGTGGTGAAAACGTGTTCGTTTGGAACTATGAATAATTTTGGTTCAAGCCCTTCTTCTAAACAGTTAGCAAATTTAAAGTCACATAAGTTATCTGAAATAATCAATCCGTTTAATTGAGAATCATTATCACTTATTGTATATTAGATAGTAACGATACATATAATTGAGTAGGGAGAATATATAATGCAAATATACTGGACTAAAATAAATAAGATTATTGATGAAACGCCTGAGGTTAAAACGTACGTGCTCGACTGTCCGGAAGACTTTACATGGGAAGAAGGTTCCCACACCCACTTTGCACTGGAAGGTTTTAATGCCGGAGATAAACCAGACCGCAGCCTGATTCGTCACATGTCAATCTCCACTTTACCGCACGAAAATTCAATTGGTATCACAACACGCATCAGAGAGCAGTGCTCTAAGTTTAAAATGATTTTAAGAAATCTTGAAGTCGGCAATGAAGTTGCAATATTTAAAACGCATTCGAATGTACCGCTTACAAGAGAAGGCAAAAATGTTTACCTGCTGTCATCGGGTGTCGGCTTGGCAACTTTTAGACCGCTTGTACTTGAGTATTTCGAACGTGCTGACAACGTCAATCAAATTCATTCCCTGAACATCGATTCATCAAAAGATTTCTTATTCACTAATATTTTTGAATCCGCACCTGACAAGAAATTCACATCACAGTTCGTCGATAACCGTAAAGACTACTATGAAGAAGTGAAAAATCTTGCTGCAGACAAGGATGGACTCTTCTATGTTGTTGGCAGCGACGAATTCCTCGTGCAGAACATTGAAGTACTGCGTGAGCAGGGCATCAATCCGGAACAGATTATGCTCGACAAGCATGAACAAGAACTGCCCGAGTTTTTATCCCGCATGTAACTGGAAGTAAAACCCCCACCTCAAATGTTCGCGTATACGACGAAGATTAGGTGGGGGGTGGCTGCCAGTAAATGTCCGATTCGTTCATCTAACAATCAGTGGGGGAAGAAAGAAAACCCCCACTGATTGAAGATTCACTTTATCATTTGATTTGTCAATTTAAGCGAGACAAAATATTTTCTTGATGAATACCAAATAGATGTTCCGTTAAGGGCGATTGCCTGAATAATCTTAAAAAAAGAAACAGCTCAGTAAAATATTAACTAAGCTGTTTTATTTTTATGCCAAAAACCTACTTAAGTCGTCATGCCCTTTTTATTCATAAATATAGCTTAAAACATCAAGTGCCTGATCAACCGTTTCGACTGTTACATTAGCTTTATTGGAAAGTTCTTTCAGCGGGTGGATCAGTGACTCTGGCCGTACGAGAATCGTCGGTTTATTCATGGTAATGGCGGCGCTGGCATCCATTGCTGTGTTCCATTGCTTATATTTTTCACCGAACAAGGCAACGACAACGTCTGATTTTTGCATCAGCACCTCTGTACGCAAATTGTTAATGCTTGAAGCTGCATCGTCCTTATACACATTTCCCGGCTGCTCGCCAAGGATGTCTTCCCCCACATTGTCGGAACGGTCGTGGTTTGTCTGCGGTGCGACAAATGTGAGCGGAAGATTCTTCTCTTTAGCTTTTGATTTTAACTGTTCCCGCCAATCATCGTGAATTTGACCTGCGAGATAGACTGTCAGTTCCATTAAAATCCCTCCAATTACCATAGTTCTAATTCTATTTTACCCGTTTTAGAAAGCAAGGCAAACGAAAAAGTCTGAATTAATATAATCCCCTTTGTCTGAACAAGATTTCATAGTATCATAGACTGAGTGTAACGTGATATCTTGGGGAAGAACAATGAAAAGGTTGCAAAACACTTTCCTGGTGCTGTTTTGTGTTTCACTATGCAGTGGGTGCAGCATGCAATCCGAGGAAGAGGCAATTAAAAATACAAAAGAAACCGCAGAAGAAACGTTTTATGCTGAAAATTCATTTGAATCGAACCGGCAGCTGGACGCTTTTTCTATGTATTTACCTGCAGGCATGGATGTTGTAGAAGAGGATTCAAGCAATGTCATCATTGAAGATGGGGACCAGACATATATCGTGTTTTACAACAATCTGGAGAACCCGCTCAGTGAATTAAGTTATGAATCCGCAGCTGCTAAAAGCGATCAGGCGTTGTTACTTGAGTCGTTTAAAGACCAGGAAAAATTTGGTTATATCCGTGTGCTCCCTGATAAAGAAGATGCTTATGAACTGCAGGCTGGGATTGGCGGGGTGAAAGTAACCACTTATACGTCCAAATCAGAACTGGATAACGATGCAGAAGACATGATAAAGATAGCCAACTCCATTGTCAAAGAACATCAAAACACGGTACAAAAATAATACCTCTCTGCTGTGAAAAAACTGCAGGATGATTGAATCCCGGATGGAACAAGGATATGATAGTTATTAGCAATGGAGGATGATTTGAAATGAAATCAATTGAAACGCAAAAACAATTTTACGATACAATTAAAAACGAAAACGTGGTTGCGGTGTTTTCAGCCGATTGGTGTCCGGATTGCCGTGTGATTGAACCGGTCCTTCCGGAAATTGAACAAGCATATCCAAATTTCACATTTGTTGAAGTGGATCGTGACCAGCTCATTAATATTTGTCAGGAATATGATGTTTTCGGAATTCCGAGTTTCATCGCATTCAAAAATGGCGAAGAAGCCGGGAGATTTGTCAGCAAAGACCGAAAAACGAAAGATGAAGTAATGGCCTTTATGGACAAAGTCAGCTCTTGAACTACCCCACTTAAAGCTCTTACGAACTGTTTGAAGTGGGAGATTCCTACGAACACCTTCGTAACCGAAAGTTTTGAGTAGGCTCTACCCGTAGTCCCTACAGTGAAAGCAAAATATCTTGTACGTTGGATTCACCACACGCCCTACTTTGCTTGGTTTTCGCTACTTCGGCACGTGTGGGACGATTGTTGCTTGAATATTTTACGTGACAAAGCATTTCTTGTCACAACCCCATATATCCAGTTTTCAAAGAGCAATCTGTACAAGAGTATTATACCACGCAAACTTAAGTTTTGCTACGCAAATAGGCGATTCATCTCCACCCTGCTCATTGGGCTACGCCCTTCACAATCCTTGAGGGTGGAGTCTTCTCGACTAAAATGATAAAAGGAGAGACTAAAAGGATGAAAATGACGAGTTTAAAAATGAAAAAAATTCTTCAGGAGCGATTAGCGAATGAAAGTTATAAAACATCCTACAATCGTGATAAAGATACATTTCGGATTGAATGGAAAGATACAGGTCAGGGGATGACCATCACACTGCCGAATGTTGTGTCGAAGTATAATGAACGCGGTGAGTCAGCAATTGATGATCTTGAAGAGCATGTGTCAGAGGCTTTAAAAATCATGCATGAAGATCATCGCCTCTCAGGAATGGAGAAAAATATTTTTCCGGTCATCCGGGCCACATCGTTTACAACCGAAACAAATGGCGGCAAAAAACTGATTTATAAAGACCACACGGCAGAAACGCGTGTTTATTATGCGTTGGACTTGGGAAAATCATACCAGTTAATCGATGAATCAATGCTGGAAGAAGAAGGCTGGAGTCAGGAGCGAATGGATGAAATCGCGACGTTCAATGTCAGGTCTTTAACCAATGACTATAAGAAAGAAACTGTCGCTGATAATGACTTTTACTTTATAGCAACACAGGATGGCTATGATGCCAGCCGGATTCTCAATGAGGCTCTCCTCGAAGAAATGCTGGCCAATGCCAAGGGAGAGCTGGCTGTCGCAGTTCCGCATCAGGATGTGCTCATTTTTGTTGATATCCGGAATAAAGCGGGCTATGACATATTGGCTCAAATGACGATGAAGTTTTTTGCGGAGGGTCGGATACCGATCACGTCACTTTCATTCATTTATGAAGACAAAACGCTCGAACCGGTCTTCATACTAGCCAAAAATCGTCCGGAAAAGAAATAGAAAGGAATGAGCATCATGGATGTATTTTACAACCAAAATGGGATAGGGGACGTCCTGATAGTCCCGATTGAGGATGGCGACCGTTATAATAAGACACATGAAAACTGCGGAGATATTACGAAAATAATGAACAGTCAAGGCGCAATTATCGGCTATAATATTTTTAAAGCTTCCACGTATTTTAATCTAAGCGGCAATGGGAAAATAAGCATGACGGAAAAAATGCTGGATCAAATGAAAAAAGCCTTCAATCAAAATGACCTTGATGATAAACTTGATTTTGATTTAAGTCCAACGTTTGTTGTCGGTCATGTCATTGAAAAGTCACAGCACGAGGATGCTGATAAATTAAGTGTCTGTCAGGTTGATACAGGTGATGAGCAACTGCAGATTGTATGCGGTGCTCCAAATGTTGACGAAGGTCAAAAAGTGGTCGTGGCAAAAGTTGGAGCAATTATGCCAAACGGGATGAAGATTAAACCGACACAATTACGCGGAACTCCATCGAATGGTATGATATGCTCACCAAAAGAACTGGGGCTGCTGAATGCACCCCGGGAAAAAGGGATTTATGTGCTGGATGATACGTATACAATAGGTGAGCCATTTGTATCTTAAAATCAAAACAACCTTTGTCGATTGGCACAGGTTGTTTTTTACTGCAACGGCCCCCATATTGGTCGATAAGTTATCATGTGGGGTAATCTAGTAGATCGCCTTTGTGTATTACAATTTCATCAGAAAACTGCTAAAATGATAATACCTTGAATTACAAAGAAATGAGTGAATACATATGTGGGGTCGATGGAAAGAGAAACTCAGCCGATTCTTTTTTGAGGAAAAGGAAGAAAGAGATGATCAGCCTGAAGAAAAGCTGAATCACGGCAACCAGGATATCCAAACACGTATGACCTATCAATACCCTGCTGAGAGGCCCTTTCGATTTCCTGTCATCCCGGATAAGCCGAGACAAAAGGAATCGACCGATATACCGGCATTTCAGAGAAAAACGAGAAATGAACGGATGCAGCCGGAAGGAAGAGAAAATTCGCGTGAAGAACCCCGGGAAACCCCGGGAGAGGCGCAGGATATACACAAGATTTATAAACCTGATAAGAGTGAACCCTTCAAAGCAAGCGATGTACCCTCACCGATATATGGTTTCCAGAAACAAAAAAAGGAACAGCCAATTGAGGATATACCTGCATACCAGCGAAAAGAGGATCATGACATCAATCTATTAAGTAAGGAAGAGACAGCAGCGACTGAAACGCAGGAGAATGAAACGGTTGACAGCAAGACTGAGAGGGAATCTGACGATAAAAAGACAAGAAACAGCTCTGAACGGGAAAACTCGGTACCAGGAAATGATGCACCTGCTGAAAAAACGATACCGAAAACGCCTGACAAACCCAAATCTGAGCGCCGAAATAGGAAAAGCGCGCATCCGCGTAAATCAAAAAAAGAGCAATCGGGTTCTGTAACACCGCCATTTAATGTTTTGATGTCAGCCAATGATAAACGAAATCACACGCAGCGAACAAAACGGGTCAGGGGGCACACCTCCGGCCAAAATAAACAAGAAGTGCAACAAGATCGTACAATGCCTTATCATTTATTAAACGACCAGGAGCAAAAGACAGACCAGGATAAATTATGGATGCAAGACCAGCAGCAAGTTTTGGAAAAGACGCTAAAACATTTCAATGTCCGGGCAAAAGTGGTTAACGTGACGCAAGGCCCGTCTGTTACAAGGTTTGAAGTACAACCTGAACCGGGTGTCAAAGTGAGTAAAATTAAAAATCTCAGCGATGATCTTAAATTAAGTTTAGCAGCCAAGGATATTCGTATTGAAGCGCCAATCCCCGGAAAGCATACAGTTGGCATTGAGATTCCGAATCAGCATCCACAAACGGTCAGTCTGCAGGAGATCTTTGAAAGAGATACATTTCAATCAAGCAAGTCACCGTTAACGATCGGGCTGGGGTTAAGTATTGAAGGGGACCCCATGGTAACGGATATCCAAAAAATGCCGCACGGTTTAATTGCCGGCGCTACCGGATCAGGCAAGAGTGTCTGCATCAATACGATTTTGATCAGTCTCTTGTATAAGGCAAGTCATGAAGAAGTCAAATTTATGCTGATCGATCCGAAAATGGTGGAATTAGCACCTTACAATGGTATTCCGCATCTTATCTCGCCGGTGATTACCGATGTGAAAGCGGCAACCGCATCTTTGAAATGGGCCGTCAATGAGATGGATAAACGCTATGATGCCTTTGTGAGAGAAGGTGTCCGCGATATCGAACGTTTCAACCAAAACATGAGAAAGCAGAATCGCCCTGAAGATAAAATGCCGTTTATCGTCATCGTCATTGACGAATTGGCTGATCTGATGATGGTCTCACCTCAGGATGTTGAGGATTCCATCAGCCGGATCGCTCAGAAAGCACGAGCCTGCGGGATTCATTTGCTTGTGGCTACACAACGCCCATCGGTTGATGTCATAACAGGTCTGATTAAAGCAAATATACCGACTCGGATTGCTTTCAGTGTGTCTTCACAAGTTGATTCAAAAACGATTATTGATACCGGCGGAGCAGAAAAACTGCTCGGAAAAGGTGATATGCTGTTTACTGAAAATGGTGCGGGCAAAAGCATAAGGCTGCAGGGGGCGTTTGTGTCGGATGAAGAGATCGAACGTGTCACTGATTATGCGCGCACTTTGGCAGAGCCGGCATATGTGTTTGAAGAGGAGCAATTGCTTCAGGATGTTTCAAAGGATGAGCAGACAGACGAGCTGCTGGAAGATGCCATTGATTTTGTCATCCATCATAATAGTGCAAGCACATCGTTGATTCAGCGTCATTTTAAAATTGGCTATAACCGGGCCGCTAGATTGATGGATGTTATGGAAAATAGGGGAATCATTGCACAGCAAAATGGCAGTAAACCACGTGATGTGTTAGTATCAGCTGCCCAATTGGAAAACTAATACTTGCTTGATTCATCCTGTTTTTATATTATAGGATAGAACGAATTTTTCAGCGGTCTATTTTTATCTCGCATGGATCATGTGACATTCGTGGGATGAACATCAAAAGCAGTGGATGTATATAATGTCATAAAAGCGGCCGCCTTTTCAGGCGATAAAAGCCGCTGCCCTTTATCGCCTTATTGATGAAAACATCCCTGGGGAAGTTGGCTATTACTTGCAAAGTAAATAAATTAAGACCGTTTAAGCTCTGCCTTTCTAAATATTTTATTCTCCGTATTTATTTGCTATAATGACAAAATAGCAATGTTGGAAGTAATAAATCATTTAGTTAGACAGATATAAATTTGGAGGTTCATTTTTATGACAGCTTACCATTTTATTGGTATTAAGGGAACCGGAATGAGTTCACTCGCTCATATCCTGCACGACTCAGGTGAGAGGGTGCAGGGATCTGATATTGAAAAGCAATTTTTTACACAAAAAGCTTTAGAGGATAAAGGCATTCCTATTTTCCCTTTCTCAGAAGAAAACATCGAAGAAGGCTATACCATCATTGCGGGTAACGCTTTTTCAGATAACCATCCGGAAATTAAAAAAGCAAAGAAACGAGGATTAACGTTTTACAGATATCATGACTTTTTAGGTGAATGGCTGAAACAATATACCAGCATTGCTGTAACAGGTGCGCATGGCAAAACGTCTACCACTGGTTTGCTGGCGCATGTCCTTGATCAATCATACCCCATATCTTATCTGATCGGAGATGGGACAGGTAAAGGGCACGTGGACAGCAAATACTTCGCGTTTGAGGCGTGTGAGTACCGGCGCCATTTTTTAAGCTATGAACCGGATTACGCCATCATGACCAATATTGATTTTGATCATCCGGACTACTTCACAAGTATTGATGATGTTTTCAACGCTTTTCAGTCTATGGCCGACCGGGTGAGGAAGGGGATCATCGCTTGCGGTGATGATGAACAATTGCAGCAGATCCAGGCGAAAGTGCCGGTCGTTTATTATGGTTTTTCGAGCACGAACGATTTTCAGGCACAGAACGTAACGGAAACTGAGCACGGTACCGAATTTGATGTGTTTGTCCGAAATACCTATTATGATACATTCAGGATTCCGATGTTTGGCAATCATCACGTGTTAAATGCTCTGTCCGTTATTGCCATCTGCCATTATGAAGATATAAAAGCGCAAAAAGTAAAAGCGCTCGCTTCGTTTGAAGGGGTTAAGCGCCGCTTTACGGAGAAATCGTTCGGAACTCAAATATTGGTTGATGATTATGCTCACCATCCCCGGGAGATAACGGCGACGATTGAAACAGCGCGGAAAAAATATCAAGATAAACCGATTATAGCGATATTTCAGCCTCATACGTTCACACGTACAAAAACATTTTTGCAGGAATTTGCCGATAGCTTAAACCTTGCTGATAAGGTTTATTTGTGTGATATTTTCGGTTCAGCCAGAGAGGAAAGCGGCAAATTGACGATTGAGGATTTGCAGAAACTTGTTGATGACAGTGCAATTCTCGATTTATCAAATACAGACGTGTTAATGGAGCACCGTGACAGTGTGCTGTTATTCATGGGTGCAGGAGATATTCAGAAATTCCAAGAAGCATATGAAAATCAGCAGGACTACGTCAATTATCAGCCTATAAAAAAAGCTTAGGTAAAAAGGAGCCAATTTTAACGGGCTCTTTTTTATATGATTTTAGGTGAACGTTTTCTTTTGAATCCCGGCCTCTGACTTGGGGGAAAACGAGGGGTAAGCTGAACTTTTCTTATATTTGATTATTGATTTTTTCACATATCTGTCGAAATTATCGTTAAAATCCGTTATAGTATAAATATGGCAGATGTATGGGCGAATTCGGACTGCACTTGCGGAACGTTTGCACAGTTGTGATTGGGGAATATTATGTAAAGAATACGTCATCTGCATTCATTTGCAATCTTCCGAACACGCATCGCTTAATTGAACTATTCCCGAATCGAAGGAGTTGGTCAGGCAATGGAGATTTTATTGTACATAGCTGCCCTTATTGTTGCGGCTGCAATTACGGTGCTCGTTGTTTATGTGATTAAAACGCTTAAAGCAACACAGCGGACGATGAGTAATGTATCCGGCACCCTGGAGAATCTTGAGTCGCAAATGCAGGGGATTACATCTGAAACCACTGAGCTGCTCGAGAAAACGAACAGCCTGGCAGATGATGTCAATCAAAAGTCAGACAAGCTGAATATTCTGTTTGATGGCATTAAAGGTGTCGGCAACACAGTAAATGAGTTTAATGAATCATTGAAGAAGCTGTCTTCAAGCATTTCAAGCTCAGCATCCAAAAATCAGGAGAAAGTCTCCGAAGTCCTCAAATGGGGCAATTCGATTGTTGATTTTTGGAAAAAGAATAATAACAAAAAACCTAAATAAGGAGGAATTAGAGATGGGGAACGATAACAGTAATAACAACCAGGAATCAGCTAACATTAATACAAAAGATTTTATGATTGGCACACTAATGGGGGCTATTGCAGGTGCTGTCACTGCTCTGCTCTTGGCACCTAAATCCGGAAGAGAATTCAGAGGTGACATTAATGAAGGCGCCGTTCAATTGAAGGGGCGTGCAGGTGAATGGCGAGACACTGCCCTTGATAAGGGGAGCGAATGGAAAGATACAGCTTACACCAAGGGTTCTGAATTGAAAGAAAGAGCTTACTTGAAAGGCTCAGACTTAAAGACAAAAGCCGTTGATTCATCTTCCAGACTTTCTCAAAAGACACAGGAAAAAACGCAGGAACTGAGCAAGAATCTGCAGGATAAATGGAACGACAGAAACAGCAACAATAATGACTCTGTCGATGAAGCAGTAGAAGAAGCAGCTGAAGAAGCTGCAGCAGAAGTCGAAAAGTCTGAAACAAAATAAACACAGTAAAAGTCAGTGATCAATCACTGGCTTTTTGACTTTATTCGTGGGAAATGAGCCCCTTCTTTAAAATTTGCAAATTTGAGGGTGACAAACGTTAAACTTTTCTGTATAATAATGCCTAATATATTCTCAAAATTAATTGAATGCTAACAGGAGGGATCATATTGAGTAATGAATTAGAACAATTGCGCGAAAATTTGGACGGTGTCAATAATGAGCTTTTAAAATTGATAAACCAGCGCGCTGAAACGGTCCAAAAAATCGGGGAAGTTAAAGAGAAGCAAAGCATTAACCGCTATGACCCTGTAAGAGAGCGAAAAATGCTTAATGAGCTGACCGAAAAAAATGATGGTCCATTTGAGAATTCGACCATTGAACATATTTTTAAAGAAATTTTCAAAGCAAGTCTGGAGTTGCAGGAAGATGATCACCGTAAAGCGCTTCTTGTTTCAAGAAAGAAGAAGCCGGACGATACAATCATTAACATTAAAGGTGAAGAAATTGGAAATGGCGGCGTGCAGCATGTCATGGGCCCATGCTCAGTCGAAAGCTATGAACAGGTAGAGCAAGTGGCAGAGTCAGTGAAACGAAATGGCATTAAATTGTTGCGCGGCGGTGCATTTAAGCCAAGGTCGTCACCATATGATTTCCAGGGACTTGGTATAGAAGGGCTGGAGATTTTGAAACAAGCTGCTGATCAACACGATCTGGCTGTTGTGAGTGAAATCGTCAATCCGCAACATGTAGAAAAAGCGCTTGACTATGTCGATGTTATTCAAATCGGCGCCCGCAACATGCAAAACTTTGAACTTCTAAAGGCCGTCGGTGAAACGAATAAACCGGTTCTCTTGAAACGAGGCATGTCAGCCACGATTTCAGAATTTGTCAATGCAGCAGAATATATTATGTCACGCGGCAATGGTGATATCATATTGTGTGAACGAGGCATCCGTACGTATGAAAAAGCAACGCGCAATACATTGGATATTTCTTCAGTGCCAATTTTGAAACAGGAAACGCATTTGCCTGTAATGGTTGATGTTACGCATTCCACCGGACGCAGAGATCTGCTTCTTCCTGCAGCTAAAGCGGCAGTTGCTATTGGAGCTGACGGTATCATGGCTGAAGTACATCCTGATCCGGCAGTCGCCTTGTCAGATGCAGCTCAGCAAATGGATATACCGACATTTGATAACTTCATGAAGGAACTTGACGAATTTGCACCACGCCCGGCAGTGCAAAAATAATTATCACTGTATGAAGTTGTGTATATGAAAAAATGTTTTTTAAAGGTTGACCATTTAACAGGTCAGCCTTTAAATTTTTGTGTTTTTTCCCGTGTTAGCGTATGATAATGAGAAAGAAAACGTTTTGGTAACGACTGAGGAGGTAGTTAAACATGACTGTAACAATATATGATGTAGCGCGGGAAGCAAATGTTTCAATGGCAACGGTTTCCCGCGTCGTCAATGGAAACCCGAATGTAAAACCTGTAACACGAAAAAAAGTTTCAAGAACGATTGAAGAGCTAGGATACCGTCCGAACGCTGTCGCAAGAGGGTTGGCAAGCAAAAAGACAACGACAGTCGGAGCAATTATCCCGGATATTTCCAGTATCTTTTTCGCTGAACTGGCAAGAGGGATTGAAGATATCGCGACCATGTATAAATATAATATGATTTTAAGTAACTCGGACCAGAATAAAGATAAAGAACTGCAATTGATTAATGCTATGCTTGAGAAGCAGGTTGACGGTATATTGTTTATGGGCGGCGATATCACTGAGGATCATGCCAATCAGTTTGAATCAGCATCAGTCCCTGTAGTAGTAGCCGCAACCCAGGACGAAACAAACACGATACCATCGGTAAACATTGATTATGAAGCTGCAGCATTTGAAGCAACATCTTATTTGCTTGGAAAAGAATATGAAAAAATTGCATTTATATCCGGAGTGGATGATACTCTTATCAATCAACAAAAATATAATGGCTATTTACGCGCTTTAAAAGAAAAAAATGTGAGCCTGAATGATGACTATATCCTCACAGGTGATTATTCGTACGATTCAGGACTGGATGCCAGTGATCAGCTTCTGCAAATGGAAGACAAGCCTGATGCAGTATTTGTATCTTCCGATGAGATGGCACTTGGCGTTATTCATGGTGCGCAGGACAAAGGCTATCAGGTGCCACAGGATCTCGAAGTGTTTGGCTTTGACAATACAAGACTTGCAACAATGGTGCGTCCGACACTGTCAACCATCGTTCAGCCGATGTATGATATCGGAGCAGTCGCAATGCGTTTATTGACCAAATATATGAATAAAGAAGAAGTGGAAGAGAAAAAAGTGGTATTGCCTCATCGAATTGTTGAAAGGGATTCAACAAAATAAAATTTATGCCGATCCAATGACGGTACGCAAGGTTTCAATTCTTTTTTGGATATAGCCTCAATCTTTGTCGTCTTAGGCGGGTTGACTGCATCATTGCTGATCAATTTTAAACTCGGAACAAATTAAGCTGATAGTTGAGATTGTTATACTCGAAAATGAAGCTGAAGAATAAAGGGAGATGCCTGGTGCATCTCCCTTTAAATTATCGCGTGCCATTGAGTTTATTTTTGGCATACTTGAGAGAGCTTTGCAGTACTCTCTCATTTTTTTCTGTTATATCAGCTTTCCGAGGTATATTCGGCACAATCTTTTTATCATCTTGCCAAACTTTCGGCAGTGTGACAGGTGATTCGGATTGCCACTCACTCCCCCAGTCAGGTGGAAGCGGGCCCCTTTGAATGTCACCTGTCTTCATCACACTCCATATTTGTGCCCATGCGCGTGGAACGACACGCCACATATCATAACCGCCACCGCCAAGAGCTATCCAGCGACCATTGCAATATTGGTGCGCCAATTCATGCGCAAGCAGGGGAATCCGCTCAAAGCTTTCCATTGTTGTGCATAAGTGAGTCAGCGGATCATTCACATGAGCATCAGCGCCATTTTGTGTCAAAATAACATCAGGCTGAAAAAAGTCAGTGATTTCCCTGAAGGCCGTTTCATAAACTTGGATAAATGATTCATCTTCAGTAAATGCATCAATCGGCAAATTAAATGAATAGCCGTGTCCTTCCTTAATGCCCCGTTCATTGATATGCCCTGTACCCGGGAAAAGATACCGGCCTGTTTCATGGATGGACAAGGTGCATACGTTGGGATCATCATAAAAAGCCCATTGAACGCCATCACCATGGTGAGCATCTGTATCAACATACAGTACTTTTAAGTCATAGTGTTTTCGTATGTATTTGATAGCGATTGCTCCGTCATTGTAAATGCAAAAACCGCTCGCTTTTCGTTTGAAGCCATGGTGTAGACCGCCGCCAAGATTCACGGCATGTTCAGCTTCTCCTTTTAATACAGCATCTACTGCTGACAGTGTCCCGCCTACAAGCGCGGATGATGCTTTGTGCATATTTGAAAATATTGGTGTATCCTCTGTTCCGATGCCATATTCCGCGGATTCGTCAGCGGTTAAATTGCTTATCCCCGCTTGCTTTACCGTATTGATATATGCTTTATCATGAAAAAGGGCAAGTTCCTCATCAGTAGCAGTTCGATGGGCTCTTATATCATCCTCGGACAGCAAATTTTGTTTTTCCAGCAAGTCCTTCGATAGCATGACACGTTTCTGATTAAATGGATGATCCGAATGGAAATGATAGTTCAGGAACTCATTTGAATAAATAAAAGCGGCATGACATGTCATGGTCTTGGCTCCGCAATATTATTTGGCCACATCAGCTCGTAGCCGGCATCACGTAAATCCTGTATTAAAGGGAGAGGATTCATTGTTTGGACGCGGAAAACAAGAATTCTGTAGTTCGGATCATCATTATAAGGATACATCAGAATAGACGTAATGTTTGTGTTTCTTTCCCCGAAAATGGATGCCACTTTCGGCAGACTCCCTGGCCTGTGAGGGACTTTAATTTCAATCTGCGAGCTTTGAACATTTGTGCCGGTAAGCTGAATCAGTGTATAGAGCATATCTTTTTCTGTAATGACGCCAATTAATTTGTTTTCACTGATGACCGGCAAGCAGGCAAATTCTTCATCGTAGAAAACACGTGCTATTTCTTCAACAAAATCCATTGGGTGGACTGTTACAACCGGGTGGCTCATAATTGATTGAATCTCATTGTTTAACGCCCTATGATCTGTGAATTGATCAAATACAGATGGTGATGCATCACGGACGTCCCGGTCTGATACAATTCCGATGACCTGACTTTTGTTATCGACTATCGGTATGTGACGGATACGGTTATCCCGAAGCAACTGCAGGCCTTCAGCTACAGAGGCTGTTGGCGGGAGTGTCAGTACATCTGTTTTCATAATTTCCTCTACAAGCATTATATTCCCTCCCTCATATTGCGGTGTTGATGCCGCTGCAAAAAGCGTAGTTTATCGAAACGTTCAATCGATTCTTCAGGTACATTTTTGCCGATTCGGACCATCAGACAATTAGCCGGATGTGAGATAATTTCAGGGTCGTCAGTTGGTGCAGGTAAAAGGCCGCCTGCAGCCATCATTTTTTCCATTACTTTCCGGTAATCCCATACACTTAAGCGGGTTTCATCCAGGTCCCAATGCCAATAATATTCAGTGGAAATGACAATATAGTTTTCCATATAGTCATCCATCATAGATAGTTCCAGAAGTCCTGAGGCAATTTTAGCGCCGCGATAGGCGGGAATAACTTCAACTGCTCCGAGTTCTATCAGATCTTCCATGTTGAATTTTGACCACCGCTCGAGCGGATCCGGATGTAAATAAGTCACATATCCGACTATGGTGTCTTCTGTTCGTGCCACAATGATCCTGCCCTCTGTGAAATCCGCAATACTGAGAATTGCTTCAAATTGTTTGGGTGCAGGACGGAATGCTGTTAAATGTTCATGGAAATAGTATTTTTTCAGCTCTGAAGAGGGAAGCGGGCCTTCGATTATAATTGAATCATTTGGTGTATCACGTGTTTCTGAATAATATGTTTTTGTGTGGTCCATCATTTCACCATCCTTGTTGATGATAAATAATAGCGGTTTCATTAGTCATTATACAGGACTTTGGGATAGATTTTTAGTAGGTAATGGAAAATAGAATAGAAATTTATAAAAAAAGGGGGACAAGTATCCCCCTTTAAATTAATCTTCATCTAATTATTGCTGTCGGAGCTATTGTCACCGGCTTCACTATTGTTGGAACCGTCATTATCGCCTTCGGAATCACCGTCGCCGGATCCGCCGCCACCGCCACCGGATTCGCTGCTGCCGTTTCCGTTGTCGTCTTCAGTGGATCCATCGCTGTTGGAATCACTATCGGTATCATCACTACCGGATCCGCCATTTTCATTATCTTCTTCATTGTTGTTATTATTGTTGTTTTCCTCAGAATTGCCATTATCATTATTTGACTCCGAGTTATCCTCAGATCCGGAATCTCCGCCGGAATCATCGTTATCTTCCTCGGAATTATCCTCAGATCCGGATGCATTTCCGACTTCGACTACATTAGATGCTGACGATTCCAGACCAAAATAATCAACTGTTTTGACATGATAAACGGCATTATTGTTGGGTGCTGTAAAACTTGTCCCTGTTGTGCTGCCGACACGGCTGAACGAACCATCCGTACTGCCGGCACTGTAAATGCGATAACCTACAGTGTCATTGCTGCCTGAACTGCTCCAAGAGAGCGTATTGCCGGATGAAGAGACATCCCCCGGTGCGGCAGGGTTTTCACCGTCGTCTTCTATCGAACTGCTGCTGATGTCTGATTGCGGCAGCCCAATATTTTCCCAAGCACCGCGGTTGGTGCGCGGGAAGAGCATGGAGAGATCGCTGAGTTGGTCATATCCCTTTCGTTCAAGGAATTCCGGATTAAAGGTCAATCCATCACCTTCAACGAACTCTTGCGGTGTCTTACTGCCCGCTTGTACGGATTTGCCATCGACCGTGACATAAGAACCGCCGCTGATAAGGCTGTCATCTACTTCAGTTGGAACATATTTGGCATTAAACAGATCAGTCTGAACTAATCCTGCTTCTTTACAAAGGTCTGATGGCAGCATTCCGGAAATGGCACAGTAGCTTCGTGATACGATGCCGTCAGGGCGTTCGAAGTTTTTATCAGGCGCGACCAGATCCGGATTAATGTCTGACGCGGCGTTGATTAGTTCTGCCCATAGTTTCTGAGTACGCTGACTGTAACTTAAAGAGCACGATGGACATCGAATACTTTTCCCTTCCTCATAGCCAAGCCAAACACCCATTGAAACATTTGGATTCACACCAACAAACCAGGCATCCTTATATTTTTGCGAGGTACCTGTTTTGCCTGCCCAGTCGACACCACTGTGTTTAATCTGTGAGTTCACATAGGCACCTGTTCCCTGATCAATCACATCGCGCATGATATCCAGTGTCAGGTAAGATGTTTCCGGTGAAAAAACATTGACAGGATCGGGTTTGTGTTCATATATGACATTGCCATCCTGGTCGGTGATTTTTTCAATCATATAACCGTCAGCAAATTTTCCGTTGTTGCCGAGTGTCGAGAATGCATTTACGTTTTCTTCGACCGTAACACCAGTACTCGTGGCGCCTAATGCCAGGGAGAGATTGGCATATTCTTTGTCCCCGATAGATGTAATACCCATGGGTTCAAGAAATTCACTCACGGCATCTTGCTGATAAAACCGGCTATATACATCTACTGCCGGGATATTGTACGAGTTGTAAAGAGCCTTTCTGGCCGGAACAATCCCATGATACCCGCTGCCATAGTTTCCGGGAGTGTAACCACCGGCGAAGGTTTTAGGGATATCTGCTATCGGCGTTCCAGGCTGTATAACACCTTTTTCAAAGGCAGGTGCATAGGACAGAATAGGTTTCATTGTACTGCCGTTCGAACGCTCGGCCTGGGTGGCATAATTAAACTGGTTATCTTGATTGTAATTCCGCCCGCCGACAAAACTGATGATACGTCCGCTCGAGTTTTCAATCAGAATTCCGCCTGTTTGGACAGGCTGTGTGACCTCGACTTGTTCACCTGTTTCGGGGTCTTCTGCATATCCCGTCCGGTCAGGTCCATAATATTCATAGTTTTGCGCGGTTTCCTTAAATGCATCATGTGTTTCTTTGTCAATGGTTGTATGAATTTGATAACCGTTTTGGCGTAAAGCACGGTCAGCCAACATGCTGTACTCTTCTTTCAGCCCGTCATCATTGTTTAAATCTTCCATGGAATAGCCGTCTTCTTCAGCCAAGTGTTTCATAATGATGTCACTTGCCCGATCTTCAGTTTCAAACGTTAAGTACGGGTATTTATCCATCGGTGATTGTGACTCTTCAGCAAAATCAGCTGTGATGTCATATGCCATTGCTTTGTCGTATTCTTCTTTGGAAATATAATCAGATTCATACATCCTGTTTAGAACAGAATGCATCCGGTTAATGCCCGGCTTAAGGCCTTCCTGACTTTTCAGTCCACCGCTGTTTTTAAAAGGCGTATAAGCTGAAGGGCTCTGCGGCAAACCTGCCAAGTATGCTGCCTGAGCAAGGTTAGCTTCTGAAGCATCGATTCCAAAGATGCCCTGGGCGGCTGTCTGGATACCCGCAATATTTCCCCCGGATGCATCACGGCCGTAAGGGACAATATTTAAGTAGGCTTCCAGAATTTCATCTTTTTCAAAAAATCGCTCAAGACGAAGGGCAATCAATATTTCTTTCGCTTTTCGTTCAAATGACACTTCATTTGTCAAGATTTGGTTTTTAACAAGCTGTTGCGTCAGAGTGCTTCCCCCGGATTGTGTAGAGGAATTTGTTACTTGCTGAACCATCGCACGGACGATGGCTTTTGGCACAATTCCTTCATGTTTGTTAAAATATTCATCTTCTGTTGCAATAACGGCATCTTTTAAGACATCTGAAACATTATCCAGTGAAACTTCTTCACGGTATATATCAGAACGGATATCACCAATATATTTCTCGCCTGCAAAATAAAGTGATGATGTTTCTTCATAATTGTAAATGTCGGTTTCCATACTTTCATAGTTTCGCACCGGCTCATCTTTCACAAGCGATGCAAAATAACCGGCACCGACACCACCGGCAAAAATACCTCCAATCACAGCAATAACCACGAAAAACAAAAGAACACTCCAAATGACGTCATAACTGATGCGTGATGACTTTTGAATTTTTCCTGTTGACCAGATTGATTTTGCTTTTTCGGTATAATGATGTGATTTGAGGTTAGTCCAAAGTGACTTCACTTTATGTGTATACTTTTGGAATAATTGCTTAAAATCCACTTTAAAAAACCTCCCCTGAATCAAATCTATTATAGCACAGCAGTAAAATCTGTTGAATTAAATTCTTTTGTTTGTATATTGCAATTTTGTTACATTTATGGTAACAATAGATAATAATCTCATACGTTGAGCGTAGAAGGACCCGAAGTAGTTTTGCAAATCCCTTTTCAAGAGAGCTGACGGCAGGTGAAAGTCAGTAACTATTTGCAGGCGAATTACAGTCCGGAGCATCTTTTAAGGCGCATATTTCCCTTAAAAGACGGTGGCATTACCGTTAACAATCCCAAGTGGCATTTTTATTATGCAACAAGGGTGGTACCGCGAGTGGAAACTCGTCCCTTATTTTTTTAAGGGCGGGTTTTTTATTATTTTGAAATGGAGTGGATGTGACATGACTATTTTACAGGATTTGGAAAGAAGAGGTTTGATTCAACAAACAACTGACAGGGAAACTCTGCAGAAACACTTGAATGAAAATCAGGTGACATTATATTGCGGTTTTGATCCAACCGGAGACAGCTTGCATATCGGCCATCTCTTGCCGATCATCATGCTCAAGCGGTTTCAAAAGGCAGGTCATAAACCAATTGCGTTAATCGGCGGGGGTACCGGCATGATAGGTGACCCGAGCGGGCGGTCAGCTGAACGCTCACTGAACGATGCTTCTGTCGTTCACGGATACAGCGAACGTATTAAAGAACAATTGGCAAGGCTGCTTAATTTTGATAAAGGTACCAATGCGGCAGTTGCCCGGAATAACCATGACTGGCTTGGGCAAATGACGGTTATTGATTTTTTGCGTGATGCGGGCAAACATTTCGGCATCAACTATATGCTCGGGAAAGAATCGGTGTCAGCACGGATTGAACAAGGGATTTCGTATACCGAATTCAGTTACATGATATTGCAGTCGCTCGATTATATGAAATTATACGAGCAGGAAAACTGTACACTGCAAATTGGCGGCAGTGATCAATGGGGGAATATTACCGCCGGTATGGAGCTGATTCGCCGGTCCCGCGAGAATGAGGACGAAGAAATAAATGTGTTTGGACTCACGATGCCATTGATTACAAAAGCTGACGGCAGTAAATTCGGTAAAACAGCGGGGGGTGCGATTTGGCTTGATCCGGAGAAAACGACACCTTACGAATTTTACCAGTTCTGGATTAATGCCGATGACCGTGATGTCATGAAGTTCCTGCGCTATTTTACATTCCTTGAGGAAGAGGAATTGACTAAGCTGCAGTCAGAGCTTGAAAATCATCCTGAAAAACGTTTGCCGCAAAAACGGCTGGCTGAAGAAATGACGGTTATGGTTCATAGTCAGAAAGCTCTTGAGCAGGCGCAAAAAATAACAGAGTCTCTGTTCAATGGCAGTTTGAAAGACCTGACAGCCAGTGACATCGAGCAAGGTTTTAAAGACGTGCCAACTTGTGAAGTGAAGAAAGAAAATGTTGGGCTGATTGACTTACTAGTTAATGCATCAATCTCCTCTTCAAAACGTCAGGCAAGAGAAGATATTCAAAATGGCGCCATTTATATCAATGGTGAGCGTCAGCAGGATCTGCAATATATTGTAGATGAAACTGACCGTCTTGATGGAAAATTTACGGTTATCAGACGCGGTAAGAAAAAATACTTCCTCGTACGATTTACTGATTAAAAAGGTGTTCTGAAATACCTACAATCGGGGGACATGATTATTTGAAATAGTCATGTCCCTTTTTCCATTCTATTCGCTTATAGCAGCAGGGAGGGGCACCTGTAACTAAAAATATAAATACAAAAACCCCCAAAACTTTAGATATCAAAGTTTTGGGGGTTTTATTCATTGTATTAACCAAAGCAATTCTAGTTGCGTGAGTAGTACTCAACGATAAGTGCTTCGTTAATTTCAGCTGGCAATTCGGAACGTTCAGGGTAACGTGAATACGTTCCTTCTTTTTTATCTTCATCAAAGGTCAAGTATTCCGGTACGAAGTTGTTTACTTCAATGGCTTCCTCGATGATGTCAAGGTTTTGTGATCTTTCACGCAAACCGATGACTTGACCAGGCTTGACAGTGTATGACGGAATATCAATACGTCCGCCATCGACCGTTACGTGGCCATGACCAACCAATTGACGTGCCTGTCGGCGAGTACGTGCCAGACCAAGACGGTAAACAAGGTTGTCCAAGCGTGATTCAAGTAAGATCATAAAGTTCTCACCATGAACACCATTCTTTTTACCTGCTTGTGTGAAAAGATTAAGGAATTGACGTTCGTTCAATCCGTACATGAAACGGAGTTTTTGTTTTTCCTGCAGCTGAAGACCATATTCAGACATTTTCCTCCGCTGGTTAGGTCCGTGCTGTCCAGGAGGGTAAGGGCGTCTGTCCAGTTCCTTACCAGTTCCGGTTAACGAAATGCCGAGGCGGCGTGATTTTTTCCAGTCTGATCCGGTAAATCGTGCCATTGGACATTTCCTCCTTTATAAGTTTATTTGCATAAAATAAACGACCGTGTTCCTAAACATTGTCCATTTTATTTTCATGTACCTTCGCCCCAGCAGCAGAGAGTTACGCGATACACCTCTTATTTCTATAGAGGAATAAAATGGCGGCAATGCCGGTTCACATAGGCTACCTTTTTATTTTACACAACGAATAGTATATTAGCTTTCGTAACAGAAGTCAACTATTTTTGTGAAACCATTCATCAAAAGATACACCTTGTCAGTCAATGCTGCTATGCTGGTAATCACTTGAGGAATTCCTCTAATTCCTTTGCGAATTTTTCAAGATGGATTTGGTCTGTTTCATCAAAGCGGTTTGTGCTCGGGCTGTCAATATCGAGTACGCCGTAAATTGTATTACCCGCATATAATGGGATAACGATTTCTGAACGGCTCGCACTATCACAGGCGATATGGCCCGGATAAGCTAATACATCAGCCACTCGCTGTGTCCGGCCTTCTTTAACGGCAGTACCGCAAACCCCCTTGCCATATCCGATTCGGATACATGCGGGCAGCCCCTGGAATGGTCCAAGGATTAATTCATCATCTTTCCAGATATAAAATCCAACCCAGTTGACGTCATTTAGGAACTGGTTTAGTAGAGCGGAAGCATTCGATAAATTGGCGATTTCATCATTTTCGTCTTCAAACAGAGCTGTCGCCTGTTTTAATAATTGTTTATAATCATTTGTTTTATCACCTGAGTAGGCAGTTGCCTGAAACATAAATATTCAATTCCTTCCATATTAAATTTCGACAAAATGCTGTGATAATTGTCGAGCGAAACTTGCAGGATATTTCCTTATTTCGTCGTAAAAGAAAAGTAGGGAGGCGAGCAATCTAATGAAAAAGAATCCGACAAAACAGAAAGTTATAGATGCCGCGTCGTCATTGTTTTTTCAGAATGGGTTCCATGGGACATCCGTAAGGGATATAGCTGGCAAAGCGGATGTTAACGTGTCTTTAATCAGCTATTATTTCAAAAGCAAGCAAGGCCTGCTTGAGTACGCCGTTATACAATATTATGAAGCATATCTTGAGGCAATCGAAATATCGCTTGAGGAAAACAAATCGCTGCTACCATTGGAACAGCTAAAAAAAATGGTTGAAGTCATTATACAGCACAAACAGCTGAACCATCAATTAACATGTTTTATTCAGCGGGAATTGTCGCTGGACTCTATATTCGTCCGTGAGATGGCAGTGACGTATCTGGCAAAGGAGAATTACATGATAAGCAGTACGTTTTATGCGATTTTCACCGGAGAGCGGCAAAAAAAGTTGAGTAATCAGTTTTTGCTGATGCAACTGAAGGGAATGCTCGTCACACCTTATTTAACACAGCATGAGTGGAAAAATAAAGTTATCGGAGAACATTCCCATCAGCAGTTTGTGAAAAATTATACACGAACGATAAATAATTGGCTGGATTATATTGCAAAAGAGCCGATTAAATCCATGTAAAAGAGGCCCTTAAAAGTCAGGCAACACTTTCCGGTTGGCTTGTGATCCTTCTTTTTGAACACGCACTAAAATGACAATTTACACCTTCTTTTTTGCATGTTCCGGAAAAATTATGTCATATCGTAAATTTATTTGAATTTTTTTAGCCAAAAGTGCCCATAACATGGTATTATATTCATATGGATTACTATTATTTGAGGCAAGTTTATACATATATTGATAAATCCTCTTATTTAAATGTGTGTTCAGAAAGGATTAACGTCTCAGGCAATCTACTGTTACAGGCCTTTTTGAGCAACCTCTTTTTTAATAAGTTAGGAGGCACTGAATGGCATACTTAATCGGAAGCATTTTAGTTATTATAGCATTAATTATTACGGGACTTATTTTACGAAAAAGGGTTTATGATGAAGTGGATCGTTTGGAATCCTGGAAGATGGATGTTACGCATCGCAATATAGCGTCAGAGATTTCCCGGATTAAACGGTTGAACTTGTCTGGTGAAACTCAGGAAAAATTTGAGTCCTGGAAGGAACAGTGGGAACAGATTGTTTCCAAAGATCTGCCGGACATAGAAGAATACTTATTTGATGCAGAAGAAGCGGCAGACCGGTTTCGCTTTCCAAGTGCGAAAAAAACATTGCATAACGTTAATCAAACGATGCATTCAATTGAAAAAAATATAGAAGACATGCTGGAAGAACTTAATCAGCTGATGGATTCCGAGGAAACCAGCCGTAAAGAAATTGAACAGATAGAACCTGACTTGGAAGCCCTACGGAGAACTCTTTCACAAAACCGTCACCAGTATGGTGTTGCGGATAAAGAATTTGATTCAAAGCTGGATGAACTGGAAGGAGATATGCAGCATTATCATGAGATGATCGAGTCGGGAGATTATACTGAAGCGCGAAAGCTGGTTGATGAACTGAAATTGAAACTGGATGACCTTAAAGCTGTTATGGAAGAATTCCCTTCAATTTATCAAAAGTGCAAGCAAGATTTGCCGCAAGAGCTGAATGAATTGCTCAGTGGCCTTCGGGAAATGAAAGATGGTGGATATAGGATTGAGCATCTCGGTTTTGAAAAAGAGGTTCAATACTATAAAGACAAACTTGACGCTTGCATGGATTCCTTAAAAGAAGGCGACATTTCACAAGGGAAAGCTGTTATTCCTGAAATTGAAGAGCGGATGGCTGAAATGTATCAGCTGCTTGAAAAAGAAGCCATTGCCAAGAATTACGTTGAAACGAAAATAGGACCGTATCAGGAAGCATTAAATAACATGATTCAAACTTTTGATGTAACGAAAGAAGAAGTTGAAACATTAAAGCAAAGTTATTATTTTGAAGATAGCGATATGGAGAAATATCTGTCTTTGGATAAATCCATTACTCAGTTGCGCAAACAACTTGAAGAAACAGCTGAAGCGGTTGAAGAAGAAAACACTTCTTCCCATTCCGAGCTGCGCCTTGAGATTGAAGACGGGTTTAAGGAACTTGATTCCCTTGAAGCGGAGCATGATGAATTTAAAGAACGCATTCGAAGTTTGCGGAAGGATGAAATGGAAGCAAAAGAAACATTAAAAGACATGAAAAACCAGCTATACCAAGTTAACAGACGGTTGAATAAAAGCAATATCCCGGGCATTCCAACTTTTATTTGGAATAAAATGGATGAGGCTGCAAGTAAAAATAACCATGTGTTCAATACACTGGAAAAACAGCCGCTTGACATGGCGGAGGTTCAACGTGCATTATCTGAAGCCAGAATAACAATTGACTATGTTATTGAGCAGACAGATCTGATACTTGAACAGGCTTATTTAACTGAGCAGGTCATTCAATATGCCAATCGCTACCGAAGTCAGGACCCTGCTCTGGCGGCCAAACTCGTTGAGGCTGAGCGGCTTTTCCGTTCATATGAATATGAATTGTCCCTTGAACATGCTGCAAAAGCTGTGGAGGAAGTTGAGCCTGGTGCTTTGAAACATATTGAACAATTTCAGAAGGCTGCGAATTAAAGTGCACCCAGGTTAAATCGGTTATGTTTTTCTTGGGTGTCATTGTCATAGTCGTTTGGGCGGCGGTCGTATTTATTCGTTTCAAATATGCAGCCTGCTGCTGTTGCAACACTGCATACGTCCTCACAAACAGGTGTGGTCGATAAGGATAAAAACAAAACCACATTTTCTCTTGAACAATATGAATGTGAGCGGGTTTTTCCATACAGAATAAAGTGGCGTACAATTCAAGAAAACTCGCCGACATTAATGAAAAAAATGATTCCGGCAAGGTTTCAATTGATGTGCTGCTGGACGAACTGGATTTGAATTAACAATATTTAAAATAAGAAACTGATGATGTAAAGGCTGTCTTAATGGGAAGGGTAAACGTAAAACCTTTCGCTCCAAAGTCAGCCTTACTTTCTGTTATATTATGAATGATCATCTTTTTGAACAACCTCTATAAGGGAGTATGAACATGATTTATCTGGATAACAGCGCGACGACCAAACCTGACCCTTCTGTGCTCGAAAGTTTTCAGCAGGCTTCTGAGCGCTTTTTTGCCAATCCATCAAGCATTCATCATCTCGGGGGAGAAGCTGAAAAACTGTTGGGTAAAGCGAGAAATCAGGCTGCAGAACTGCTTGGCGTCCATCAAGATGAGGTAGTATTTACCTCAGGTGGGACGGAAGGGAATAATATAGCTATTAAAGGAGTTGCCCTTGAACATCAAGGACGTGGCAAACACATTATCACCACAGAAATCGAACATTCCTCAGTCGATGAAGCATTTAAAGGCCTTGCACAATTGGGGTTTGATGTGACGTATCTTCCGGTTGATAAAAATGGTGTCGTGGCGTCTGAGGATGTAAAGAAAGCCATCAGAGACGATACCATCTTAATCAGTATTATGCATGTCAATAACGAACTTGGTTCAATTCAGCCTGTTAAAGAAATAGGAAAAATTGCTAAAAACTACCCTAAACTTTTTTTCCATGTTGACCATGTACAAGGAATTGGTAAGGTACCGTTAGAGCTTGATGGAAGCGGGATTGATTTCTGTACGATTTCAGGTCATAAAATCCATGGATTAAAAGGAACAGGTTTACTATATGTCAAAAGAGGGACGACTTTATTCCCGTTGTTCCATGGGGGCAATCAGGAGCATGCATTGCGGTCCGGGACCGAAAATCTGGCCGGTTCAGTGTCAT
The DNA here is from genome assembly GCF_001307805.1 of Lentibacillus amyloliquefaciens. Classification (GTDB taxonomy): domain Bacteria; phylum Bacillota; class Bacilli; order Bacillales; family Amphibacillaceae; genus Lentibacillus; species Lentibacillus amyloliquefaciens. Next base: position 1,376,665 of record NZ_CP013862.1, on the reverse strand, counting down.
TGGTAAAAGCACTCCGGCTGGTGAAAGAACGGGGAGCAAGCGGCAGGCAGCATATGAGGAAACTGCAACAGGAGCTTTGCGGGAAACTTTCCGGAATGAGCGGTGTAGAAGTGAACACGCCTGAAGTCGCAGCACCTCATATCATCAATATTTCGGTTCCCGGTTTAAAGCCTGAAGTGATTATTCATACACTCGGTGAACAGGGAATTTATATATCGACCAAGTCCGCCTGTTCATCAAAGCACACAGATGAGAGTAAAATTCTCGCGGCATGCGGCGTTGGCTCAGGTCGAGCGTCTTCAGCTCTTCGTATCAGTCTTTCATATGATACAACGACCGAAGAAATCAGGATTTTTTTGGAAAGCTTAGAAAAAGCCATTCATCAACTAAAAGCAGTACTGGAGAGATAGTTATGCAATATGATCATATATTAATCCGCTACGGGGAACTGGCGCTGAAAGGGAAAAATAAGAAAAGCTTTATTTTACAGCTGCAGAACAACATTCGCGAGCAGCTTAAGCCGTTCCCGAATGCAACCGTAAAACGCACTCAAGGGAGGATGTTTGTCCTGCTGAATGGCCACGACCCTGAGCCGGTTATGGAGAAATGCCGCAACATCTTCGGTATCCAAAGTCTCAGCTTGGCTATAAAACTTCAAAATGATGAATCTGAAATTAAGGACGGGGCATTATGGGCACTGGAAAACAGTACAGATGTTCAGACATTCAAAGTATCTGTGAAGCGTATCAATAAGGACTTCCCGATCCGTTCACAGGATATGAATCAAGCGCTGGGCAAACATCTTCTGTCAAATACAACCGGTTATACGGTTGATGTGCATCAGCCCGATTTGGAACTGAAGGTGGAAATTAGATTTGAAGCAACGTATATTACTTCAAGCGTTGTTTCCGGTCTTGGCGGTCTGCCTGTGGGAACGTCAGGCAAGACGCTCCTGATGCTTTCAGGCGGCATTGACAGTCCTGTTGCCGGATTTCTCACAATGAAACGCGGTGTGGAAATTGAAGCTATTCATTTTCACTCACCACCGTTTACGAGTGAACGTGCAAAACAAAAAGTATTGGATTTAGCTGAAAAATTAACGCACTATGGCAGCAAGGTAAAAGTCCATGTGGTACCATTCACGAAACTGCAGCAGCATATTTTCCGTGAAATGCCGGAAAATTACGCAATGACCATTATGCGGCGCATGATGCTTAGAATAAGTGAACAGGTTTGTAAACAGAAATCGATTTTATCGATGACAACAGGTGAAAGTCTGGGTCAAGTGGCAAGCCAGACAATGGAAAGCATGAACACGATTAATGAAGTGACGAATTATCCGGTTCTCCGTCCGCTTGTGTCCATGGACAAAGATGATATCATTAAATTTTCCAGACAAATTAATACGTATGATATTTCAATCCGTCCTTACGAGGATTGTTGTACGATTTTTGTGCCAAAATCACCAAAAACAAGACCGGCCAGGGAAAAAGTAAATGCATTTGAATCACAAGCCGAATTTTCGGAGCTGATTGATGAAGCAGTTAATGGTATTGAAGAAATCACATTGACCGGCAAACAAGACATTGAAAAAGAATTTGAGGATTTATTTTAAGCAATCTCATTAATGGATTGACAACAACTACCAGTTTTAAAATCACCTCTAAGTACACAATATAAGGTTACCAAGGAGGTGATTGACTATGCCAAAGAGCAACAGTTCAAATCAACTGGTAGTGCCTGGTGCAGAACAAGCTTTAAACCAAATGAAGACTGAAGTTGCACAGGAGTTTGGTGTACAACTTGGTGCAGATACCACTTCCCGGGCGAATGGTTCCGTTGGGGGAGAAATTACTAAGCGGCTCGTAAACACAGCCGAGCAACAATTTGGCGGCAATATGCCACAATAACAACAATAAGATCAAAATGGCCAGGGGCTATCCTTTTTTAGGGATAGCCCCGTTTAATTGTTTGGGATGTAATCCAAATTAAAGTGTGCAAACATGCTGTTCAGAGCAACTGAAAGGTTTTTCGGAGACCTGAAACTTATTATAAAAATGTCCGTTTGACCCGGTCCCAATAAGAGTTGTCTTTAAGTTTAACCGTTTTAATGACTTTATCACTTAAATGAACTGTCAGATCCTGAATCGTGCGGATTGAATAGGCTTCATTATCCAACCCGATAATCGGATAATCATTACCATCCTGCACAACATTCAACGTCAGCTGCCGGTCTTTGTTTAATACAAATGATGATCCTAATGTACGATAGCGATTATTATTGAGTGATGCAATTTCAGACACCTGGAAACAAGGGATCTTAGGATCGATAATCGCACCTTGGACCGATTTATTGTACCCCGTGCTGCCGGTTGGTGTTGCGACGACCAGTCCATCTCCGCGAAACGTTTCAAAATGTAAGTCATCAATATGCACATCAATAACAATAGATTTAATGATATTCGTGCGGATGCTGATTTCATTCAGGCAATGAAAGGTTGACCGACCGCCGTTGACTGTAACATCAATGACCGGGAAACGGCGTACTTCCATCGCCTCGTGCTGCATGGTGTGTAGCATCTCCTCGAAATTGTCCATATTGAAATCACAATACAGGCCTGATTCATTTGACCGGGTTATGCCGGTGTATAAACAGTCCTGACGAAAGCCGGTCTGTCGAACAGCTTGAAGAAATGCGCCATCTCCTCCAACACTGACAATCACGTTAGCGTCATCGGGATCTTTTACAATGTTGAACGCGTTTTGGCGGGCCAATTCAAATAGTGGCTGCAATTTTTCATCAAGTTTTTTATCAGGTTTATAGTAAAAAAATATGTTATTACGATCAGGCATTATAGACACCTCACAATATACATAGTACTTATTTTCCCAAGTTTATCATTTCTTTTCATTTAATCCTAATCATGTGTAAAAACTGGAATTTGCAGCAGAATATGCTAGTGAAGAGGTGATCCTATGGTTCTTGGGTTATTTTGTGTTTTTTTGATTATACTCATAGCTGCCGTTTTATTGTCCCGAATAAAGATTGATTGTTCGGTACTGTTTGATCAGAACCAGCAAACGCTCGATCTTGCTGTTTATTATTTTCGTATTCGGATTTTTAAACGAACTGTTGATTTATCGGAAGAAACGAATAATCAAGATCAATCTCTGGACGAGACCTTAACATTATTACACAAGATGAGCGAAAATTTTATTCAAAGACTAAAAAGTTATCATGACATGACCACAATCATTCTAGAGAGGCTTCGATTTGAACGTTTTTCATGGGTTACGGAAGTTGGTGCCGGAAAAGCACCTATTACCGGGGTTTTGACAGGTGGAATCTGGTCTGTAAAAGGCATGATAACAGGTCTTTTATCGTCTAAAAGCCATTTTGACCACAAGCCGCTTCTTGAGGTAATTCCGCTTTTTAATCAAAAACAAATCGATTCGAAAGTGGACTGTATGATAACAATCAGGACAGGGCAAGCTATCTATGCATTACTGAAATTCATACGGAAAGATCCTAAGAACCAGGAAGCAATCATCTAAAGAAGGAGGATTATCATGGATGAACATCCGATAGAGGGTCTGATGACGACGGCAATGGAGAATTTAAAAGATATGACGGAGGCTAATACAATTATTGGAGATGCAATTGAATCACCGATGGATGGCAGTGTCATTTTACCAGTATCAAAGCTGGGATTCGGATTTGCTGCAGGTGGCAGCGAATTCAACGGAAGCTCATCAGGTGAATCGTCCTCCGGTGCATCCAAGCCTTTTGGCGGAGGCAGCGGGGGTGGTGTTTCTGTGACACCGGTTGCTTTTTTAATTGTCAGTCCAAAAGGAATTAAAATGATTCACCTAGATGAAAATACGCATATATATGAAAAATTACTCGATTTTGCACCGAAAGCAGCCGAAAAAATTCAGCAATTATTAAAAGAATCAGGGCTTCCTGAAATGATGAAGCAACAGTCCAGTCAACAAAGCGATAGTAAAAGTAACGATAAAGAGAATCAGGAGTCAAAACAAGCCCGCAGCAGGCAGGACAAAAAACAACAGCGTAAGTCACAGCAGTCATTTAATGATGAATTTGATCAAAATTACGATGTTTAGTTCACAAAAAATTCATACGATTGATGCACCTTAACAGTGGACATATGTGACCGTTCCATTCATAATAAAGTTATAAAGGTTGTTCAAAAAGTCCGGTAAGAATGCTCCTTTTTGAACACGTACTTATGAATAAATTTATACGAAAGGGATGATTCACATGGCAAATGTTACATTTAATCAGGATCCGGTCACATTGTTGGGGAATGAAGTTTCAGTCGGTGATAAGGCTCCTGACTTTACGGTTTTAGCCAATGATCTTCAGGAAGTATCACTCAGTGATTATAAAGGCAAAGTGCGGTTGATCGCTGCTGTACCTTCAGTTGATACGGGTGTCTGCTCTGATGAAACAAAGCGTTTTAATGAAGAAGCAGACAAGCTTGGAAATGTCCAGGTGTTAACCATCAGCATGGATTTGCCGTTTGCTCAGGGACGCTGGTGTGCAGCAAATGGCGTGAAGAATTTGGATACATTATCAGATCACCGTCAGGCAGATTTTGGTGAAAAATATGGTGTCCTGATTAAAGAGCTCCGTCTTCTGGCACGCGCTGTATTTGTGGTTGACTCAAATGATAATGTCACTTATGTGGAATATGTCGATGAGGCAACCAATCATCCGGATTATGAGGGTGCCTTGGAAGCAGCGAAAAAAGCGGAATAAAGTGAAACTTCAATCAGTGGGGGTTTTCTTTCTTCCCCCACTGATTGTTAGGTGAACGAATCGGACATATACTGGCAGTTGATCCCCCAACTAATCTTCATCGTATACGCGAACTTTTGTGGTGGGGGTCTTACTGCCGCCAGTTACATGCGGGATAAATCTCTCCTGTTGCGTCTCTCCTGCTCGAAATGTGGCAGGGGAGCTTTTTATTTCAGGATGCGCCGGTCATTTGATACAATAGAACCGCTTTCTCAAGAGTGGATCGGAGGATTAAGAATGGAACAATCAAATGTGGAAGGCTTATTTGAACAAATTGATAATTTAACGGAAACAGTTCAGCAAGATTTGAATGAAACGTATTTAGACAGTTTGGCAATTGTCCTGGAGGCCGTTTTTGAAGGAGAGCCACAGAAAGAATTAACAGAACAGCTGCAAAAATTACCGGACACCGCATCTTATGAAGTGGTGGAAGTGAGAAAAGCTGTGCAGCTCGCCATTTTAAAAGGAATGAAAGGGGCAACTCAGGAACAACACCTGATGACACCTGAAACAGTCGCCTTGTTTGCCGGCTATTTGGCTGGCAAATTAACAGAAGGTCAAAAAAGTTTACGGGTGTTTGACCCGGCAAGCGGTACGGGAAATTTATTATCGATTGTCATGGAACAGCTGGACGATGTTGGTGACGTCTCAGCGGGAGAAGTTGATCCGACACTTATTCAGCTCGCTGTTTTGAGTGCTAATCTGCAGAAAAAGGAAATTGAATTTTTCCATCAGGACAGCTTGCGTCCTTTTCTGATGGATCCGGTTGATCTGGTCATCAGCGATTTGCCGGTTGGTTATTATCCTGACGACATTCGCGCAAATGATTATGAAATGACAGCAGACGAAGGTCATTCGTATGCCCACCATTTATTTATCGAACAGAGCATCAATTATACGAAAGAAGGCGGATACTTGGTTTTCGTCATTCCTGAATTTCTTTTTGAAAGTGATCAGTCTGACAAACTGCATGCCTATCTTCAGGAAAATGCACATATTATCGGTGTCGTGCAGCTGCCGGAATCAGCATTTAAATCTGAAAAAAATCGAAAAAGTATCCTGTTGCTGCAAAAAAATGGACCGGAAACAAGCGCATTGAAACAGCCGTTGTTAGCTCAGTTGCCTTCATTTAAGAATACCGAAGCCATGAACGATATCTTAGCGCAAATGAACCAATGGTTTAAAGAGAATATGAATAAATAAGTGTATGAAGGGGTTTGGTCGTATGTCCAAGATACTGGCAATCAATGCAGGTAGTTCTTCTTTGAAATTCCAATTAATCGATATGCCTGATGAATCGGTTTTGGCAAAAGGGCTCGTGGAACGTATTGGTTTAACCGACTCTGTTTTTTCGATTGAAGTTATGGAGAAAAACAAGGAGATAATGGAGATACCTGACCATGATGTTGCGGTTAAATTATTGTTGGATAAACTTCAATCATCAGGTGCAATTCAGTCAATGGATGAGATCAAAGCTGTTGGCCATCGTGTTGTGCACGGTGGAGAAAAGTTCAGTGATTCCGTCATCATAACAGATGAAGTAATCAAAACGATTGAAGAGGTTTCTGAATTGGCTCCGTTGCATAATCCGGCTAATTTGACAGGTATTCGTGCATTCAGGGAAATTCTGCCTGATGTTCCGATGGTGGCAGTATTCGACACCGCCTTTCATCAGACCATGCCGGAGAAATCATATTTATACAGTTTACCTTACGCATATTATAAGGATTATGGCATACGCAAATACGGTTTTCATGGAACTTCACATAAATATGTTTCACAGCGTGCCGCAGAAATGATGGGCATTCCGCTTGAACAGTTGCGTCTTATTTCATGCCATCTCGGAAATGGTGCCAGTATTGCCGCAATTGAAAATGGCAAATCGATTGATACATCGATGGGTTTCACGCCACTGGCAGGTGTCACAATGGGTACGCGTTCCGGAAACATTGACCCGGCATTGATTCCATTCATCATGGAAAAAACAGGACAAGAAGCAGATGAAGTCGTTAATATATTAAATAATAAAAGCGGGATGTTAGCATTATCCGGTTTTTCCAGTGACCTGCGTGATATTGAGCAGCATGCTGATGAAAACGACCGTGCGGAGTTGGCATTGGAAGTTTTTGCAGGGCGGATTCATAAATATCTTGGTTCTTATGCTGCAAGAATGTCAGGTGTTGACGCCATTATTTTCACTGCGGGTGTCGGTGAAAATAGTGATGTGATCCGGGAAAAAGTCCTTACCGGGATGGAATTTATGGGTGTCTATTGGGATCCTTCACGCAATAAGATACGAGGAAAAGAAGCGTTTATCAATTATCCGCATTCTCCGGTAAAAGTGATGGTGATACCGACCGATGAAGAAGTGGTGATTGCACGTGATACGGTAAGACTGATAAAGGAAGGCTAAAGGAGGGGGGTTTTGGCTGTCCATAAACATAAAGAAAGACAAGCCCCGGTTAATTGCATGGTCATTACAATCAGTGATACACGAACTGATGCAACGGATAAAAGTGGGCGGCTGATGACAGAACTGCTTGAAACAGCAGGTCATAACGTGATGGTCAAAAAGATTATTTCAGATGATAAGCATGTCATTCAGAATGAAATCGAAGCCGGCTGTAAGGATCCATATGTCGATGTCATTTTAACAAATGGCGGAACCGGGATTGCTTACCGGGATGTGACCATCGAGACAATTAAACCGATGCTTAGTAAAGAAATGAACGGTTTTGGGGAGATTTTTCGTATGCTCAGCTATCAGGAAGATATTGGCTCATCGGCTGTTTTATCAAGGGCTATCGCCGGTGTAATTGAACATACACCGATTTTTGCAACACCTGGTTCCTCAGGGGCAGTAAAATTAGCCATGAATAAACTGGTTATTCCTGAGCTGGCACATGTCATAAATGAAGCAAAAAAGGATATCCTGTAATCCAAAAAAGTATAAAATCGCGCGATCACGAGTGAAAAGTCGCGCGATAGATATTAATCATATTTATATGAATGTTACCGTACAACGAGCACATCGCATGAGGCATACCGTGTAATACTTTCTGAAACACTACCGATCAGGAAGCGTTCGACTGCACCCATTCCGGTAGCACCGCAAATAATTAAATCTGCTCCAAAATTACCTGCAATGTCTTTGGCAATTTTTACTTTTGGAGAACCATATTCAATGCATTTCACCAAATTTGTAACACCGGCAACTTTTGCGTTTTCCACATAACTGCCCACTAAATCTTTTGCATATTCTTCTGCCCGTTCCGCAAGAGTCCTGTCATAGGCCTCTGCCGTAGCAAAGGTTCTCGAGTCGACAACGTGGGCCAATATCATACGTGCCTCATTTCGCTTAACAATGTCCAGTGCTTTTTTGAAAGCCTTTTCCGAAGCTTCCGATCCATCAACTGCAACGACAATCTGCTTATATTCAGAATCCACTGTATTCCCCTCCTTCTTTCTTATTATATTAATACCCGTTCAACGCGACTGACAATCAAATTTTTTGTAAAACTGGAAAGATCAACTGCTTTTTTATGTCTTAAATGTGAACATACTAAAACTGGAGGTGATATAACTTGTCAAAGAAAAATAAATCGTTTGAAGATGAAAAAGGCATATCTGCTGTAAGAAATCAGTTGTTCAAAAGCTATCAGAGCGGTGTTATTGAGGATAAGAATAAGCTTTCCAATAACCGCAGTATCCACACGCATAATAATCAGAAGAAGTGATATGGTAAAGCAATCCACCCTGATCTTAATTCAGGTCGGGTGGATTGTTTTCCTGCTTATAATCAGTTTATTGTGTTATAATGTCAATCATGACAAGTATTCAGTCAAAATTTATGTACTGAATAAGGAGGAGCGAATGATGGGACATGCCTTGATTACAGCCGGAACATCCGGACTTGGAAAACAAGTGGTTAAAAAATTTCTGGAAGCCGGACACAAGGTAACAACAACATATCACACTAATGCTGATAAAGCTCAGGTCTTGCAAAAAGAATTTGCTTCTTACAGCCAATCATTATATATTGAAAAAACAGACGTGACGAGAAAAAAAGACATTGTCAATTTGGTCAATCGCGCCGTTGATCACCATGGCGGTATTGATTACCTTATCAACAATGCTGGTCCGTTTGTATTCGAACGCAAAAAGCTGCTTGACTATTCGGATGATGAGTGGCATGAAATGATGAATGGAAATTTGAATGCGGTATTTTATTTGTTGAAGGAGACGCTGCCACATATGCGAAAGCGTGGATTCGGCCGGATTGTCAATTACGGTTTCCAGGAAGCAAATAACGCATCAGGCTGGCCATATCGTGCTGCTTTTGCAGCGGCTAAGAGCGGACTTGTGTCGTTGACAAAAACAATTGCTATAGAAGAAGCCGAGAACCAAATCACTTCAAATATGGTCTGTCCGGGCAACATAGTTGGGGATATGAAGGAAGCTGAAATTGAAGAAAGCAGACAGGTTAACGGCGATAAAACTCCGATTGGCAGGCCAGGAACAGGGGAAGATATAGCGCGGGCGATTCTATACTTGTGTGATCACAATTCGGATATGATAACAGGCTCCATATTTGAAATTACCGGCGGGATTGATGTCATAAACAGGTACCGGTAGAATAGTGCAAATTGATGAGCCAAAAGACATTAAACATAACTCAAAGCGGTTCCTATGGGAGGAACCGCTTTTAATCATTATTCATGGCCATTTATCCCGCATGTAACTGGCAGAAAGACCCCCATCTCAAATGTTCGCGTATACGATGATGAAGAATAGGCGGGGGATCAACTGTCAGTAAATGTCCGATTCGTTCATCTAACAATCAGTGGGGGAAAGAAAGAACTCCCCACTGATTGAAGATTCACTTTATTTCGCACATATATTAATCCACTATTTGCAGTTCTTTCGGGAACCTTGTTAATGTTTCAGCACCACCGTCAGTTATGAAAATCATGTCTTCGATTCTAACACCGCCCGTATCAGGTACATAAATCCCCGGCTCGATTGTGAAACACATCCCTTTTTCGATCGGCAGTTTGTTTTCACTATGCATCGAAGGGTATTCATGTGTTTCGATTCCAAGTCCATGACCAACTCTATGTATAAAATATCGGCCATAACCGTTTTCATCTATGTGGTGACGTGCCGCTAAATCAATATCTTTGACAGCAATGCCTTGCTTTGATGATTTGATCGCCTTCGTTTCCGCATCCAGGACTGTATTGTAGATTGTTTCCTGTTCAGGAGTGATGGAGTTGAAGGCGACCGTTCGTGAAATATCCGAACAATACCCTTCATAAACGACACCAAGATCAAATAGCACAAGATCACCTTTTTCGATTTTTTTCATTGAAGGTGTTCCGTGCGGTGATGCCGTTTTGGTTCCTGATAAAGCCATTGTCGAAAAGGACATCTGCTGGATTCCTTGTTTCTTCAGCTCGTATTCGATTTTTGCAATGATCTCCAGTTCACTGGTGCCCTCTTTTATAGCTTTGATGCCGGTTTCGATACCGAAGTCGGCAAATTTAGCCGCTTCTTTAAGCAGTTTATATTCTTCAGCACTTTTGATAACGCGTAAGTTGGACAGGATTTCCTGCGCATCCTGAAAAACAGCATTCGGCAGCACTGATTTAACTTGCCCGAAACCCTCCAGCGTCAGATGATTATATTCCACTGCAATTGTTTCTGGCATTTTGTTGTGACGCTTTAAGAATTTATAAAACAGTTCCCATGGATTCTCATGGTCACTATAGGCGATTAATTCGAATTCCCAACCTGCTTTTTTGGCATCATCTTTCTCCAAAGCGGGTATAATCAATAATGGGTCATGGAATCTGCTGACATACACAGCAATAACGCGTTCGTGCGGATCTGTATAATGATTGCTCAGATAATAAAAATTCGAAGCAGACGTCACAAGCATACTGTCGAGTTTCTGATCCTTGAGTTTCTCGAGCAGAGTGTCCAGTCTGTTTGTCAATGTAAGCACCTCTCTTCTGGTCATGATCTTCATTATAACAAATCGATCCAGGAAATATCGATCAATTTTGAAACCATTTCGTTAGTTATTCGTATTGTATAAAGAAGACTAAAAAATAACGGATATCTTTTGGAAATATTTTAATTAAGGAGGTTAAATCTATGTTTAAGTTCTTTAAACGTGTTTCGACTGTTGTCGGTTCGGAATTGAATGCTATGGTTGACAAGGCGGAAGATCCGGTGAAAATGCTTGATCAGTTTATGCGGGACATGGAAAGCGATATCCGGGAAGTCGAGTCAGCGGTTGCCAAACAAGTCGCCAATGAAAAAATGCTGAAGCGAAAAGCTGATGATGCAGAGGCAAAAGTGGAAAAACGTCAGAATCAGGCTGAGCAGGCAGTAGCGGCGGAAAATGAAGATTTGGCAAAGCGTGCATTGGAAGACAAGGCTGACCTTGAACAACAGGCAGGTTTGCTGAAAGAGTCATGGGAGCAGGCCAGTAAAGATACGCGTGAATTACGTCATAAGCTCGATGAGATGAAGAAAGAATATCAGCAGATGAAATTGAAAAAAGATTCACTTCAGGCCCGTGCAGAGTCCGCAAAAACAAAAACAAAAATGAATCGGACGATGTCAGCCATAGGCAGTGATGAATCCAAGAAAGGATTTGAACGGATGGAAGAAAAAGTGCTGCAGTATGAAGCCGAGGCTGACACGAGTGAAGACTTCACACACGAAAACCGCTCACTGGATGAAGAATTTGATCAATTGAATGATGACGATAACAAAGTCGATGATGAATTGGCTGAGTTAAAAAAGAAAATGGGCAAAGAATAACAAATAGGGTGCTCCCAAATAACTGTTTCTTTTGACAGCATAATCAGCACCCGTAAAAGCGTTCGGATTATATTAGTATCTGAACGTTTTTTACATAAGGCCGTTTTCTTAAAGGCGGGTATTTTGAATTCAATGGACGCTGAAATTTTTAATTAGGGAGAGATCTTTCTGATGGTGGTCTATTTTTCAAATACTAAAGATTTTGAGCTGATTTTTAATTGAAATGAATAAAAATAGTTGAAACGGGTAAAGGAGTTTGGGAGGTCTCTATCGAATGTATAGAGTGCAGACTATTTTGCAAAAGGAGCGATAATCATGAAAGTATCCTATCATGGACATTCTATAGTTCGGGTTCAAACAAATAATCATACCATTTTAATCGATCCGTTCATTTCCGGAACAGAAGATTGTGATCTTGATGCGGGGTCGGTTGAAGCAGATGTGATTCTGTTAACACACGGTCATAACGACCATGTCGGGGACACCGAAGATATTGCCAAACGTAACGATGCACTGGTCGTTGCTCCGAATGAACTGGCAAATTACTTAGGTGGCAAAGGCCTGAATACGCATCCAATGCATATTGGTGGTGCTCACGAATTTGATTTTGGCAAAGTGAAGTTCACCCAGGCGTTTCACGGTTCTTCTTATACGGAAGAAGACGGAACGATTATCTACACCGGTATGCCGGGCGGAATTTTACTGACGATTGACGGTAAAACGATTTATCATGTAGGCGATACCGGGTTATTCAGTGATTTGAAGCTGATTGGTGAGATGAATGATATCGATATTGCATTTGTTCCGATTGGCGATAACTTTACAATGGGACCGGAAGATGCACTGGTTGCTTCCGATTGGATTAATGCAGGGACGATTGTTCCGGTGCATTACAATACCTTCCCGCTAATCGAACAGGATGCCGAAGCGTTTGCTTCCAAAGTGAAAACCGGAGAAGGCAAGGCAATGAAGATTGGTGAAACAACAGAATTGTAAGATTAAAACGTGAGCGCTCATGCTCACGTTTTAATTTTTGGGCTGTTATACTGAGCAGGTCATGCTATAATAACTTAACAAATAATTTAAATTTTAATAAGGAGTACAGAAATGACGAATCCTCTCATTCTTCTATTTTTCCTGCTCGGCATGATTTTTGGCTCATTTTTCAATGTCGTTGGATTACGCGCCCCTCAAAAACGTTCTTTCGCGTCTGACCGATCCATCTGCCCTCATTGTAAAAATCAATTATCATGGTATGAGCTTATTCCAATCTTGTCCTATCTTTTTCAGCTCGGCAAGTGCAGACACTGCAGAAGTGCTATATCGATCATGTATCCTGTCATCGAATTGATAACCGGTTTACTCTTTGCGTTCTCTTACATAAAACTGGGATTTCAGGTTGAATTAGTGACAGCATTATTATTAATGTCGCTGCTTGTTATTATTTTTGTAACTGACATGAAATACATGCTTATTCCGAATAATGTGTTGCTTTTCTTTCTGCCGCTGTTGATTTTCACGCGTATTATAAACCCTCTGGACCCTTGGTGGTCTTCTATTACCGGAGCTTTAAGCGGTATGGTGATTATAGCCATAATCATTTTGGCAAGCCGCGGAGGAATGGGCGGAGGTGATATGAAGCTCTTTGGCATTTTGGGCATTGTGTTGGGATTTGACAAGACATTGCTCACTTTATTTCTTTCCTGTGTGCTAGGTGCCGTTGTCGGCCTGGTATTGTTATTAACGAAAGTCATTGACCGGAAACAGGCGGTTCCGTTTGGACCATATATTGTTACTGCAGCTGTTGTGGCTTATTTTTATGGTGAATCACTTTTGGGATGGTATTTCAACCATTTCAGTTAAAGCATCGCCTTTTGGTTCTTTACCGGCCGCTGTCATCATAAGCTGACAGCAGGGAGGAGATATGTTTTGAGACATTATGCGATTTTGCGTTTGTTATTAGCCGGGTTTTTCCTATACATTGCATGGCCCGTTATGCCGGATGCTGTTATTCAAGAGGCTGTTCTTTTTTGGGGCGTGTGGCTCGGCTTTCTGTTGCTGGTTGTTGGGGCTAATTTTGCAACACTTTTGCAGATGACTGATCCTCCGGTTATGGAACAGGAAGGTGCTGAAACGCGCGAAAGGGCTTAATCATTGAGGTTTTGCTGTATCAACTGTATAATAAATGGTGAAGATAAAGACTAGTACAGTTGAAAGTCGGTGACTCAAATGGCTACGAAACATGAACAAATATTGCAACATATTTTATCGCTGGAAATTGGTCACAAAATTTCAGTCAGACAAGTTGCCAAGACTCTGAATGTTAGTGAAGGGACAGCATATCGTGCCATTAAAGAAGCAGAAAACCAGGGATTGTCAGCACCATTGAACGTGTCGGCACTATCCGAATCGAACGGAAAAAGAAAGATAATTTTGAACGGCTTACGTTTGCTGAAGTTATCAAAATAGTGGATGGTCAAGTGCTTGGAGGGCGAGAGGGACTCCATAAATCATTGAACAAGTTCGTGATAGGAGCCATGCAGCTGGATGCTATGATGCGATATACTGAAGCAGGGTCGCTGCTGATTGTTGGAAACAGAGTGAAGGCGCACGAGCTGGCATTAAATGAAGGTGCAGCTGTTTTGATTACAGGCGGTTTTGATACTAATGGTGAGATTAAACAACTGGCGGACGAAAAGCAGCTGCCGATTATGTCGACAAGCTATGACACCTTCACTGTTGCTGCTATGATCAATCGGGCTATCTATGATCAGCTGATTAAAAAGGAAATCGTGTTTATCGGTGATATTTATACGCCATATGATGAATCGTTGTATTTATATACGAAAGACAAGCTTGAGCGCTGGTATGAATTAAACGAACAATCGACACACACAAGATATCCGGTCGTAGATGCAAAAGAACGAGTAGTGGGCATGATCACTTCAAAAGACGTTATCGGAAAAGACATGAATATGCTTGTTGAAAAAATCATGACCAAAAATCCAATTGCTGCTCAAGAAAAAACATCACTGGCGTATGTTGCTCACATAATGGTGTGGGAAGGAATTGAAGTGGTGCCTGTTGTTGATTCTTCCAACAGACTGAGAGGGATTGCATCACGGCAGGATGTCCTCAAAGCCCTTCAACAAATCCAGAGGCAGCCGCAAACCGGTGAGACAATTGATGATATCGTTGCCAGCAATCTGCTGCCTGATGAAGATGATGATACAGTTTTTCATGCGCAAGTGACCCCCCAAATGACGAATCAGCTTGGAACACTTTCAAATGGTGTGTTTACAAATCTAATGACGGAAGCCAGCAGCCGGATTCTGCGTCATTATAAAAAAGGTGATCTCGTTGTTGAGAATCTGACAGTCTATTTTCTGAAACCCGTTCAAATCGACAGCCATTTGACCATCAGACCACACATACTGGAAGCCGGACGGATATACGCTAAAATGGATGTAGAGGTTTTCAGCGGCAAAAAAATGGTAGGGAAAGGGCTGCTGATGGCACAGCTGATTGATCGGTAGTATTATCTTCACTTAAAGCTGTTTTCTAAAAAGTTGCTGTTTATGTTACAAAATCCATAAACTGCGAAGTAACTTTAGGTGTAGGTTGGTGCATCGTCTACCGCTTCAGAAATACACTCCGCGCACCTTAGGGCTCGCGCTGAGCCTCCTCGCTCGCAAAGAATGCTCGCTGTGGGGTCTCAACGTCTTCGCTTTCCCGCTGGAGTCTTCGTGTATTTCCTTCTAGAAGCAATAGAAATTATGAGGAGAGTAGAGGAGAGTATTTCTGAAAAAGGAATCGGCTATGGGCCGATTCCTTTCGTCTGTTGGATTATTGACAAGCGGTCTCATTGCGGGTTTAATCGCCTCCACTCTCTACGGTAGTGTTTCGCTTCTTTGATTCCGGAATATAAATGCAGGCCTCCCAAAACCAGGAAAATTATACCGATAAATAAAGAGATCCTGGTTTCATAAAATATATACTGATTAATGCCAAAAAAGAAGATGAAACTTCCAAGACAAATACGGGATTTTGCGTTAAAATAAGCTTGAGTGAGGCCATCATCCGTTTTCAGAATGGCGACTTTGTAATATACCCAGAAAACAAGCGATATGACAATAATAATCGGGAAAATAATCATGAGATCGACTCCTGTAATTTTCAGTATTAAAAACGATGCGGGAACAAACGATTACCCTGCGGTGAAACTTTTCAGTTATCTCGTGATAGAAGTTTCACTTGAAGTTTTATTGTACCTTGTTTTTGACACTTGCGAAAGTAATATAAATGATTAAATGTGACAAAGATAGGAGAATAAAATGAGTAAACAAGCTATTATTCAAGCGATAAAGACATATGAAACAATCATTATTCACCGGCATGTGCGCCCTGATCCGGATGCATACGGATCTCAGGCAGGACTGAAAGAAATGATAGCAGCGTCTTTCCCGGACAAAAATGTGTATATCGTCGGTGAAAGTGAGCCCTCACTGGACTTTTTGGCGGATATGGACGATATAGATGATGATACATATAACAATGCATTGGTAATTGTATGTGATACAGCTAATGCTACCCGTATCAGTGATCAGCGCTTTGACTACGGAAGTCAGCTCATTAAAATTGATCATCATCCAAATGTGGATGCATTTGGCGATCTGTTGTGGGTGGATACGTCTGCAAGTTCTACGAGTGAAATGATTTATGATTTATATGTTGCCGGAAAAGGTGAAGGATTTACCTTTAACGATGAAGCAGCGCGTCTTTTGTATGCTGGTATCGTTGGTGATACGGGAAGATTTTTATTTCCGAGCACAACAAAAAAGACATTTCAGCATTCTTCAGAGCTTGTTGCTTATAATTTTGACCGGACGAGTCTTTATGATGGCATCTATCAAACGAAAGATAATATTGCCCGGCTCCAGGGTTATATTTTACAGCATTTTGAACTTGCGGAATCCGGATTAAGTTCTGTTAGATTATCAAAAGCGCTGCTGGATGAATATGGTGTCAGTTCAAAGGAAACCGGTCAGCTTGTCGGGGTGCTCGGTAATATTGAAGGCATTAAAGCATGGGTATTGTTTATTGAAGAAAATGAGCTGATCAGAGTCCGTTTGCGTTCAAAAGGGCCGGTTATCAATGAGATCGCAGCCAAATATAATGGCGGCGGACATCCAATGGCATCGGGGGCCACTGTCAGCACATGGCAGGAGACTGAAAATGTTGTAAAAGATCTCGACGAAGCGTGCAGGCAATATAATGCGTGAAAATAAAAAAAGAGCCATCTCCATTACGGAGATGGTTCTATCGTAACGTTCATAATAATATGGGGGTGTTTGTTCATTAACCAGTCATATTAATCGGCGATAGTGGCTTCCACTGAAATCTTTACTGTAGGAGTCAAGTATAGTTTTTCAACAGTGAATTGGAATTCAAAATCATCGATGGTAAACACTTTGTTTTGGATAGTCGCTTCTAACAGACCATCGCTTTCTGCAATGATGGAAAGATCTTTGCCGATAATATGATTGATTTCGTCCTTCATTAATTCTTTAAGGTCATGTATAATCAGCTTATCCGGCAAATCCTCTTCATTAATGATTGTAATCTCGATGGTTTCAACTTTTATCGGTTCTTTGGCCTGCTCATCCAGATTTTCATTGTCTTCAAGCAATGCATCATTTTGCTGCTCCAATTCCCGCACTTCTGATTTGAGATTACGGTTTTCTTCCAAAAGCTGTCCATACATTGATCCATGCATATAAACGAAAATAAAATAGGCAACGACTGAACCGATAAATGCGCCGACAAGAAAGCGCTGAACCGATGATTTTTTATGATATGGCGGGATGTGCATTAGCCGACATCCTCCTGAATGAGCCAACTGATGATGATAATACCGGCTTTTACCCCGCCCATTGCTGTTAATATAAGCATAATTTGTTTGAATAAATCAAAGGTGGAACCGTCCAGCACCCCTTTTTCAAAATTGGCGATGGCATCAAATGTCCCGCCAATCGCGGCTACAATTGCCCAGATTCTTAATCTGTCAGCAATTCTGCTCATTTGAGTGAACGGGGCATCTCCGGTAATAAATCCGCCGATACTGCCAATAATGGATCCGCCTATAATGACACCAAAAGCGATAAAAAAACAATGAATGAGTTGAACAATAAACCGTTCTTCCATCATGTAGGCTCCTTGTCTGTATACTGGTTCATTTTATGAAGTTTTCGGACAAGATATGTCAGAACGGTTGAAATGTATAAAATGCAGTCTTTAACAGGATTAGCTATAATAAAGGCATATACTTTAAAGGGGGAGTGGGATAGCATGTCGTTTACACATTTACAAGTCCGCAGCGGATACAGCTTCATGAATAGTACCATTACAATGGAAAAACTCACGGAAAAAGCGCATGAGCTGCAGTACGACGCACTGGCGTTAACCGATGAACATGTTTTATATGGTGCTATCCCATTTTATAAGGCATGTCTGGACAAAGGCATTAAGCCAATCATTGGGATGAATGTAAAGATTGGTTCCAATGACGACGAAACGGATACGTGTATTCTTCTGGCAAAAAGCAATGAAGGCTATCAGAATTTGATGAAGTTAAGTTCGCACATTCAATTATCCAAAACGCATAGTATCGGGCAATCTGAGTTGAAGCGTTACAGCGGGGAGCTGATTTGCATTGTCGTTGCGTCAGAGTCCGGTGTCGGGACACAATTGCAGGATAAATCATATGATCAGGTTAAGGAATATTTGGATTTAACATGGCATATGTTTGACCGGGAAGATTTCTACCTTGGTGTTCAGGATCACGGGCTCCAGGAAGAACGGCATATCAACCAGGCAATAAAAGCTTTTAACGAAACTTATCAGACCAAGGCCGTTTTACTGAACGATGTCCGATACCTGAATGAAAAAGATGATATTGCGTTTGATTGTTTACGTGCCATGCAGCAGGATAGAAAATGGCCGCTGCGTATTACAAATCCCTCGTCTAAACAACGGCATTTACGTTCCGGGATAGAAATGGAGGGTCTTTTTGGTGCCGATTGGCCTGAGATCATATCTGAGACACGTGTCATTGCAGAAAAATGTCATGTAACATTTGATTTTAACAGGCGAATGCTTCCATCTTATCCCGTTCCTGAACAGATGGATGCTAATCAATACCTTGAAAAACTATGCCGCAAATTTCTGCAGGATAAATACGAGGTCATAACTGATGAGATAGAAGAACGTCTTGAGTATGAGTTGAACGTCATCCAGTCAATGCAATTCAGTGATTATTTCTTAATTGTCTGGGATTTCATTGCATATGCCAAGGAGCAGAATATTCTTGTCGGACCCGGGCGCGGCTCTGCAGCAGGATCACTGGTGGCTTATGTCCTGCGGATTACTGAGGTCGATCCGATTAAATATGATTTACTGTTCGAGCGGTTTTTGAATCCTGAACGCGTCTCGATGCCTGATATTGACATCGACTTTTCTGATCAGAGACGGGATGAGGTTATTGATTATGTCCGTCGTAAATATGGGACCGAGCATGTGGCGCAAATTATTACATTTGGTACATTTGCTGCCCGATCATTGCTGCGCGAACTGATGAAAACAATGGATGTCGATCAGGAAGACAGTAATTATATTTTAAAAAAATTTCCCGTTCAGGCAAGACATCCGATTGCGTCGTATGTCCGTGAATCTGAAGATCTGCAGCAATACATCAGACAATCAGAGAAATTGAAGGCTTTATTTACCATTGCTGCCAGACTTGAAGGGATTCCGCGTCATATGTCAACTCATGCTGCCGGTGTCGTTATCAGTGAGGAGCCTTTGGGAGAACGTGTCCCATTGACTGCGGGGACGCAAGATACATATTTGACTCAGTATGCCATGAACGATCTGGAAGCAATCGGCTTGTTAAAGATGGATTTTTTGGGACTCAGAAATCTGACGCTGCTTGAACGTATATTAAAAACGATCCGCTTTTCTAATAAAGAGCCGATTACATTAGCAGCTATTCCACCAGAAGATAAACAAACGTATGACTTATTACAAAAAGGTCAGACGAATGGTATCTTCCAGCTTGAATCACAGGGCATGAAACAAGTTTTGATGCAATTAAAGCCAACAACTTTTGAGGATGTTGTGGCGGTTAACGCATTATTCCGGCCGGGTCCAATGGAAAACATACCTGTTTATATTAACCGGAAACATGGTAAAGAGCCAATCAAATATCCGCACCCTGATTTGGAGCCCATTCTCAGGAAGACATATGGTGTATTGATTTATCAGGAACAGATTATGCAAATCGCTCATAATATTGCAGGATTTTCACTGGGACAGGCCGATATTTTGCGGCGGGCGGTCAGTAAAAAACAGCAGGACATAATGACTGAACAAAAAAGTGTGTTTACCGAAGGGTGTCTTGCTAACGGTTATACAGAAACTGTAGCAGAGGAAATATTTCAGTGGATCGTTAAGTTTTCCAATTATGGATTTAACCGGAGCCACGCGGTAGCTTATAGTCAAATTTCATATCAGTTGGCGTATTTAAAGACACATTATCCGGCCAGTTTCTTTGCTGAGCTGATGAGTTCAGCCGGCACACAGCACGACAAGATAAACATGTATGTGAAGGAATTAGACGGGCATGGGTTAGAACTCGCGTCTCCATCCATTAACAAGAGCTTTGGCAAGTACTCGGTGGAGAAACAGCAAATCAGAATGGGTTTTATGTCTATCAAAAGCATTGGGAATCAGGTTGTAAATGAAATAATTACCGTCAGAAAAGATCGGGCTTTTAAGAGTCTGTTTGATTTTTGTTTACGTGTATCTTTAAAGGTGATTAACCGCAAAATACTGGAAACCCTGATTATGGCCGGAGCATTTGATGAGCTTTATGGCAACCGGGCAAGCCTATTGGCATCAATTGATCAGGCTCTGGAGCAAGGGGAGTTATTTAAAGAGTTCAATGAGCAGTCAAGCTTATTCCAGGATACACTGGCCCTGGAAGAAAACTATGTATCAATTGAAGACTTCAGCTTGATGAAGAAATTAAGTGATGAGAAAGCGTTGCTCGGGATTTATGTTTCAAGCCATCCATTTGCCAAATACCGTGACATCCTAAAATCATCAGGGTATCTATCAATGGCTGATGCTCCAAAAATGGCCGGGAAACGACATTTGAGAAGTGCGGCAATCGTACAAGCCATTAAAACCATCCGGACTAAACGAGGCGATCCGATGGCGTTTTTGACAATCGGAGATGAAACAGGCGAGATGGAAGCTGTTGTTTTTCCTGATTTGTACAGGGAGGTTCATCGCTGGCTAAGTGAAGAAATGCTTGTTGAATTTACAGGAAAACTGGAAAACAGGAATAATCAGCTGCAATGGATTATGACAGATATAACAGTATTTAATGAGCAGGATTGGGAAGTTGATCAGAGCAAGCGTTTATTCATCAGAATCAGAGATGACAATAGTGAAGGTGCCTTTGATACCATTAAAAGTATAGCAAGCGAAAAACCCGGCAGGACACCGGTCATCGTTTATGATCAGGCTGAAAAGAAGACATACAAGTTATCTCTCGCATACCTGGTTAATCCTGATGAGGCGTGTCTGTCTTCCCTGAAGGATTATTTCGGAAGCGGCAATGTAGTGCTGGACACGGTGAAAAAAAGCTGAAGTGGTCTGATAACATACATCCGACTATCTTTCTTCTTTACACATAAAAGCCATCTGTTATAATGAAAACACTAAGTGGTCAGACCACCCTGCCGATTTGATCTTTCAGGCGGCGGGGTTTTTGCCTTATTTGCATTAATAGCGCGATGGCAGCAAGATTCCTCATAACTTTTTAGAGAACCCTATAAGGAGTGGATAGTGTGCCAAACCTAAGAGACGAAGCATTACACATTCATAAGGTGAATCAAGGAAAACTTTCGACTGAAGCCAAAATTCCAGTTCGGAATGCAAGAGATTTAAGTCTAGCTTATTCTCCGGGTGTAGCCGAACCATGTAAGGAAATCTATGACCGGAAAGATGCCGTATATGATTATACGATGAAAGGTAATATGGTCGCTGTTGTCAGTGATGGCTCAGCTGTTCTGGGTCTTGGAAATATTGGGGCTGAAGCGGCGTTGCCTGTGATGGAAGGGAAGTCTGTATTGTTCAAGAGCTTTGCTGGTGTGGACTCCTTTCCGATTTGTCTGGATTCACATGAAATCGAAAAGATTGTGGAAACGGTCAAGCTGATGGAGCCGACTTTCGGCGGTGTCAACCTTGAAGATATTGCGGCACCGAACTGTTTCATTATAGAAGAACGGCTGAAAAAGGAAACGAATATTCCAATTTTTCACGATGATCAGCACGGGACTGCGATCGTGACCCTAGCCGGACTTATTAATGCATTGAAACTGTCCGGAAAAACATTTTCAGATATTAAAGTGGTTGCCAATGGTGCAGGTGCTGCCGGTATTGCAATTATAAAGTTATTACACAACTTAGGTGTCCGGGATATGATTATGTGTGATTCGAAAGGGGCCATTTACGAGGGCAGACAGTACGGCATGAACGATGTAAAAGAAGAAGTTGCCAAAATGACCAACAAAGATAAACAGGAAGGTTCCCTCGAAGATATATTGAAAGATGCGGATGTGTTTATCGGTGTTTCTGCCGGCGGTCTGCTGTCAAAAGAGATGGTGGAAAAAATGCATGATGATCCGATTATCTTCGCCATGGCAAATCCTGACCCTGAAATTCTGCCGGAGGATGCTAAAGAAGCAGGGGCGAAAGTTATTGGTACAGGCCGTTCCGATTTTCCGAACCAAGTCAATAATGTTCTGGCATTCCCGGGAATCTTTCGAGGAGCTCTGGATGTCAGGGCAACACGCATCAATGAACGAATGAAGATTGCAGCAGCTGAGGCAATAGCATCACTGATAACCGATGATGAAATATCAGAAGACTATGTTATTCCGGCACCTTTCGATCCAAGGGTTGCACCACTGGTAGCTTCAAGTGTCGCAAAAGCGGCAATGGAATCCGGTGTTGCACGAATTAATGTGGATCCTGAAGAAGTCGCTCGGAAAACGCGCACATTGACAAAAATCGATGAAGAATAAAGAGAATCTTCAATCAGTGGGGGTTTCCTTTCTTCCTCCAATGATTGTTAGTGAACGAATCGGACATTTACTGCCAGTTACATGCGGGATAAATTTGTCCGGCATGTTTAAAGTTAAAACGAGATGAAAGCCCGGTTGTCTTAAGTTGAAGCGTCATGTTCAAGTGATGCTTCTTCATTCCTGAGAACCGGCAAAAGGAGTGACGCCGGCTGTGTCCATCTCACCAAAACAAAAAGTATATCAGGGTATTTTACACGAGCTTCGAAAGTATATTGATGAACATGCGTTAAAGCCGGGTGATAAGCTCCCCTCTGAACGTGAGCTTTCAGAAAAACTGGAAGCAGGACGCTCTTCTATTCGGGAAGCGTTGCGGGCGATGGAATTATTGGGCTTGATTGAAACAAGACATGGAGAAGGAACATTTTTAAGCCAATACCGTCCGTTTCATTCGGTAGAAGTGCTGTCGTCATTTATTATGCAAGGAGCGAATACACGGAATGATCTGTTATTTGCCAAAAAAATCATCGAAAAAGAAGCTGCGCGTATAGCCTATTCACATATTGATAATGCTGATATTGAAAATTTGAAGGAAATCATTCATGATACTGCATTAAGCAATGATGAGAAACATGTCGCTTTTTTTCAATACTTATTTTATAAAACAGATAATCTGCTGTTTGCTAAAGTTTGGCAGCTGATGGATGAATTTTCATATACCATTTCAAGTCTTTCGTATGATCAATCGTTTTATCAGCAACTTGTAAAGCTATATGAAAATAATAACTTCAAAAACATAGAAGACTTATTTTATGGACTGCCAGCCGCTGGAAAATAAG
This sequence comes from Lentibacillus amyloliquefaciens, assembly GCF_001307805.1. Classification (GTDB taxonomy): domain Bacteria; phylum Bacillota; class Bacilli; order Bacillales; family Amphibacillaceae; genus Lentibacillus; species Lentibacillus amyloliquefaciens. The sequence continues at coordinate 1,353,020 of NZ_CP013862.1, read as the reverse complement.
GCAGCACTTTTTGGTAGGTAGGAGTTGGGATAAAAGTGTTTTTATTAAAGAAAAATCCGAACTAATTTAGAATTATGGTTGGTGCATATAATCCGCTACGGAAATATACTTCGCGCACTTTAGGGCGGCTGATTAGTCTCCCGTCCCGCAGGAGTTATTGTATATTTCCTTCGCTAAAGTAGTGTATTGTTCGTCTTTAAAATTACCGTTTTAATTATGTTCCAGCCCTTACTGTATAAGTGCAACTATGGTTTTCGTCATTGAAGCTTGGTGATAAACCAAGTTTTCTAAACAGGCGGTTTATTGCAGTATATGAAACAGTGTTAAGCTTGCCCCGTGTAATAAAGGAGGAATACCCTTGCTCAAAGATTTTTTTGGCAAGAAAAGAAAATATGCTACCATTCCAAGTGAACAAAGCAAACTTGATATTCCGGAAGGGTTAATGAAGAAATGCACAAACTGTCGTAAAATCTATTATCGGAAAGAGATGAACAAGAACTTTAATGTTTGTCCAAATTGCGATTATCATCATCCATTGACAGCCTGGGAGCGGATTGAATACTTATTTGATGAAGGAACGTTTGAGGAATGGGACAAGCAGCTTACGAGCACGAATCCGTTGCAATTTCCCGGATATGAAGAAAAAATAGAAAAAGACCGTCAAAAAACAGGGTTGAATGAAGGTGTTGTAACCGGGAAAGGGTTGATTGACGGTCAAATGATTGCTTGCAGTGTCATGGATTCCAGTTTCCGGATGGGCAGTATGGGTTCCGCAATGGGTGAAAAAATCGCCCGAGCAATTGAGAACGCCAATGAGCATTCTCTCCCTTTCATTATTTTTACTGCTTCGGGCGGCGCTAGAATGCAGGAAGGTGTTTTAAGCCTGATGCAAATGGCCAAAACGTCTGTAGCTGTGAAGCGGTTTTCTGAAGCGGGCGGTTTGATGATCTCTATGATGACACATCCTACAACAGGTGGTGTATCGGCAAGTTTTGCATCGATCGGTGATTATAACTTTGCTGAACCGGGTGCTCTAATAGGTTTTGCCGGCCGCAGGATTATCGAACAAACAATCAATGAGGATCTGCCTGAAGACTTTCAGACGGCTGAGTTTTTACTGAAACATGGACAGCTCGATAAAGTGGTTCATCGTCATGAGATGAAAACCCTGCTTGCAACTTTATTTGCCATGCATCAGAAAGGCGGGGGAATTTCATGAAGCAAGTACTGGATTTTGAAAAGCCGATTGTTAATTTAAAAGAAAAAATCGCTGAATTAAAGACATTTACCAGCGATAGTGACGTCGATTTATCTGAAGAAATCAATACCCTGGAAAACCGGCTGGAAGTGCTGGAAAATGATATATACGGCAATCTTCAACCATGGCAGCGCGTCCAAATGGCACGGCATCAGGAACGTCCGACGACACTGGATTATATTGAGAAATTATTTACCAGCTTCATTGAATTTCATGGTGATCGTTTATATGGAGATGATGAAGCGATCGTTTCCGGTGTTGCGTTTTATAAGGACAATCCAATTACCGTTATCGGGCACCAGCGGGGGAAAGATACGAAGGAAAATCTTCGCCGTAACTTTGGCATGCCTCATCCAGAAGGCTACCGGAAGGCATTGCGGCATATGTATCAGGCAGAGAAATTTAACCGGCCTGTTGTGTGTTTTATTGACACCAAAGGAGCATATCCCGGAAAAGCTGCTGAAGAACGGGGCCAGAGTGAAGCGATTGCCCGGAACCTGATGGAGATGGCAGGTCTTAAAACTCCGATTATCTGTATTGTGATTGGTGAAGGCGGAAGCGGCGGTGCTCTTGGATTGGGTGTTGGTGACCGGATTCATATGCTGGAGAACTCCACTTATTCAGTGATCTCTCCTGAAGGGGCTGCGGCATTATTGTGGAAGGATTCCGGCCTGGCACAGCAAGCAGCTGAAAATATGATGATTACCGCTTATGATTTGAAGCAGCTGGAGATTATCGATCAGATCATACCGGAACCAAGGGGCGGTGCACATCGTGATGTGATATCACAAGCTGAAAATATTGACGCTGTGCTCGAACAGTCGCTCAACGAACTGATCGATATTCCTGCTGGCGAATTGCTTGAACAAAGATGGGAAAAATATAACAATATAGGTGATTACAAGCAGTTGTAGTGCGGAGGTTGACATGGTCAGCCTCTTTTAAACTTCCAGAGGTTGGTCAAAAAGCCCGGTAAAAATGACACGTCGGTGTTTCTGGTTGGTTTGTTTCTCCGCTCCTTGGAAAATAAAACCACTAATGCTCACGTGCGATGCGGATTCGGGGAAGCATTCCTTGTGCTCATGTATTTAAGTGCATACATACTGCTGCTCGAAACTGCACCGCCGGTAAATTAATTGATATTTATTTTGTTTACAATTATCTTGGTAGTAGTGACCATAAAGTTTGGCATAGAGAGCAAGTACAGCTATGCTGTGCGACAGCGATAGATTAGAGGTGACAGTATGAAGAAAATTGGTGTTTTGACCAGCGGCGGTGATGCACCCGGCATGAACGCCGCTATACGTGCAGTGGTACGGAAAGCGATTTTTAATAATATCGAAGTATACGGCATAAAAAATGGCTTCCAGGGCCTGATAGAAGGCAATATTGAAAAAATGGATATCGGGTCTGTCGGGGATATTATTCAACGCGGCGGTACGATATTACATTCTGCCAGATGCAAAGAGTTCAAAACAGACGAGGGCCAGAATAAAGGTATCGAGCAGATGAAAAAACATGGAATTGAAGGATTAATCGTTATTGGCGGTGATGGAAGTTTTCGCGGGGCGGTAAAGCTTACGGAAAAAGGATATCCTTGCATCGGTATACCGGGCACGATCGATAACGACATTGCGGGGACGGACTTTACAATCGGGTTTGATACCGCGTTGAATACGGTCATTGAAGCGATTGACAAAGTTCGTGATACCGCCTCATCTCATGAAAGGACATTTATTATTGAAGTAATGGGCCGGAATGCAGGTGATTTGGCTTTATGGGCCGGTCTTGCCGATGGCGCAGAAAGCATTCTGATACCTGAGAAAAAAGACGAACTCCATGACGTTGTCGAAAGGTTGAAGCGGGGACAGGAACGTGGAAAAAAACACAGTATTATTGTCTTAGCTGAGGGTGTGGACAACGGATTTAATTATGCTGAAAAAATAAAAGAAACAGCTGATTTAGAGACCCGTGTAACAGTGCTCGGCCATCTCCAGCGCGGTGGGTCTCCAACTGCATCCGACCGTGTGCTCGCCAGCCGGCTCGGAGCAGAGGCTGTCGACTTACTGCTTGATGGAAAGGCAGGGAAAATCGCTGGTATCCAAAATAATCAATTAGTCAATCATGATATCTCTGAGATTTTGCAGAAAAAACATACGATTGATTTAAATATGTACCAATTGTCCAAAGAACTTTCGATTTGATGATTTAAGGAGGCACCGGAAATGCGTAAAACTAAAATTGTATGCACTATTGGTCCTGCTTCTGAATCTGTCGGGACCCTGACAGAATTAATTGAATCCGGGATGGATGTTGCCCGCCTGAATTTCTCTCATGGTGATTTCGACGAACATGAAAGACGAATTCAAAATATCCGTCAGGCAGCTGCAGAGACAGGCAAAACGATTGCCATTCTTCTCGATACAAAGGGTCCTGAAATTAGAACAGGCACCTTCCGGGAAGGTGAAGCCGAGATTGTAAAAGACAGTGTTGTGCATGTCACAATGGATGAGGTGGAAGGAACCGCTGAACGTTTTTCCGTTACGTACGGCGGATTGGTTAATGACGTTCAAAAGGGTTCAAAAATTTTGCTTGATGACGGCTTAATTGAGCTTGAAGTACTTGAAGTGGATAAAGAAAATAGTGAATTGAAAACAAAAGCGTTAAATTCAGGTACCATCAAAAATAAAAAAGGTGTGAATGTACCGAATGTCAGCGTGAACTTGCCTGGTATTACAGAGAAGGATGCCGGGGATATCGAGTTTGGCATCAAACAAGATGTGGATTTTATCGCCGCGTCATTTGTCCGGCGTCCTTCTGATATTCTGGAAATCCAGGAATTGCTTGAAGAACAACAGGCAACACACATTAAGATTATTCCAAAGATCGAAAATCAGGAAGGAATCGATAACATTGAATCGATTCTGGAAGTAAGCAATGGTCTTATGGTAGCAAGAGGCGATCTGGGTGTTGAAACCCCGGCTGAAGATGTCCCGCTTGTTCAAAAGGAATTAATAAGCCAATGTAATACGGCCGGCAAACCAGTTATCACTGCAACACAAATGCTTGATTCAATGCAGCGGAATCCGAGACCGACCCGAGCAGAAGCATCTGACGTGGCTAATGCAATTTTTGACGGTACCGATGCGATTATGCTCTCAGGCGAAACGGCTGCTGGTGAGTATCCAGTGGAATCAGTGGAGACGATGAGAAATATTGCCTTAAAGACGGAGACGGCATTGAATCACAAACATATTCTCGATAACCGTTCGAAATCGGTTGATATGACCATCACAGATGCCATCAGCCAGTCAGTCACGCATACCGCTATGAATTTGGACGTGAGTGCAATTATTACACCGACAGAGAGCGGGCATACGGCCAGAATGATTTCGAAATATCGTCCGGAAGCTCCTATTATTGCCGTAACGTATCACGAAAGTGTTAATCGTCAAATGGCACTCGTGTGGGGCGTGCATGCAGTTATGGGGAGCAAAGCGGAATCAACTGATGACATGCTCGATATTGCCATTGATGAAGGATTGAGTACCAATCTGTTTGACCGTGGCAGCAGAGTTATTGTTACAGCAGGTGTGCCAATAGGCGAGAGCGGGACAACCAATTTGATGAAGGTCCACGTAATAGGAGATGTGATGGCTAAAGGACAAGGAATAGGCCGCAACAGTGCATATGGAAAAGCAGCCGTTGTCCAAAATGCCGCTGAAGCAATTGAAAAGGTGAATGAAAATGATATCCTCGTGACGTATGGCACAGACCGTGACATGATGGAAGCTGTCGAAAAAGCAGCCGGCATTGTCACGGAAGAAGGCGGCCTTACTTCCCACGCGGCAGTTGTTGGCCTGAGTCTTGGAATACCGGTCATCGTTGGTGTTAAAGATATATATGATAAAATTCAGGATGGAACGGATATAACCATTGACGGGGCAAAAGGTGACATATACAAAGGACATGCCAGGGTGCTGTAATATCCTGGCTGTTTCCGCTAATGACAGAGCAAAGTCGCACTTTATATCTAAAAAGCAACTATGAATGTGAAAAGAGCCTGAAAAAAGGAATTCGGTCTCTTCGGCCAATTTCTTTCAGTTGAAAGGGGTACCTTATATGCGGTGGCTATTACTTGGATTAATCATTATACCCGCTATTGAGATAGGGGTGTTTATTTGGGCAGGGGGTATTATCGGCCCATGGTGGGTTGTTGCACTCATAATATTTACCGGGGTGGCAGGTGTCTCACTTGCCCGAAAAGAAGGATTTGAAGCATGGAAAAGAGCTCAGAATGCGATAAATAATGGACAGCCGCCGGGATGGGCGCTGATGGATGGGATTTGTATTTTTATCGGTGGCGTCATGCTCTTTGCGCCCGGGTTTATTACAGATATAATTGGATTTATTTTAGTCCTGCCATTCACCCGCGGCCCGTTTAAACGGATGATTGAAAAATACCTGCGTAAACGAGCAGACAGAAATATGATCATATACCGCAGATGATGAGTCAGCCGTTCTTAATGAAATGCCCTATTTGGTGAAAAATACCTGCCTGAAAAAACGCATTTACTGTGAACAAAAGAAGTGGACCAATAAAGAAGCCGATAGCTCCCCATATCTGAAATCCGATAAACAAAGCCAGCAATGCAAAAAGCGGATTCACGCCCACATTGCCGGAAACGATTTTAGGTTCAAGAAGCTGGCGCTGAATAACGACAATCATATATAAAACTGTTATAGCAATTGTCAGTACGTAATCGCCAGTTAAAAAAAGATATAGAATCCATGGAACAAAAATGATGCCTGTCCCGAAAAATGGCAGCAAATCAGCTAATGCAGCCAACAGTGAGATGGTTAACGCATATTCAACCTGAAAGATTAGAAGTCCGATCAGGATTGTCAATGAGGTAATCACAATAAGAACAGATTGCGCCCGAATATATCCAAAAAGAGCATTGCGTAAATGGTTCTGAACCGCAAAACTGGTATCGAGTATATTTTTCGGGATCCTTTTTTTTATATGCCAAATCAAAGACTCCCAATCCTTTGTTATAAAAAAAGCAGCCATGACAGTAAACAAAAACATACTGATAGAACGAGGCAGCAATGCTATGGTTTGGGGGATTAAATGCAAAAGATGACTGATAACGTCCGCACCGAATGATGCAAATTGTTGCATGATTTGATTGATATTTGTGTTAATACTCTCCTGTTGTTCCGGATTGAGCGCATGAAAAAAAGAAACAAGGTTATGATATGACGGCATAAGTTGCTCATCAATGAAATTTTCTGCTATAAAAATGAGAGAACGGAAATGGTTCGGAACAACTTCTGCCAAATAGGCCGTTCCATGAATCAACTCGGAAAGAATCAGTATAATTAATCCGATAATGGTTGTAACAGTAACTGATAGCATAATGAATACCGCAATACCCCGGGGGAATTTGAATGTTTTTTCCAAAAAGGTCACTGGACGATTCAAAATCAATGACAGAATAACTGCAAGTAAAAAAGGGAATAGAAATGAAACCGTATACTTCATGAGTAAATAGACACATATCAATGATAGAATGACCAGGCAGAGCCGGAGACATTGATAAAATTTTTGTTTGTCCAATTGAACCCACCCGCAACATTAAGACTTGTACTAAATGATTTATGACAGAGAACGGAAAAATAGACATTGACCAGCAAAATAGTGCCTGAAAAGTAGAAACAAACACAAAAAGTATCTTCACAAATCAAAAATATTGCTGAATTTAATCGGTTTCAATTCACATTAGGCAAAATTTACTTTATAATTGAGCGTGGGGATGACAATGTTATTTGTTGAAATATTGTCAAATGTAATGAGTGATTACTTTTATCCTAAGTTAATGAACAAATTCATAGAAAAAGGAGAGGGTTTGTTATGGCTTCAGCAAAAGGGCTAGAAGGGATTGTCGCAACAGAAACGTCCATAAGTTCAATTATCGATGACCAACTTACATATGTTGGGTATACAATTGATGACTTGGCAGAGAATTCCAGCTTTGAAGAAGTTGTTTATCTTCTGTGGAATTTGAAGCTCCCGACAAAGTCGGAACTGGATGAATTTAAAGCTGATCTTGTTTCTGAAATGGAAATTCCGGAAGCAGTTATCGAGCATTTGCGTTCATATGATTTATCAACTGTACATCCAATGGCGGCATTACGTTCTGCAGTATCGATCCTGGGCTTGCATGATGAGGAAGCAGATGTAATGGATCAAGCTGCGAATAAACGAAAGGCCATCCGTCTTCAGGCCAAAGTCGCCACGATTGTGACAGCATTCGGACGTATCCGCAAAGGAAAAGATCCTGTTAAACCAAAGAAAGGTTTAAGCTATGCAGCTAATTTTCTATATATGCTGAACGGTGAGGAACCACAGGATACAGAAGAAGAAGCAATTAATAAAGCGCTCATACTGCACGCAGATCATGAACTGAATGCCTCAACATTTACAGCACGTGTTTGTGTGGCTACATTGTCAGACATTTATTCCGGAATAACCGCTGCAATCGGTGCATTGAAAGGACCGTTGCATGGCGGTGCAAATGAGCGTGTAATGGCAATGCTGACAGAGATCGGCGATGAAGAAAATGCTATTCCATATATTAAAGAAAAATTTGCCAACAAAGAAAAAATCATGGGCATGGGCCATCGTGTGTATGAAAATGGCGATCCGCGTGCCAAATACTTGAAAGAAATGTCTAAAGAATTGACTAAAATTACCGGGCAGTCAAAATGGTATAATATGTCTGTGAAAATTGAAGATTTCATAAAAGAAGAAAAAGGTTTACCTGCAAATGTGGACTTCTATTCAGCTTCTGTCTATCACAGTCTGGGAATTGACCATGACTTGTTTACACCAATCTTTGCAACAAGCCGTATGGCCGGATGGATTGCACATATCCTGGAGCAATACGACAATAACCGTTTGATTCGTCCGCGTGCCGAATATGTTGGTCCTCAAACACAGCAGTACGTTCCAGCCGAGGATAGATAATGAGTATTCGGCAGGAAAAATCACCTGCTGAATGAAGTTTCACTATATAATATGATAAACTTATTATGAATGTAGATGACTAGGAGGTATTTTCAATGACACAAGGGGAAAAAATTACTGTTGAGAATAATGGGAAAATGAATGTGCCAAATCGTCCAATTATTCCATTTATTGAAGGCGATGGGACTGGCCCGGACATTTGGGCTGCAGCTCGCCGTGTAATTGAGGCTGCCGTTGATAAAGCATATAATGGCGAAAAAGCAATTGACTGGAAGGAAGTTTATGCCGGACAAAAGGCTTATGATAAAACGGGTGAATGGCTTCCGGATGAAACACTTAAAACGATTAATGAATATAAAATCGCAATTAAGGGGCCGCTTACAACACCAATCGGCGGCGGGATCCGTTCACTGAACGTGGCTTTGCGTCAGGAGCTGGACTTGTTCGCATGTCTTCGTCCCGTGCAGTATTTCACTGGCGTTCCTTCACCTGTCAAAAATCCGGAAGATGTTGACATGGCTATCTTCCGAGAAAATACAGAAGATATCTATGCCGGTATCGAGTGGCAAAAAGGATCGGATGAGGTCAAGAAAGTCATTGACTTCCTTCAAAGTGAAATGGGCGTCAATAATATCCGCTTCCCTGAAACATCCGGAATCGGTGTGAAGCCAGTTTCAGAAGAGGGAACGAAGCGTCTTGTAAGATCTGCTATCAATTATGCGCTGAATGAAGGACGTAAGAGTGTTACGTTAGTCCATAAAGGTAATATTATGAAATTTACTGAAGGATCCTTCAAAGCATGGGGCTATGAAGTTGCTGAACAGGAATACGGTGATAAAGTCTTTACATGGGCTGAATATGACCGGATTGTTGAAAAAGACGGCAAGGATGCAGGCAATAAAGCTCAGGATGAAGCAGTTGCTGCCGGTAAGCTTCTAGTCAAAGATGCGATTGCGGATATCTTCCTGCAGCAGATTCTCACTCGTCCAAAAGAGTTTGATGTTGTTGCTACCATGAACCTGAATGGTGACTATATTTCCGACGCATTGGCAGCACAAGTCGGTGGAATTGGTATCGCACCAGGAGCGAATATCAACTATGATACAGGCCATGCTATTTTTGAAGCAACGCATGGTACAGCACCTAAATATGCAGGTATGGACAAAGTAAACCCATCATCGGTTATTCTTTCTGCTGTGGAGATGTTAGAACATCTTGAGTGGAGAGAAGCAGCCAACCTTATCACAAAAGCAATGGACAAAACAATCGCTTCTAAAGTCGTAACATATGACTTTGCCCGTATGATGGACGGAGCAACGGAAGTGAAAACTTCCGAGTTCGGTGATGAACTCATCAAAAATATGGATTAAAAAATAAGTGTTTTATCAGCAGAAAAGCTTCTTTTTGCCTTAAGGTAAAAAGAAGCTTTTTCATTTTATTGGCTTTGATTCGCTTCCATTAAACAATAGAATATAAGATAGCAATCACTTTGAATGATTAGAAAATAACAAAATACATATAATTTATGATATAATGGAAAACGCTTACATTAATCGGAGGTGATTAAATGCTTGGCCAAAAGAGAAAATTGGGCAAAAAAATTGACGATCTAAAAATAGGTGACTCATATACGGCATCCCAACTGATTAAAGATAAAGATTTATTATTATATTTAGGGTTGACGAATGATGCTAACCCTCTTTATATTCAGCATGACTATGCAACACAGACACCATACAAACAGCCTGTTGTTCCATCTGTTATGCTTTTTGGAATGGTTTCGTCCATCGTCTCCATGCATCTTCCAGGCCCCGGTAGCCATATCACCCAACACGAGATGACATTTCCCAAACCAGTATCTCATTATAATGAAGTCACATTCACACTTGAAGTTATCGCGATTGATGTGGATCATCATGAAGTAACATTGTCAGTCAAAGGTTATGATCATAGTGGAGATGCAGTTTTGCAGGGAAAACTTAATGTCCGTCCTGCTTATGAACCCGAATTACTCACTGGAAGTTCATTGGAAAATTTCTTTTAAACCCCATGCTTCTTTTGTGAATTTTGATACACTATTGATGTAAAATGCGACGTAAGTGCTATGTTGATTTCCGTTCCGGACAGTCGCGCACCTTAGGGCAACGCTTCAGCCTCCTCGGAAGCAAAAAGCGCTTCCTGCTCAGGTCTCAGCTGCCCGTTTTCCCGCAGGAGTCGACTGCCCTCCACTCCAATCAACATTCACAAGAGAAGTTTAGTTAAGCTCTAAAATAATGAGATTATAAAGCGCGACATCAGCGTAGGAAATACACGGAGACTCCTGCGGGACGGGAGGTATAGGTGAGACCCCGCAGTGCGACAAGCACGAGGAGGCTCACCAGCCGCCCTTAGGTGCGCGGCGTGTATTTCCGGAGCGGTATTATTTAAAGTACGTCGCAGTTTATGGATATTGTAAATTTTTCTTTACATTTCATTCTGTTCACATCACCTTCATTTCGGTGTATGATGAGATTAGTAGAGATTGTCATAGAAATGAGGATTGTGAATGAGACAGCGAATTCTGATCGTTGATGATGAAGCATCAATTGTGACGTTGCTTAAGTTCAATGTGGAACAGGCAGGTTTTGAAACAGATGTTGCTTATGATGGCCTCGAAGCAGTTCAAAAAGCTGAAGAAGGCGACTTTGATTTAATTATTCTTGATTTGATGCTGCCTGAAATGGACGGAACGGAAGTATGTAAGCATTTACGATCAAATAAAATCGATACACCGATTTTGATGCTGACGGCAAAGGATGATGAAATCGATAAAATATTGGGGCTTGAACTGGGAGCCGATGATTATTTAACAAAACCCTTCAGTCCAAAGGAAGTTGTAGCCCGAATTAAGGCGATTCTGCGCCGTTCGATTAAGGCAGAGGAATCTCCCGGCATATCCATGCAGGTTGGCGATTTAACCATTTATCCTGACCGGTATGAAGCTGAAATAAATGGCGAAGGGCTGATGTTTACTCGAAAGGAATTCGAACTCTTATATTATTTTGTTTCTAATAAAGGAATCGTATTATCCCGGGACAAGCTTTTAAGCGCAGTATGGAATTATGACTTTGCAGGAGACACGCGGATCGTTGATGTTCACGTCAGCCATTTGCGTGAAAAAATTGAGCCTGATACTAAAAAGCCAACATATATTAAAACTGTCAGAGGCCTCGGGTATAAATTGGAGCGACCGAAAGTATGAAACCATTATTTACAAAACCACTGTTGGTCTATCACACCGGCCTTTTTGTATTGGTCGTGGTGACCGGCCTTGTTATCAGCCAAATAACAACTGAATACATCATCCTATTATCGATTTTAGCTGTCGAATATTTCATGCTTATTATTATGTTGCTGCACATTTATGATAAATTTATGAAACCGATTAAAAAAGCTTCCCAAACAGTTGATGAGTTTATTAAAGGCAATTATCGTGCGCGCGTTCATCATTCGACAGGCGGAATCATTGGTGAGCTCAATGATAAACTGAATGTTCTGGCGCGAAACGTGAGTGAATTTAAAATACAGGAACAGGTACAGGAAGAACAGCTTTCAACTGTCATCGATAATACACAAAGCGGGCTGGTTCTGATTGATGAAAAAGGCTACATACATCTGGTGAACCGAAAATTTATTTCCCTTTTTGGCGGAGAATATCGTAATTATCATGGTTATTTATATTATGATGTTCTGGAAAACGAAACGATTCACAAAACTGTTCAGGAAGCTTTTCTGTATGAGAAAAATATTACCCATTCATTTACGCAGTTTATTGGGGTGGACAAAAAATATATTGAAATTATCGGTGCGCCTATATTCAATGAACGTAATATGCCAAAAGGCGTCGTCCTGTTATTATATGATATTACGCATTTGAAAAAGCTGGAACTGATGCGCAAAGATTTTGTAGCTAACGTTTCACATGAGCTGAAGACTCCGGTCACGTCAATCAGCGGCTTTGCTGAGACATTACTGAATGGTGCGATGCATGATAGAGATTCACTGCATCATTTCCTAACGATTATTCATGATGAAAGCACACGCCTACAGGATCTGCTCGAGGATTTATTAAAGCTGTCCAGATTGGAAAAAGACGATTTCAAACTGGTGAAAACAACGGTTGATGTTAATAGTCTGGTTGATGAAGTGCTTCCGATTATTACACAGGGTGCAGAACAGAAGGGTATTGCATTACGAACTGATGTTGAAAATGAAATCACGTTTGAAGCTGAGGCTCAACTTGTTAAACAAATCCTCATAAACTTGCTGTCAAATGCAATCAGTTATACAGCTGAAACGGGTGCTGTCAACTTGAAAGTTTCAGATGAGGGTGAAAATGTTCATATCCGGGTATCGGATGATGGAATCGGCATCTCTGAGGAGGCTGTACCGAGAATATTTGAACGTTTCTATCGTGTTGATAAAGCACGAAGCCGGAACACCGGCGGAACAGGGCTTGGTCTGGCAATTGTCAAACATATTGTGGATGTTCATGACGGGACAATTTCGGTTGACAGTGGACCGGGTGAAGGATCAGTGTTTCATGTTTATTTGCCAAAAAACGAAAAAGCATCCTCTTAACCTAAAGCATTCCGTGACCTGTCACAAACATTAAAATTGTTAGCAAAAATGACTATCAAATTGCAGATTAATTTGGTAGTCATTTTTTGTTAGTGAACATTATTTCTGTGATTTAGGCATTTTTGCTATACTTAATGGATGGAAATAAAAATGAGGTGACCCTGATTGGTAAATGCTATGAAAATAGTTCTTCATATCGGAGTGCTATATGCTTTCTATTTAATGGGAACATGGATCCAGCAGATATTTGGCCTGTTTATTCCGGGAAGTATCATCGGTCTGATTCTTTTATTTATCCTGCTGATGACAGGAATTATGAAAGCTCCTTGGGTGGAGGGTGGTGCACGATTTTTCATCAAGCATCTGGCATTATTCTTTATTCCTGCTACGGTTGGTATCATCAATTATCTGGATCTATTTTCAGGGGAAGGCATGCTGTTAGTGATCGTTGGTCTATTAAGTACATTCATGGTGATGGTCTCTGCCGGCCATACCAGCCAATTACTGATTAAGCATAAAGAAAGGGGCCACAGTAATGAATGATCTTATCATCGGCTTGGTTGCGGTAATTGGGACGATTGTCTGCTATTTCATTGGGCTGAAGGCTTATCAGCAATGGCGCTACACGTTCATGGCTCCTGTCATTATTGCCACATTGATACTGGTTTTGAGTTTGTTCCTTTTTCAAATTCCATATGAGATTTATATGATTGGCGGCGGATGGATCAATCATCTGCTCGGACCTGCCGTAGTCGCTTTAGCTTATCCTTTGTATGAGCATCGGGATACACTGAAACAGTTGACCTTCCCCATTTTGACCGGAACCGTTATCGGTGGAATAGTAGGTATCTCAAGCGGGATCCTGCTTAGCAAATGGGCAGGTGTAGGCGAGGAAATCATCTACTCGCTCATACCAAAAAATTCAACGACCCCGGTTGCAATGGAAGTGGCATCCGGGATAGGAGGGATTGAGTCATTGGCTGCTGTGTTTGTCATGATTGCAGGAATTGGCGGTTCTATGCTCAGTTCGTTTATTCTTAAATTTACTCGTGTCCATCATTATATCGGAACCGGTGTCGGCATCGGCAGCGCAAGCCATGCTATCGGAACTGCCATTGCCATGGAGCGCGATCCCCTTGAGGGCTCGGTAAGTACCATTGCCATGGTGGTAAGTGCGGTTGTGGTATCGGTGGTTGCGCCATTGTTTGCTGGATGGTGGATGTAGGAGCTATATACCTGGTTCAATGGAAACCGTTACTCTTAACGGAGCGTGCTTTTTGTTATACTATGGTAAAATAGAGTCAATGATTATATTGCCTTGATCGGAGGACGGTTTGATGCGTAATAAACTTGTACTGATTGATGGAAATAGTGTAATTTACAGGGCATTTTTTGCCTTGCCATTGTTGAACAATGATAAAGGAGTTTACACGAATGCAGTTTACGGTTTTACTAATATGCTGTTGAAAATTCTTGAGGACGAGAAACCAACCCATATGCTGGTGGCGTTTGATGCCGGGAAGACCACTTTCCGCCATGAGACGTATAAAGAATATAAAGGCGGAAGACAAAAGACACCGCCCGAGTTGTCGGAGCAGATACCGCTTTTGAAAGAATTGCTTGATGCTTTTAATATTTCACATTATCAGCTTGATTTGTATGAGGCTGATGATATTATCGGCACACTTTCAAAACAGGCGCAGGAGGAGAACTGGGACGTCACGGTTATTTCCGGTGACAAAGACCTGCTGCAGCTTGTATCGGACAAGGTAACTGTGAACTTGACCAAAAAAGGCATCACTGACATTGAAGCGTATACGCCTGATTTCATGCAGGAAAAGATGTCTATATCGCCTGAACAAATTATCGATCTGAAAGCTTTAATGGGCGACAGTTCGGACAATATCCCGGGGGTTCCCGGTGTTGGGGAAAAAACGGCCACCAAACTGCTGAAGCAATTTGAAACGGTGGATAATGTCTATGAAAATCTTGATGATGTAAGCGGCAAGAAATTAAAAGAGAAGCTGGAAAATCATAAAGAAGATGCGTTCATGAGCAAAAAGCTTGTCATCATTGACCGTGAATCACCCATTGACGTTGCGCTTGAGAAAATAACTTATGCAGGCTATCCGCAAGCTGAAGTCAGCACCATTTTTAAGGATCTGGGCTTTCAGTCGCTTTTGAACCGGATTGATAGCGAGGATGCTGATGAAGATGAGGAGCGGGTTGAACTAAGTGAAATTGACTATATAGTTGTCAATGACCTCACTGAAGAGATGCTCGGTGGTGAGACTGCATTGGTGCTGGAAATGCTTGAGGAAAATTATCACTATGGAAAGATTGAAGGCGTTGGCGTTGTGAACCAATCGGGTGCATACTTTATCCCAACCGAAACGGCTATTGAATCAGAAGCCTTTAAATCATGGGCTGAAGACAGAAGTAAGTCAAAAGTTGTTTTTGATGCGAAGAAAACGCTTGTGACCTTGCTGAATAACGATATCCAGATAAAAGGCATCACGTTTGATATGCTGCTGACATCGTATCTGCTCAATCCGGCTGAGAACAACCACGATATTCCGGCGATTGCGCATCGGATGGGCGAGACGGATGTGCAGTTTGATGAAGAGGTTTACGGGAAGGGCGCCAAAATGAAAGTGCCTGAACAGGACAAGCTGACAGAACATGTTGCCCGGAAAGCAAACGTCTTATTTCAAATAAAAGAAGAAATGAAAGAACAGCTGAAAGTGAATGAACAATACGAGCTGCTTAAGGAACTGGAAATGCCGCTTGCCCTAATTCTGGGTGAAATGGAGCACACCGGTGTCTTGGTTGACGTAGAACGCATCCGGGAAATGGGCGATGATCTAAAACAACGGCTGGATGATTTAGAGCGGGAAATATATGAACTTGCCGGCGAAGAATTTAATTTGAATTCACCGAAACAGCTTGGACCGATTCTGTTTGAAAAACTGGGATTGCCTGTCATCAAAAAAACGAAAACAGGCTATTCCACGGCGGCGGATGTGCTGGAACAGCTGCAAAATGAACACGCCATTATTCCGAAACTGCTGCTCTACCGGCAATTGGGTAAGCTGCAGTCAACTTATATCGCAGGACTCTTGAAAGTGGTGGATCAAGGAACACAAAAAATCCATACGCGCTTTAATCAGGCACTGACACAGACAGGCCGTTTGAGTTCAGTCGAACCAAATTTGCAGAATATCCCGATTCGGCTGGAGGAGGGGCGCAAGATTCGCCAGGCATTCGTGCCGTCCAAAAGAGACTGGGTCATGTTTGCTGCTGACTATTCACAGATTGAACTGCGGGTGCTTGCCCATATCGCCGGTGATGAAAAGCTTGTTGAAGCGTTCACGAACAATCTTGATATTCATACCCAAACAGCAATGGATGTGTTCAATGTTGAGCGGGGAAAGGTTACAGATAATATGCGACGCCAAGCCAAAGCGGTCAACTTCGGGATTGTTTATGGCATCAGTGATTACGGGCTTTCGCAGAATCTTGGTATAACAAGAAAAGAAGCCAAGCAGTTCATTGAACGTTATTTTGAAAGCTACCCTGACGTAAAAGCGTATATGGATGACATTGTCCAGGAGGCAAAGCATCAGGGTTATGTTACAACTTTAATGAAACGCAGACGCTATTTGCCGGAAATTACAAGCCGGAATTTCAACCGGCGATCATTTGCTGAACGGACGGCAATGAATACGCCGATTCAGGGCAGCGCTGCCGATATTATCAAAAAAGCAATGATCGATTTGCATGAAAAACTAAACGATGAAAAACTTGAAGCGCGCATGCTTTTGCAGGTGCATGACGAATTGATTCTGGAAGCACCACAAGAGGAAATTGAACAACTAAAAGAAATTGTGCCAGCCATCATGGAAAAAACCGTGGATTTAAATGTTCCGTTGAAAGTGGATTATGAATACGGTGAGAGCTGGTTTGATGCAAAATAAGGGGAAGATGACATGCCGGAATTACCAGAAGTCGAGACGATAAAAAATACACTCAAACGATTTGTAATCGATAAAACCATTACGGATGTATCTGTATTTTGGCCGAATATCATTAAACAGCCCGATGATATTGATCATTTTAAACACCTTTTAACGGAACAATCGATTCGGGATATACACCGGAGAGGGAAATTTTTGTTGTTTGAACTGGATGATGCTGTTTTGGTATCCCATTTGCGGATGGAAGGCAAGTACAGTGTTCATCCGTCAGCAGAACCGTTAAAAAAACATACACACGTCATTTTTAAATTTAATAACGGGGAAGAACTCCGCTACAACGATGTGCGCAAATTCGGGACGATGCATCTATTTAAAAAAGGAGATGAACGGAACAATAAACCGCTGAACCAACTTGGCCCGGATCCGTTTGATGAAGCATTTACGCTGGATTATTTTTACCAGAAGCTAAAAAAAACCGACCGTGTCATCAAATCGGTATTGTTGGATCAGGCGGTTGTTGCCGGTTTGGGAAATATTTATGTTGACGAAACATTGTTTAAAGCACATATTCATCCGTTGAAAAAAGCGAATAAATTGAAGAAACGAGAAGCAAAAGCGATTTGGGAAGCAGCGATACACACCTTGAAAGAGGCGGTTGCCCAGGGAGGAACCACGATTCGGTCGTATGTCAATTCCCAGGGCGATATGGGAATGTTTCAGCAGGAGTTGTTTGTTTACGGCCATGAAAACGAGCCATGCAAAACATGCGGCAACCCCGTTGTGAAAATGAAAGTCGGCGGACGGGGAACTCATGTCTGTGTTTCATGTCAAAAAATGAAGTGAGGATCGCAAATGACACATGTTATTGGACTGACAGGAAGTATTGCAAGCGGTAAAAGCACCGTTTCATTAATGTTTGATGATTTTAATATTCCGGTAATCGACGCCGATAAAATATCCCGGGAAGTTGTCATGCCGGGAGAAAAAGCATATGAACAGATTGTTGAAACATTCGGTGAAGGTGTTTTATATGATGACAAGTCACTCGACCGGAAAAAATTAGGAGCAATTGTATTCGAGAATGAGGAAAAACGTCAACAGCTAAATAATATCGTACATCCCGCAGTCAGGGAGAAGATGATTGAACGGCGAGATGCATTTGCCGCATCCGGTGAAAAAAGTGTCGTGCTCGATATCCCATTGTTATTTGAAAGCAAACTGACACATTTTGTTGATAAAACCGTTGTTGTTTATGTTGATGAAGGTGTCCAGCTCGAGCGCCTGATGGAACGCGACGGTTATTCAGAGGAAGAGGCTTACCAGCGGATTAACGCACAGATGCCGGTCAAAGAAAAGGCAGCGCTCGCCGATGCTGTCATTGACAACAATGATTCAAAACATGACTCCTGCCGACAGCTCGAATCGCTGCTTCGGGCATGGGATGTATTGTGATTTTTAGTTGAAATTAAATTTGGAACACCTTCAAAGATAGCTCAGTTGCCTTAACTGAGCTATTCCTATAAGGTCTCATGTATTGATCTTACATATCGAAAGGAAACCTGTTCTTCCCCGGTTTCGGTTAATGTTCCCCTTTTCTCTTGATAAACAAAACCCCTTGCTTCGTAAAAAGGAATACCACGCTGATTGTCTTCTTGAACAGAAACCCATTGTTCTGAAGCCCCTTGATCAATTACTTCCCGCGTCAGTGCCTCAAGCAGACGTCTGCCGATTCCTTGATACCGATACATTTCGTTCACATACAGCATGAATATCTCTGCTATATCCGGTCCCGTCATACCGCCACCAATTACACCTGCAACTTCTGAATCAATGAGTGCAGCATGCGTATAAGCTCCTGCATTGATGTCGTTGATCACCCGTTCATGGTTATACCAAAACGCAACATTCTTTTTCTGGTATTCTTCGCTTAGCTTTCCTTCTACAGTTTGCCTCCAGCCCGCAGTACAGATAGCAGCAATCGCTTCTGCATATTCTGTCTGTGGTTTAATGATTGATATTTTCAATGATTAATACCCCTATGATATCGCTGCCCAGGAAATAAAAAGAGACTATGACAAAGGCTGGACAATCCAAATTCGATAACCATCCGGATCACTAATGACAGCTTCTTTGACACCCCATTCGCGGTCAACAGGTTCCTGCATAATTTTTCCGCCGGCGCTTTTGATGGAGGCAACAGCTTTAGTTACATCGTCAGCCAATAGTTCAAAGATCACACCTTTTTCGACCGGTTCAGGTTCATCAATAATATGCAGCATGATGGTCATTTTACTTTCACCCGGTCCAACAGAAAAATAGGCCATGCCATCTTCTATAAATTCTTCAGTCAAACCTAAAACATTCTTGTAAAAATGTATGGATCTGTCCATGTTTTTCACCGGGATGACGATAGTACTGAGTTTTTCAATTTTAAAATTTGTCATTTAAAGTTCCTCTCCTTTTTAACCTCTTGTTAATAATGACTCCAGAACGTTTATCACGTCGCTTATCCTATTTTGGCTGATTGAAAAATACTTTGTGTTGCCTTCTTGACGGATCGAGACGAGACCTGATTTATGCAATTGATTGAGATGACGTGATATTGTGCTTTGTTTCATATTGAGTTTCTTGATGACTTGCTGAGCAAACATTTCCTTGTTTTCAGCGAGAAGCACAAGAATTTGCAGGCGCGTCTGATCGCCGAGACCTTCAAAGGCCGGGGAAACATCTGACAAATGTTGTTGTGATGAATATGTTTCCTTTTCCGTTTCATCTGATGAAGGCTCAAACATGACATACATATGGTTGTTGATATTTTCAAAGGTCAGCAGTCTTCCTAAATTAAGAACGGGAATAAATGTCACTTTTGTTGCCCGTTTCAGCTGGTCCGTTTCATTCGTATCAGGATATAAACCTGTCAGTTCGAGAAGGGCTTCAAGGTTTGTCCTGAATGATTTAGATAAAATTTTTTCGTTTTGCAGGTGCCATTCTGATAACCGATTTTGTTCACTTTCCCACAGATCGTTGAAACCTGATAACCAGAACCCCTCGATCAATTGAATTATTTTGGCTTTCACGCGCTTCAAGTCTTCATAGAAAGTTAGAGACCCTTCTATATCCGTTGTTGACCAGCTCTCCAAAACAGCTTTTATGGCCCTGCGGCGGTTTTCGGGATCCTTTAATTGATCTTCATCTAAGCTGACATCCTTCATCGTTTCCTCTACAAGAGGTATACGCGGCAAATATTGATAATAATAGTCCATCGTCTCCCTGATGCCGTAAATGACTAAATCCAATACGTGATCCTCGGTCATCTCCTTCCACCAGCTAATAAACTCATCCCAATCCTTATTCAAATTATTAATTGATTTGATGTAATAACCTCTGAGTATGACGCCATGAGCAAAAACTGTTCGCAACAACTGCAAATCGTTTATGAGATGGTCAGGCAGCTTATTGGTAAGATCTTTTAATGATTCTGAAGAAAGCGTGGAACTGTTTAAATAATAATCAGTCAGCTGAATATGTGTCAGGAGATTTACCCCCAACGATTGCACCATATTAAGACTTGGCTTTGGATAGGCAGGTATAAAAAATGCTTTCTCCACTGTCGTCCTCCTTTCAACAACATACGAATATTGAATATTTGCATATAATTGTAAAAGAACGAGATTTAAAAATCAAGTAAAATCGGAAAATTAATCATATAACTTTTGTGAGTCAAAATGGTGGGGAAATCAATGGTAGAGTCTTTCTTTAGGCTGTGTAGAATATAATTGACAATAAAACAATTTTTGGATTCAAGAAAATTTTTCATTGAAGAATAGCACATTCTCACCTCAATGTGTTATACTAATTGCAAACAATGATTAAAAAAGTATAACATAAATTGGGGGATGAACAATGAATAAAACCCGAGTTGCAATTAACGGATTTGGCCGTATTGGCCGCATGGTTTTTCGTCAGGCGGTAAAAGATCAACAATTAGACATGGTGGCAATCAATGCCAATTATCCTCCTGAAACACTTGCACATTTAATTAAGTATGACAGTATTCATGGTATTTTTGACAGTGAAATTAAGGCGCTGCAAGATGGACTGGAAGTTGATGGCAAGCAAATTAAGATTGTCAGTTCACGCGACCCGGAAAAGTTGCCATGGCAAGACCTTGATATTGATGTTGTCATCGAAGCAACAGGAAAATTCAAATCAAAAGAAGAGGCAGGGCGGCACATTCAGGCTGGAGCAAAAAAGGTTGTCATCACAGCTCCCGGCAAACAAGTTGACAACACACTTGTGATGGGCGTCAATGAACAATCATACAAACCGGAAAATGATGAGGTTATTTCCAATGCTTCCTGCACGACTAATTGCCTGGCACCTGTCGTAAAAGTATTGGATGAACATTTTACAATTGAGAATGGCCTGATGACGACAGTGCATTCGTTTACAAATGACCAAAAGAACCTTGATAACCCGCATAAAGATTTGCGCAGGGCCCGCGGGCTCACCCAATCGATCATTCCAACTTCAACTGGTGCTGCCAAGGCATTAGGCGAGGTGCTTCCGCATTTGCAAGGGAAACTGCATGGAACAGCACTGAGAGTCCCGACACCGAATGTTTCGCTGATTGATTTGGTCATTGACGTGGAAGAAAATACAACCCCTGAGATGGTAAACGCTATTTTTCGCGACGCTTCCAAAAATGATATGCAGGGCATTATCCAATACAGTGATGAACCGCTCGTTTCGGTCGATTATACAACAAGTAACTACTCGGCTATTATCGACGGGTTGTCAACTATGGTCATGCAAGATAATAAGATTAAAATATTAGCTTGGTATGACAATGAATGGGGCTACTCAAAACGCGTTGTGGATCTCGCTAAGTATGTTGGAAGTTATTTGAGCAAGAAACATGTGAAAGTTTCATAATAAGTGTATATTATATAAACCATTAAGATTGACCTCTTTAAAAAGATGCGTCAATCTTTTCTTTTATTTCCTGCAGATATGATAATCGTGTTACAATAAATAGGATAAGATATAAATTAATGACGTATCTGCAGCTTAATATAATGGTGCAGTTATAAGAAACTCGGATAATAAATTGACACTGATCTAAAATAAATATTTAAAGGCAGTTATGAATGAATGGGGTTGAACAAATATGAGATGTTCAAATTGCCAAAATAAAAGTACAAAAGTACTGGATTCCCGGCCGATTGAGGAAGGCCGTTCAATACGCAGACGCAGGGAATGTGAACGGTGTGGTTTCCGGTTCACCACGTTTGAACGGATTGAAGAAGTTCCATTAATTGTCGTTAAAAAAGATGGCACACGTCAGGAATACAGCCGTGAGAAACTGATACGCGGCTTGATTAAAGCCTGTGAAAAGCGGCCAGTCGCACTTGAGCAGATTGAAGGCATTGCAATTGATGTGGAAAAGGAGCTCAGAAATACAGGCGTATCCGAAATAGAAAGTAATGACATTGGTGAAATGGTAATGGAGAGGTTGTCTGATGTTGATGAGGTCGCATACGTTCGTTTTGCTTCTGTCTATCGCCAGTTCAAGGATCTATCCGTTTTTTTGGATGAATTGAAAGACTTGATCAAATCTGATAAA
The DNA here is from genome assembly GCF_001307805.1 of Lentibacillus amyloliquefaciens. Taxonomy (GTDB): domain Bacteria; phylum Bacillota; class Bacilli; order Bacillales; family Amphibacillaceae; genus Lentibacillus; species Lentibacillus amyloliquefaciens. The sequence goes on along the minus strand of NZ_CP013862.1, from coordinate 1,330,506 downwards.
GAACGATCCGAATGAAAAAGCACCAACGAACAAAGAGAGGATTAGCATAATGAGTGATATCGGAAAAATTTTGCCCATCGAAGGATACCGGGTTTTACTTAAAAGAAGCCTGCCGGTTGAGTATACTAAATCGTTAACACATTTGTATCAGCCGCTTGTCGGCGTTACGGCGGTTTCACTCTATCAGACACTGATCAATGAGTTGGATTTCCAGGAAGAATCAGCGGCTCAGACACATCATACATTGATGAATTACATGAACTTGCCGCTCGACAAAATTTATAGATCCAGAATAAAGCTGGAAGGGCTTGGCTTATTGAAAACGTATCAGCATAAATCCAGTGAACATAGTGTATATACGTATGAGCTTTTGCCACCGTTTGCCCCGGCTGAATTTTTTGGTGATGATATGCTTGCACAATTGCTTTATCATCATATTGGTGAGTCGAAGTTTACGTTGTTGCAGGAGCATTTTCGCGTGCAGCATTCTGATAAGGGAACCAATATAACCGCTGCCTTCAACGACGTATTCCAAACTTTTCAGCCTGATGCTGCGACGATTCCGTACATGGAAACACAGGAGAACAGCCAAGTAACAGAAGAAACATTCCCATCAATCGATTTTTCCTGGATGGAACAAATGCTTCAATCACGGATGATTCCTGCCAAAAAAGTACTGACAGCAGCAAATAAACGGCTTATACACCAGATGATGACACTGTATGGTTTGGCAGAATTTGAAGTCGAAAAGGCTGTGCTTTGGGCGCTTACAGAAGAAAACACACTTTCAGCAGGTGAATTTAAGGAAGCGTGCCACGATTTGTTTCAATCAAAAAATCAATCGTCTTCAATACGGCTCGCTGAGAAAACTACCAATAAAGCAGTGGAAACAGACGTTAAGCCAACCACGAAGGAAGAGCAGCTTATTTCGAAACTGGAAAACATTTCACCGAAAGAACTGCTTGAAGATTTTTCCAACGGCGAACATGCATCAGGCCAGGATTTGAAGATGATTCGGGAAGTCATGACGACACAAGGTCTCCCTTCACCGGTTATGAACGTACTGATTCATTATGTACTGCTGCAGTCTGATATGAAATTGTCAAAAGCATATATGGAAACAATCGCCAGCCACTGGTCACGAGCGAATTTAAAAACGGCGAGTGAAGCTATGGCATTTGCCAAAAATCAAAAGGCGCAATATCAAGAGCGTAAAAACAAACCTAAAAACTACCGCAAGCCAGCCTCCAAAGAAGTGGTGCCGGAATGGTTTAAAGAGCGGAAAAAGAAAAAGCCGCAAGCTGAACAAACCAGTACGAATACCGCACAGAATAACGAAGAATTTGCAGCATTGCTCCGGGAATTCTCAAACGGAAAACAATAATCACGTGCAAGGGTGTCGATTATGAAACCAGTACAGTCTGAAATTCAAAAATGGATGAAACAAAACCAAAATTTCAAAGAAAACTATTTGAAAGTAAGGGAAGAGGTGCTGAACGATCCTGAAATCAGTGAATTCTTGTCGCTTAACCCTCAGCTATCCCAAAAAGAAATTGACAAAAACCTTATCAAACTCTATGAATATAAAACACAATCGAAGCAGTGTGATAAGTGCAAGAGTTATGGCAGCTGCATAAATATGATTCAAGGTTATTCACCGATATTGCGGACGGACAACGGTGAAATACATCTTGTATATGAGAAATGCCATAACCGCACTGATTATGAAAAACAGAAGGAACAGCAGGATTTGATTCAGAGCTTGTATATGCCAAAAGATATATTAAATGCAAGTGTTGACAGCATCGATATCGATAATCAAAGACAGCCGGTTGTCTATGAAATGTTAACCTTTTTAAAAGAAGCGAAAACGAACCTCCCATCTAAAGGAATTTATTTCTATGGGCCATTCGGCGTGGGGAAAACGTATTTTCTTGGTGCGCTCGCAAATGAGCTGAAGCAGTTTAATATATCATCCATGCTCATTTATATGCCTGAGTTTGTCCGGGAGATGAAAAGCTCCATTAAAGATGATTCGATTAATGACAAGATTAATTATTTCAAAAAGACCGATGTCCTTATGCTTGATGATATCGGGGCTGAAACACAGTCGGCCTGGTTCCGTGATGAGATACTCGGATCTATTTTACAATACCGGATGATGGAAAATTTGCCGGTATTTTTCACCTCCAACTACAGTATGGAGCAATTGGAGGAACAGCTTGCAACAACGAACCGGGGCGGCAGTGAGACGGTCAAAGCCGGTCGGATTATTGAACGGATCAAACAAGTCACTAAAGAGGTCGAATTGCAAGGTGATAACCGCCGTGATTTATGAATCGTTACGACTATCTTTTATTCATTTTTACAACCGGTCTTAAGGCTAAAAAGGGGCATGTTCCATGAATGTTTGGACGTGCCTTTTTTTTCTAATATTCCTGATTCGATTATAATTTTAGGCTGTTTTCGCAATCATTGTTGCTTTTTACGCAGTTGATATAAAGTGCGAAGTAGTGAAAGATTTCATTAGGAAGGCTTTTTCCATTCTGAATATCTCTAAGTGCTTAAAGAGGCTCCGGCAATATACTCCGCTTTCCATGGGCACGGCCTCAGCCTCCTCAGAAAGCAAAGGCCGCTTTCTTGCGGGGGCGTCACGACACGTGCTGTTCCCATAGTCTGCGTATATTGCCTGCGCTGACAATTGCTCACTGGAGTTTCAGTTGTTTAACGAGTAACGATGTTTACACACTCACACCAGCAGCTGGAATATGCGAGACTCCTGTGGGAAAGCGAGCTCTTGTAGACCCCGCAGTGAGCGGTTTTTGCTCACGAGGAGGCTCGTGGGGAGCCCACGGAAAGCGAGAAATTCTGAGCTGCGTCGCCAGAAAGCTTTTCCAAATAATCAAATAAGATTTTACTTCGCAGTTTATGGATTTTTGTTAAAAGCAACAATCTTTTAGAACACAACCTAATTTTAAAATATGGCAGAAGAGCATTATCCTATTTGACCACTCTGCATTATAGATAATTACTAGTTTCATGGGACGTGACATTTTTTCATTGGCACGTCCATATAATGTAACAGTTTGGTCTTGGATGAGGGTGATGTTTTTGCTGGAAGTTTATTTTGAATCGGATAAAGAGGCGATTAGCTTTTGTGAGAACTTGTTTCAATTGAATAAAGAAATTGAATTACACTGGCGAACAACGAAAGTATGGGGGAATTATCTTCAGCTGGAATCCCGGGCAGCCGGCACCGATTTCATGGAGACGATTGCCCGGGCTATGGTTGGTGTATTTGTGACTCACCGCTTGACAAGCATGCTCAATAGCATTATCAGGCGCAATTATTATTATTCGAATGCAGATGAAATTGAACGGATTTTGGATTTGTCGTATTGGATCTGTACCGGAGATGATAAAGACAGCCAGATGGTACGAAATCATAAAGATCCGAGCAAGCTGCTTTATTCATTACTTTTGTCTAACATTAAACAGTCAGGTACAATTCATTTCGATTCACTTATCAGTTTTCAATTAAAGGTTTTTAAAGATCAGCTCAATCATTATGTTGGGCTTGCGATTGATGAGTTCAAACGTGAAGAAGATCATCAGGCATTTATTGATTCGCTCAGGAAATATATCAGTAAACGAAAGCCTGTATTCAACACCATATATATTTTACAAGGCGATTCGTTTTCTTTTTATAGGCCGGATGGCAAGCGGTTTTCACGAATGGAATTACAAGTGCTGATGCAAAAAGAACCGCTTTATATTGTCGGTCTGGATGCCGAAGAGCTGAATTTGTCACCGCTGATAGCGATGGCACCTGAAAAAATCAGAATTTATGGTGATGATCCGGCAGATCCAAAAACATTAACGGTCATTAATATCTTTCAGGAAAGAGCCACATTTGAATCAATCAGCAAATTTCCTTTCCGGCCTCATTTAAAAAATAAATAATATCGGTTGATTTTATCATTTACAACGGCTATAATACGATTTATATAAGTTCATGTATGATAAAAGTGCCGATAAGGACATGATCATTTTGAGATTTGAGCAGATTAGAGAAGGAAGCCAGTGGCTGGAAGCTTCCGCTGCACAAGCTGATGATTACCACCTTTAAACTTTGCTGTCGAACCATACAGTAAACAGCAGCGTAACATCTGCGTTAAAGATTAATGAAGCCGTATTTTTATGCGGAAATTAGGGTGGAACCACGTGACCGACGCTCGTCCCTTTGCTTTTAAGCAGGGGATGAGCGTTTTTTATTTTGACGAAAAAACTATATCTAACAAAGGAGCGATCATTATGGCGGATTTAACAATAACGTTTCCGGATGGAGCGAGTAAGGCGTTTCCTGGGGGAACGACCGGCGAAGATATTGCAAGTTCTATTTCACCCGGACTAAAGAAACAGGCACTCGCTGTCAAAGTAGATGGAGAACAGTTTGATCTAAAGAAGGAACTTCCTCATGGCGGCGCGATCGAAATCATCACCTATAAAAACAATGAGGGCATTGATATTATGCGCCATTCAACAGCTCACTTGCTGGCACAGGCAGTCACCCGGTTGTTTGATAATGTGAAGTTCGGCGTAGGCCCGGTTATTGAAGAAGGGTTTTATTATGATATTGACATGGGCCATACGCTGACACCTGAAGATCTTCCAAAAATTGAAAAAGAAATGAAACGAATCGTTGATGAAAATCTGGAAATTGAACGGATCGAGGTCTCCCGTAATGAGGCAAGAGAAATGTTTCAGGAAATTGGGGACGATTTAAAACTGGAATTGATCGATGATATTCCGGAAGATGAACAAGTGACAATCTACCGCCAAGGGAATTTTTTCGACCTGTGCCGGGGGATACACGTTCCATCCACAAGTAAAATCAAAGCATTTAAATTGTTGAGTATCTCCGGCGCTTATTGGCGCGGCGACAGCAATAATAAACAGTTGCAGCGTATTTACGGAACAGCTTTTGAAAAACAAGGTCAGCTTGATGAACATTTGCGCATTCTTGAAGAGCGGAAAGAGCGCGACCATCGTAAACTCGGTAAAGAACTTGATATTTTCACCGTTTCACAACAAGTCGGACAGGGGCTGCCATTATGGCTCCCCAAAGGGGCAACAATCCGTCGTATTATTGAGCGCTACATTGTTGATATCGAAGAACGTCTTGGTTATGATCATGTGTATACACCTCTTCTGGGCAGTGTTGATTTGTATAAAACAAGCGGTCATTGGGATCACTACCAGGATGACATGTTCCCGACAATGGAAATGGACAATGAAGACCTGGTTCTCCGTCCGATGAACTGTCCGCACCATATGATGGTGTACAAAAATCAGTTGTACAGCTACCGCAATTTGCCGGTTAGAATTGCTGAACTGGGTACGATGCATCGTCACGAAATGTCAGGGGCATTGGCAGGTTTGCAGCGTGTCCGCGCAATGACGCTGAATGATGCACATATCTTTGCCCGCCCGGATCAGTTAAAGGATGAATTTATCCGGGTTGTAGAACTTGTGCAAAGGGTTTATAAAGATTTCGGGATCAAAGATTATTATTTCCGCCTTTCCTATCGTGACCCTGAAGATAAAGAGAAGTATATTAATAACGATGAAATGTGGGAAAAAGCACAAGCTATGCTGAAAGAAACGATGGAAGAAATGGATGTTGAATACGTTGAAGCAGAAGGCGAAGCAGCGTTTTATGGTCCGAAATTGGATGTGCAAGTGAAAACTGCTTTAGGAAAAGATGAAACACTGTCGACTGTTCAGCTTGATTATCAACTTCCGGAACGCTTTGATTTGACCTATATCGGTAAAGATGGCAATGAACATCGACCGATTGTCATTCACCGTGGTGTCGTCTCCACGATGGAACGATTTGTGGCTTTCCTGATCGAAGAGTACAAGGGTGCATTTCCAACTTGGCTGGCACCTGTTCAAGTGAAAGTTATCCCGGTGTCACCGGATGCTCATATGGATTATGCCAAAAAGGTCGCTGATAATCTACGGTTCCAGGGCGTCCGCATCGAAGTGGATGAACGGGATGAAAAAATCGGTTATAAAATCAGAGAAGCACAGACTCAGAAAGTTCCATTTGCGTTAGTCCTTGGTGATAAAGAGATTGAAAAAGAGAGCGTAAACGTCCGCCGGTATGGTGAGAAAGATTCTGAGACAATAAGTTATAATGATTTTGAAAAGATGATTAAAGAAGAAATCGACCAAAAGGTTCTGCAAAGAAAGTAATACTTTTCCCAGGCACCATAGCGTGTCTGGGCTTCCTTTTTATTTGCAATCATGATAAACTGACAATGAAGGTTTTACAGACTGACAAGATTAGTTGTTGACATAACAATTATTAGATGCTATTCTGTAAAAGTTGAATAAAATGATCTGAAGACAAGCAGAAGCACCCGCTTCTCACCTGATCGACGCAAATTTGCAGTCGGCTGGTTTTAAACTTTTCAATTAACGATTGGAGACGTGTGGGTGCAGTATGTACCGACACTTTTTTATTTGCGATAAACGACTTGTCAATGACAGATCACGAATTTAAATTTTTGGAGGTGGCTTTAAAATTAGCAAAGATATGAACGTCAATGAGAAAATTCGTGCCCGGGAGGTACGACTGATCGATTCAAACGGGGATCAGCTGGGAGTGAAATCACGTAACGAAGCACTCGATATTGCACAAAAACGCGAACTGGATCTGGTTTTGGTGGCGCCAAATGCCAAACCGCCAGTGTGCCGAATTATGAACTATGGCAAATATCGTTACGAACAGCAAAAGAAAGAAAAAGAAGCACGCAAAAAACAAAAAGTTATTAATGTTAAAGAAGTGCGTTTCACTCCAGGAATTGGCGAACATGATTTCAACACCAAATTGAAGAATGCGAGAAAGTTCTTAGAAAAAGGCGATAAAGTGAAAGCTTCTGTCCGGTTCCGCGGACGTGCCATTACACACAAGGATCTCGGCCGGGAAGTTCTTGACCGTCTGGCAGAAGAAACAAACGATGTTGCGACTGTTGAATCCAAAGCAAAAATGGAAGGCCGCAATATGTTTATGATGCTTGCGCCAATTAAAGAAAAATAAGTTTTTAACGATACAAGGAGGATACCAATATGCCAAAGATGAAAAGCCATAAAGGTTCTCAAAAACGACTTAGTAAAACAGGTACAGGAAAATTAAAACGCGGACATGCGTATACAAGCCATATGTTCGCAAACAAATCACAAAAGCAGAAGCGTAAACTGCGTAAATCCGCTATTGTTTCAAAAAGTGATTTTAGACGCATCAAAACGATGCTTCCGTATAAATAAACGCTGGATTCTATAAAATTAACAGATTTTCAATTGTATTAGGAGGGAATTATCATGTCACGTGTAAAAGGTGGAACAGTTACGCGTAAACGTCGTAAACGCGTATTAAAATTAGCTAAAGGTTATTATGGCTCGAAAAGAGCGCTATTTAAACAAGCGAAACAGCAGGTTATGAAGTCTGGTCAATACGCTTACCGCGACCGCAGACAGAAAAAACGTGACTTCCGCAAGTTGTGGATTGCCCGTATTAATGCTGCAGCACGCATGAACGATATTTCATACAGCAGATTAATGCACGGATTGAAGCAAGCTGGTGTTGAAGTTAACCGTAAAATGCTGTCAGACCTCGCAATCAACGACGAAAAAGCATTTGCACAATTAGCCGATAAAGCTAAAGCAGCCCTTAAATAAAGAAAAACAGCCAAGTCCATGTCAAAATGGACCTGGCTGTTTTTGTATAAATGGGGACAGGGGCGACGTGATCGCTGGCCCGACTAAAATGTCTTCTCCATCTCACTGATTTTCCTGTATAGCTCCTCATTCACAGGTGTTGCAACATCATGATTCTCGCCTAATTTAATAACACTGCCTGCAAATAACTCCAGCTCGCTTATTCGTTTCGCTTCCATATCCTGACGCATGGATGGCTTGCCGTGCGGGCTTAATTGGCCAATAACATTAAGCCAGTACTGCAGATCTGCTTCGGTTAAATCAATTTCCTCATATTTGGATAGTTGTATAACTTCCTGCATGGCTGCAATCATCATTTCACGCGCTTCACCGTCCCTTTGAATTTTACCGTAGTCACTTTCGAACACGGCGACTGTCTGATTGACGCCGACATTCTGCATAAATTTTCCCCATTGCCTTTTCATCATTTCAGCATCCAGTTCATATGGTATGTTCACCTGGTCGAAAAAGGATGCGAGGCATTTTACTTTTCGTGAATCAATGCTTTGTTTTTCGCCGAAGCAGAGGAGACCAAAATTGTCATAAGTCTGCCGGTTTCCTGTCTTTACTGCATCCATTCCCTGTGCAACACAGTAAAGCACCTTATCGAATCCATAGTATGTACCAATATCTCTTTCGCTGGATATGCCGTTTAAAGTCGACAAGATTATTGTGTGATCATCAACATGGTTTTCAGCTGCTTTTATAGCTTCATGCAGTCCGCTGTATTTCACGGAAAAAATTAATAAATCTGCCAGTTCGACGGGTTCTTCAGGTGTAACATACTGAAAATCACACCGTTCACCATTGCAAAAAATCCCCTCATGCTCATATTTTTCGATACGGTTCTGATCAGCAATAATACGTAAATTTGCTTTCGGAACCTCTTTGGAAAGTTGATGCCCGTACATGACTCCCAGCGCTCCAAGTCCGATCATTGATACTTTTTTTATTTCCATGGATGCATCCCCTTTGTCCATTTGTATTGTTTTACAACTGGTTTTGGTATTAGTTGTCATTATATCATTATTCCCAGTTTATAGCTGATTTTTGACTGGATCATTTTTAAGTTAAATCTGTTAGAGGCCTTGATATTTTAATCGTATTCATGGCCTGCTTCACGTATAATAGAGGACAGATTAATAGTTATGAGTCAATTAACGAAAAACTAAAGGAGCAACGATAATGATCATTGCTTACATAATCAGTGTCAATATCATCGGCTTTTTAATGATGGGCTTGGACAAACGTAAAGCCAAAAAGCAAACATATCGAATACCGGAACGGACATTTTGGGGGCTGGCTATCCTTGGAGGCGCTGTTGGGATATTAGCCGGTATGAAGCAGTTCCGGCATAAAACAAAGCACCGGTCATTCACGGCAGGTATACCATTATTGATTATCATTCAGGCTGCTTTAATTGTTTGGCTTAGCTTTATGTCATAAGGACTCGTCTCATGTCATATACATGTACAGATGTGGAATTGGTGATGAAAAAAGGGAGGTCGGATATGGAGCAGTTTGGGACTTATATTATGGTTTTTATTGAAACAGGCGGGCTGCTCGCACCTATTTTGTTCATCAGCTTTCATTTATTAAGGCCATTATTTTTTCTGCCGGTTGCTTTTATATGTATTTCAGGCGGTATTCTGTTTGGAACTGTGGCCGGTACATTATACTCCCTTATTGGCATTACATTATCAAGTATCATTTTCTATGCCATTATTCGTTGGATGCCGCGTACATTTAAGAAGCTTGTCAATTTAAAACGGAAATTAATGGGAACAGTTCTGAATTCACAGCACCGCAAATAGCCCTTCTAAGGCTCGTCCCTTTCATTCATTTTCATTTGTTATCATTATGTCTGATCGAAATCTCGGAAAACTTCAGGGATTACGCAAAGTCTTCAATTCTCACCAATATTCCGTTGGCTTTAGTTTACACTTCAGTTGGCCAATGGCTTTCAAGCTTATCTCCAATTCACATCCTCATATTTCTCGCCCTTTTACTGCCGTTACTATACATCCTTCGTAGAAAAGAAATTATTATCAAATGGACTGACTTCTTCCAAGTAAGCACCTAATGAAAAAGCGCATCCACCCCGGGTGCGCTTTTTGTTTCAAACCATGAGATACAGCATTTTACGTCACTCAATCGTTGTTAAAACCAATTTGTTGATTGGGTATTTCCATGTGATTGCGGCATATGGATAGCGCATCAGCAATTCTTTTTCGATAAAATATAAATCGTCCCGGGTTATACCTTCCAGCTCATCCGTATCACGGGCGAAAATATGGATGTCAACCACTTCGAACGCTTCTTCAGTGGCACCAATATATTTTTCCCCTTCAAAAAGGCAGCCTTTATATACAAATTGGATATTTTTCTTGGAGTTGCCCTGGTCATCAACCATGTAGAACGTATTGGCGGCTTTTGCAATTTGCAGCTTCCTGCCCGGATTCCGGAAATATTGAATAATGGTGTAGACAACCAAAATGAAGGCGATGAGAATAAGCAATCGGAATAAAAGAACAACCATATTAACAGTCTCCCTGTTACATTTGATATCATGTAATACGATTTAAGGATCTAAGAGGTTTCACTATTATTGTACTTTCATGCTACAATCATTTTAAATGTAGATTGAAATGGGGTAAAGAAAATGGACTACTCAGAGCTATACACGATGCAAAAACAGCTGGATGCTTATATTGAAAACGAGCATGGGCTGATGAACGAAGATGTTTTCCGGGAAAAATATTTAGCATTGCTCGTCGAACTGGGGGAGCTTGCTAACGAAACAAGGTGTTTCAAGTTTTGGAGCACGAAACCAAGAAATAAGCAGTCTGTCATTTTGGAAGAATATGTTGACGGTCTTCATTTCATTTTATCTTTAGGACTGGAAAAAGGGTTTCACTACAGTTCCAATTCGATACCACGCTCCGAAAAAGATGAAACCGGACAGTTCAATCTTGTCTATGATTCATGTGTTGCATTTTATCGGAACCCTCTGGAAGAAAATTATAAAAAACTGTTTGAACATTTCTTGCAGCTGGGAGTATTACTCGGATTCGATGAAGAAGCTGTTAAAGATGCTTATATGAGTAAAAACGAAATCAATTATGAACGCCAGGACCAGGGATACTGACAGAAATATTTTGTTATTTAACTTTCTGACGTTATAATAAAGAGGAAATAGAAGGAGGGCCTTACATATGGCAAAGCTGGATGAAACAAATACGATGCTCAAAGATTTAACTGATGCGCGGGGGATCCCGGGAAATGAAAAAGAACCAAGAGAAGTTATGGAAAATTATATAACACCTTATGCAGATGACGTGTATACAGATAACTTGGGTAGTCTGATTGCTGAGAAGACCGGTGAGGAGAACGGACCGAAAATTATGGTTGCCGGTCATTTGGATGAGGTTGGCTTTATGGTTACCCGTATTGACGACAAAGGTTTTGTCTATTTTCAAACAGTCGGCGGCTGGTGGAGTCAAGTTATGCTGGCGCAGCGGGTGACAGTTATGACTGCCCGCGGGGATGTGACCGGATTGATTGGATCCAAGCCGCCTCATGTCTTAGGTGCTGAAGAACGTAAAAAGCCGGTTGAGATTAAAAATATGTTTATTGATATTGGTGCATCAAGCAGGGAAGAGGCCGAGGAATTTGGTGTACGGCCCGGTGATTCGATTGTCCCTTACTTTGAGTTCACACAAATGAAAAACGAAAAATTGTTGATGGCCAAGGCTTGGGATAACCGGATTGGCTGCGCGATTGCGATTGAAGTTCTTAAACAACTGAAAGGGGAAAAACACCCTAACATTGTTTATGGCGTCGGAACCACCCAAGAAGAAGTGGGCTTGCGCGGTGCACGTACTTCAGCACATGCTATTGGACCCGATATCGGCTTTGGCGTCGATGTTGGGATTGCCGGTGATATGCCAGGCGTTTCAGACAAAGATGCTGACAGTAAGCTTGGTAAAGGACCGCAAATCATTATTTATGATGCATCAATGGTACCGAACAAAGGTGTTCGTGATTTAGTTGTCGATACTGCGGATGAGCAAAAAATTCCATACCAATTTGCTTCTATGGCAGGCGGTGGCACAGACTCAGGCTCCATTCATTTAACAGCGGATGGCGTCCCGTCTTTGTCAATAACCATTGCAACGCGTTATATTCATACACATGCTGCCATATTGCATCGTGATGATTTTGAAAATGCCGTAAAACTGATCGTTGCGACAATCAAGAAATTGGATGCTGATAAGGTAAAGGAAATTAAGCTAGCTTAATCTTAAGGCCTTATTAAAAGAGGAATAGCACGTCAACTAAATTCTAAGTAGTTCACTTACAGTGGGGAAAAAATAAAAAAAGAAATACATTTAGCGTACTAAATCACATAACATTTAGTGCGCTATTTTTACTGTCATAACAACCTTTTTAAGGGAAAAATTGATATTTTATCATTCGTATTAGTACGATAATAACCAAGTGGCAATAAATATTGCCATTGCCCTAAAAGTATTGATAAAAAGGGTCAAAATTGCTTTGCGAAAATACTTTTTAATTTAAATGCTATTTTACCGTGTAGAGATGTATTTTGAAATGTGTTATCCGGGTTTTTGTTTAGTGCATAATAAAAGTAGAGAGTATTGCAACCAAAATCTTAGAAGGTTGCACAAATAAAAAAGGCTTGCCAGCCCGACCAAAAAACCCTATCGTTAATAGTGACTAAACTGTTAATGATGGGAGTAATGAAAGGAATGCTGGCAATGCCTGAAATTAATCATATCAAAAAATTAAGGAATATTAAATCACTATCGATCAACGAGATGGTAAAACGTACTGGTTTTTGTTGGGAAACGGTGAAGAAGTATGCGGATGAGGATCAGTTACCGAAGGAAGGAGAAACGAAAAAGAGAGGAATGATATATGAAGAAAAGTGGGGCGAAATTGTATCGGATTGGTTAACAGAGGACTATGCGCTTAAAAAGAAATTAAGAAGAAATAATAAAAACATTTTTGAACAGCTACAGAAGTTAGGTTTTCCAGGTTCATACCGGACGGTATGCGTCTATGTAAAAGAGTGGAAAGATAAGGTGTTAGATGAGTCTGATGAAATAAAAGAAGAAGCAGAAAGGCTAACACATCCACCGGCGGAAGCCCAGATAGACTTTGGCGTCACAGAGGTTGTGCAAGAGGGAAAAGTGAAAGATGTTCATTGTTTAATTATGAGTTTCCCATATAGTAATGGTGGATTAGTAGTTCCTTTACCTGCAGAAAATCAGGAATGTTTTTTAGAAGGCATTAAAATGCTTTTGGTACAGGCTGGATGTGTTCCAAGAAAGCTGCGATTGGATAATCTTTCAGCTGCAGTGGTTCAAGCTAGAGGACGAGGGCAGGAAACTATTTTCACAGATGCCTTTCAACGTTTCAGCAGCCATTATGGATTTGAGCCACAAGCCTGCAATGCGAGAAAAGGAAATGAGAAAGGGCATATGGAAATCGATACTAAATAATTGGATGCGAAAACCAAGGTCCATTGTCTATTCACGGTATTTCCCTTATTTACCTGGAAGGATCGCCCATCACTTAAATATTGAATCGATGGAACTGCGAAAAGAGCGGGTTAAATGGCTTTTTAGTTTCATAACCAAGTATGACATGGTGGAAATAAATGATAGATTCTATGAATTAGCACCTATCGAGGAAGTGGAAGGAGAATCATTCCAGAACACCATTGATCATCCTTATGATGTGAATTGGAGCATTTACGACTCACTTCAACCTACGGAAAATAGGCAAACCAAGGTGGAGGTGTCACATGTCTAATTCAATACGTGAAAAATGTAAAGCACTACGATTAGCACATGTGGCAGATGTGTATGAGAAAGTACCTTTTGAAAATCCAGAGCAGTTCTTAACAACACTATTACAGGAAGAATTGGATTTAAGAGAAGCCGCAAAAGGCGAACGATTAATCAAAAAGGCTAAGTTTATGAATGAAAAGGAATTAGAAAATTATCAGTGGAGTGATCATGTACGATTCCCTCCACAACTTGACAGAAACGCACTCGAATCGCTCCATTTTATAGATAGAAAAGAGAATTTAGTATTGACTGGAGCGCCAGGCACCGGAAAATCGCATCTTGTGACTGCATTGGGCAGGAAAGCTTGTAGAAATGGATATGATGTTCGTTTTTATCGAGTGGCCGATTTGGTAGAATTGCTTGAGAAATCGTGGAGAGAAGGACGCTACCAACAATTTCGCAACAAGTTTAATAAAGTTAGTATGATCATTTTGGATGAAATGGGCTACGTTCCGTTTAGCAAGGATGGTGCTGAATTACTATTTCAGCTCATATCTGATTGGTATGAACAGCGCAGCCTTGTCATTACATCTAACTTAGAGTTTAGCCAATGGAATAAAATATTTGTGGACGCGCGGTTAACCGCCGCTTTGGTAGATCGTATCATTCACCACGCTCACATCTTGAGCTTTACTGGGGACAGTCACCGTGTAAAACATGCATTATTCTCGACTTTTTGCTTGCAAAACACACATGTACTGGTGATTAGTGACAATAGACTTGTTTCATTTAATAAAGTTGTTCCTTAAACGGGCGCTTAACTTGAATAAGGAATAGCGCCAATATTGTATATAAGGGCTAAATTCTCAAATAAAGAAGAAATAGAAAGCAGGGTGATATATATGAGTAATGATTCAATTAACCAAATGTGGGTGGCGTACAGAAGGGCAAACCCGAAGGCACCGGAAAATTATGAAGCGTGGGCATTCGGTGATTCTAAGGAAATGGCAGATGAACTTGCTGAATTGGTATTGAATGGCACCAAAACAGCGACAGCTTCCAATTATACGATGTATGAGGAAGATGAGCCGTTACCGTACGTTGGTCTTCATAATATTGTTTTGGACGGCGATGGAAGAGCCGTAGCTATTGTCGAAACCACTTCTGTTGAGACAGTGCCTTTTGACGAAGTAACTGAAGAACACGCTTATTTAGAAGGTGAAGGCGATCGCACATTGAGATACTGGCGTGAAGCACACGAAGACTTTTTTAAGAAAGAATTTAAAGAGGTCAATCAAGAATTTCATAATAAAATACCAGTGGTATGTGAAAGGTTTAAGGTAATATTTAAGAAGTAATTTTACGATCATTATTCCGGAAAAGGGCGCTAATCAGCAATAAGCATTAGCGCTCAAACTGGATTTAAGGATCATTTAGTGGAACATTGCATAAAGCATAATAGCTGTTTGGAACTGGAATCGTCAAAATTTATTATATCCAAGGTTAATAAACTGTTTTAATGATTTACTCTTTTAATTGTTTTGTTCTTAATAAATTTTATTCCGTTTGTGATTTATTATAAGCAGTATGAAGATTTGAAAAAGCAAGATGGCAATAATGCTCAGTATGATAAATTGGTTAGACGTATGTTGAGAGCCGATAATTTTATTTTACCAGCAATGCTTGTTATTGTTGTCTTAGTTTATATTCTGCAATAGCTAATACGAATGGGCGCGAAAAGGTAGCATGCTGGACTTGGAAAGTTCGCCTGCAGATAATTACTTCTTACTCTTGTGATCAGGTCTGTCCATGTGAGCCTGATATAAGGCAGCGTAGAAAAAAAGGGGGACCAGTAATTGATCGAGGTTCATAATTTAAATAAACGTTATAAATCTTTTCAGGCTGTCAACAATAGCAGCTTTTATGTAGAACAAGGAGAAATTTTCGGGTTTCTTGGGCCGAATGGGGCAGGGAAAAGCACGACAATCAATATTTTATCCACTATGTTGCAGCCTACGAGTGGGACCGTCACAATCAATGGCTATGATGTAATAAAGCAGCAGAACCGGGTGCGGGAGAGTATCGGAATCATATTCCAACAAAATACGCTGGATGAAAAACTGACCGCCAAGGAAAATTTAATGCTACATTGTAAATTCTATGGTGTGCCCCGCGCTTCCCGTAAACACCGAATCGATGAGGTGCTGGAGATTGTAGATTTACAGGAAAGTATAAATACGTTGGTAGAGAAGTTCTCCGGCGGCATGCAGCGCCGCTTGGAAATTGCACGCGGGCTGCTTCATTATCCAAAGGTGCTATTTCTTGATGAGCCGACAGTGGGGCTTGACCCACAAACGCGAGCTCATGTCTGGGAATATATTTTAAAGCTGAAAGAAAAAGAAAATATTACGATGTTCCTGACAACCCACTACCTAGATGAGGCAGAAATCAGTGATCGTATTGCTATTATGGATCATGGGGAAATTATTGCGGTTGATACACCAAAACGATTAAAGCAGCAGCTCGGCGGCGATATTATCGAAATCACCACAAGCGACAATGAAGCGGCCATGAAGGAAATCAGGGAAGACTTCAATGTGGTGGAGTTATCGCTCAAAGACGATGTAATCTATTGCAAGGTGGGAAACAGCGATGCGTTTGTTTCCGAATTTATCAAAATGCTACAGACACCGCTAACTGGACTGGATATCCGGAAACCTACACTAAACGATGTTTTTCTGTCATTTACGGGTCGTGAAATCAGAGATTAAGAGGAGGGATGATTGGTGGAAGGAATTATCGCCATTTGGCAGCGGGATATTATCAAGTTTTTCAGGGACCGTCCCCGGATGGTCGGATCTTTTTCCATGCCTATTTTGTTTCTGGTGGTATTTGGCATTGGGATGGGTGGTTCGATGGAATCATTAGTTAGTGCGGGGACAAATGCGGAGAACTTCAATTATACAGAATTTATTTTCCCGGGGATTGTGTCAATGACCTTGCTGATGACATCAATTTTTTCATCGCTTTCGATTATACAGGACCGTGATTTTGGTTATATGCGTGAAATTCTTGTGTCACCGGTGTCCCGGGTAAATATTGCAATTGGCAAAATGCTTGGCTCAGCTTCTGTCGCTTTTTTGCAGGGTGTCATGATGTTTGTGCTCCTCCCTGTGCTCGGTATAGGAATTGATCTGGTTTCATTTTTCCAAATACTACCTGTTATGTTTATGATTGCTTGTGCCTTCTCGTCGTTGGGTCTGCTCGTGGCGAGCCTGCTCAATTCCATGCAGGGGTTTCAGCTGGTTGTAAACATTCTTGTTATGCCGATGATCTTTCTATCCGGTGCCTTATTCCCGCTAAATAATATGCCCGGATGGGTCAGTTTCCTTGTGACACTGAATCCGGTCACTTATGGAGTTGATCTAATGAAACATATCATGATTGACGTGGAGAGCCTGAATGGGGCTGTGAGGGAGGCAATGGGTCTCAATATAAAATTCTTTGGCCAGCCAGTCACCATGACCGGCGAAGTTTTCTTCTTACTGGGATTCACAGCGCTCCTGATTTTGCTTGCCACCTTAAGTTTTAGGCGAGCAAACAGTTAAGCCGACTAGAGATTTTCAGTAAAAGTTGAAACGTTATTTTTTACTATGCGTAGTGATAAGTAATTATCTTAATAATCGAAATGCCTTCTATAATTTATGTGCTTTACAAGTTAATTTTTTAGGAAGAGAAAGATATCCGAAACGTTAATTATCACTCTTATTCTTATTAGAAGCATTTATTTGGCAGCAATCAGCTTTTACATTATGTTTAAATTCTACTTCTACAAAAAATTTCAGATGTTGGTCTTTCAGATTCACGGGCTTATCTATTGGATTGAATTAATTCAGTTTAAAGCAATCGGGCGCAAAAACGGGTGTGAAATATTCCTGGCTCAAATGAAATGTGGTCACACAATTTCGGTAAAGGTCAGGCAGTTTTTAATTTTTTACTGAAGGGTTATGTCGAGGAGTCGAATGATGAGGTAACACTCTGAAAGGCTTCCTCTGCGTCGAATAGCACGTTGTTTAGTGAGAAGTAATGTGTTATAAAGCTCGGCTAATAGGCATGAAAACTTACCGTAACAGTCCGGCTGACGAAAGCCTACCCGATGGGGATGATATGTTACGGCAATACGATCGGGTGCCACTCCTGAATAGAAGTTGTCCTTCAGAGTCAGTCCAGATTGTGGAATAAACGAAGAGGTCATTGGGCCAAAGATATTTTTCAGTAATATAAAAATAATGGAAGTAAGAGAGTGTTAAAAATTAATTTCCAGCAGGGGGCGCAGGGTTTCTGAAGGTATCAATTACTAGGGGATATGGCTATAGATGAAGGTGATCACAATGAAACACATCAAAAGAGCGCTATTGGTTCTTCTTGGGCTTATATCTTTTGGTATCGGCGTTGCGGGAACGATACTCCCTGTTCTGCCTGGAGGTCCGTTTTACTTAGTTGCAGCTTTTTGTTTCACGAAAAGTTCCGAGCGACTTGATAATTGGTTCAAAAGCACTGAGGTGTATGACAAATACGTGGAAGGCTTCCGCCAGAAAAGAGGCATGAGGCGGAAAGAGAAAATCCGTATCAATCTGATTGCTGATTTCTTTATTATACTTTCGATATTTATTATGCATATTATCTTGGTGCAAATCGTGCTTGTTGTGCTTGGCCTCTACAAACATTACTATTTCATTAAGAAAATCAAAACAATTAAGCCGGAAGAGAAAGGATAATTTCCAAGATGGGGATTACTTTTTTATCTGGCCATTGTTTCTAAAAATCCAACGTTATAGATACTAATAGTGTTTTAGCTTTCTTCCATTAAAGGGCGCATTCGCGGAATAACCATTTATTTTTCGGGCTATTATGTTGAATAACTTTACTAGAGAGCTAAGGAGAATAAACAATGAAATTCAATGCTTTAATTCCAGAGTTATCTGTAACAGATATTGAAAAGTCCAAATGGTTTTATATAGAATTGCTCGGCTTCAAATTAGAATATGAACGTGTAGACGATAAATTTGTATTTGTTTCGTTAGAAGAGGAAACACAAATAATGCTAGAAGAAATCAATGGTCATTGGGACACTGGGGAGCTGAAGCACCCATTTGGTAGGGGAATTAATTTTGAAATAGACATTGAGGACATACAACCTGTCATTAATCGTTTAAGAAAACAATACATTCCACTTTTCAGAGAGCCCACTGTCAGCGAATATACAAGTAATGATAATACATTTATACAAAAAGAATTTCTTGTTCAAGACCCTGATGGATATTTACTAAGGTTCTCGCAAGAAATGGCAAGTTGACATAAAAATCTCTTCCTGAATCGAGCGCCATTCCGGAATAAGTCTTGGCGCCCGTTTCGTACAAAATGGTCATTTAATGGATGAATTGTGTTAAAATTGAATCAATTTACAGGTGAAAATGGAGGATTCTAATACGGGCTTAGCTTTGGAAATTGCGCGCGTTTCACTGCCTGTTGTAATAGCAGGTGGGATTGCAGTATTTGTAGTTATAAGAATGAAACATAAATATAAGAAAGGCACCCTGGGTAAGAAAAAATCAAAAGGCGCTCAAAATTTATTAGATAGTTTAATACCACTCGGAATGATGATTGGTTGTGCTGTTGCTGTAACTCTTAGCATATTTTCCCCAATTTCCTTACCATCAACAATTGGTTTGGGAGCTGGAACAGGGTTATTATTTGGATGTTTTGCTTATGAAATTTATAGCAAAAAGGAGAAAGTTATTAGTAAATAGCTATCTTCAAGAAAAGGGCACTAATCAGGAATAAGAATACGTCCATTATTTATAAGGGGTAGGATGAAGTGAAATTGATCGGCAAAATTCAGGAAAGATGCAAAGAAAGAAATAAGTTATTTTTGGCTTTAGAATTTCTCTTTTCCCTTTTAACGCTTTATTTTGCTATACGACTGTTATTTATATCCACGTCAGCATTAGGAAGTTCAAACTATTCAACCGATCTATCAAATGTATTAACTTTTGCAATGACCCTTTGCTTAGGGTTATCTTGAGCTGTTCGAGTCCTTGAAATGTTAGTTACAGGTAAAAGACAATATTTTATCTTACTACTTATTGGCACAATTATTGTATTGGGTGTATCGGTAATAGAACTACGGTGGCTTCTTATTTGACGAAGCGATTGGCGAAAAAAGTCGGCATTAAATACGTCTTAAGCAATCGGGCGCGGTTGTGGAGCAACACAGGAGGAAAAATGATTAACCGTTAGCTTGTAAGGTCTTTTTGTACAAAAGTAACAGTTGGTGTTTTCTTTTTTAGCAAAATCGGGTATACTGTACATAGAAGATCATATAATAATAAAACCGTAGACGCTCCCACGCCTACGGTTTAATAGACCGAACCCCATCAAGAGGGGTTAGGCAGCAAAAGGAAAAAATAATCCCTCAGCGCCGTTCAAACGCATAAGAGGGGTTATTTTTTATGGTTTTTGTCAGACATAATAAACGCCACCAACATCCCGAAGGATATCATCAGCGTCAGTGCACTAACAATGTCCATTGGCAAGCACCTCCCTCCCTGGGAAGTCTCCCAACGAAGACTAACGGCAGATCGACAGTGCTACCAAACCCCTCATGCGAAGCCAGTCTATTGTATTCTATTATAACATATTGCTATCATTTATACTGTAATTAATGAGGAATTATTTGGCTCCTTCAAACTGAGCATTAATTTAACAACAAATAGTATAAATCATTGTTCATGCCACGTTAACTTAAAAGGATTGATCTTACTATACCGCAACGGGCGCAGTTGCTGAAGAAGCACTGTGTCTGACGGGACCATATTGCGGAAGAATAAGTTGACCCTGCATAAGTGTGCATGAAAAGTCGGATAGAATCTTTCATTTCTTGCTATTCTGTTGATGTAAGGGAGGTCATTAAAGTGAATTCACTTAAAAACATGAATGATGCTTTGAGCTTTATTGAAGAAAATCTTGCCAATAGAATTGACAGTCGTGAAGTAGCAAAGCGGGTATTATGTTCAGAGTATCATTTCAAACGAATGTTTTCGTTTCTGGCAGGTGTAACGTTGTCGGAGTATATTCGGAGAAGGCGTCTCACTCTTGCAGCTTTTGAGCTGAACAATAGCAATTTCAGGATTATTGATATCGCCATTAAATACGGATACAATTCTCCAGACTCTTTTACGAGGGCTTTTCATAGCCTTCATGGGATAACACCATCAGAAGCTAGAAATAATGGTCACACAATAAAAGCCTATCCACGAATGACCTTCCAGCTATCAATTAAAGGAGGAATTGCAATGGACTATCGAATTGAAGAAAAAGAGGCATTTAGCATCATTGGAATTAAAAAAAGAGTCCCTATTATTTTCAACGGAGTTAATCCAGAAATCGCCTCTATGTGGGAAAGTTTAGATGGTGAAGCGATAAATGAACTTAAAAAACTTTCTAATGTTGAACCTGTGGGACTGCTTAGTGGATCTGTAAACTTTTCAGAAGGTCGAATGGAAGAAAAAGGGGAACTTGATCATTATATCGGTGTTGCAACAACAAATGAATGTCCTAATAACTTTATCCAACTTGATGTTCCTGCTCTAACATGGGCTGTATTTGAATCTGTTGGACCATTTCCTGAAACATTACAGGATATCTGGGGGCGTATTTATTCCGAATGGTTCCCGTCTTCTAATTACGAGCAAGTAGAAGGTCCTGAAATTCTATGGAATGAAAATAAGAATACAAGCTCGCCGAAATTTAAGAGTGAAATATGGGTACCGGTCACAGAAAAATAACAATAGGATATTCAACTATCGGGCGCTATTCTCTAATTATGAATAGCGCCAATATTATATAAAAACCATATTGCTGAATAAGAAATTTGTTTAACGGTATCCTGATTGACTATGATTCATGGACACAACAAACGGTATTCCCAATGTTCACTATTGCGCTTATATTGTACTCTCATATGTTTTCGTTCCGAATCACCTTGCCAGAATTCAATTTCATCTGCATCGACTGCATACAATTTCCAGTTAGGATTACTGGTATCGGGAGCTTGTTTTACTAATTCCTTCGTTTTCAATAATGCTTCATCTAAATTTTCACGTTGTATCATTTCCTTACTCTGATTTCCTATTAAAGCTATTGCCCTGGATCCAGATGACCTTTCTAAGAAATCTTTTGAACTTTCTTCTGTTGCCATTTCAGATGCAATACCACGTATTCGAACCTGTCTGCCAATTTTTGACCAATAAAACGTTAAGGCAACTTTTGAATTTAATTTCAGTTGTTCTCCTTTTCTGCTTGTACCCGATGTTGCAAAGTACCATCGATTGATTTTCACATCTTTTAGAATTAATACTCTTGCGTCAGGTGCACCTGCCTCGTCAACAGTGGATAATGTCATCGCGTGAGGTTCATGAACACCTTCCTCAATCGCAAAGTTCAGCCATTCCACGAACAAATCTGACGGGTATTTGGGTAAATCATTTGTATGAAAATCTGGAAAAGGACCGACCAATGACTTTAAGTTTCTTAATAAATCCTTTGTTTGTTTCATGAATATATATTTACTCCTTTCTTTGCGAATGACAGTCATTTGTTTTAAAATTAAGGAAATTGTTTAACACAAGCCCCTTATAGGTGCAATAAAAACGTTCTTTAATTATAGGGCGCGGTAACTTAACAGTGTTATTTTTTATGAAATGAGTAAATCCCCGTTAAACTCACTTGTTCATTTTATCGTTGACAGACATATTGATGATGTATTGCTAAACGAATTTTATCAAAGAAAGATGCATATCAATAAGCTGTGACGGTTAAAGACAAGGAGGGGTTAAATGAAAAAAGCCAAAATAATCATTTGTTCTTCAATAGCTATCGTTCTGATTATAGGAATAGTGACTTATATGCAGGTTCAAGCTGAATCAGATCAGGAAGTAAGAGAAAGAGCAAAGGCTGTAATACAACAAGTTCAAAATAACTCGGAGGTATATGACAAAATCGATAATGAACTAAAAGCGAATGGTTTTAGTAATTTCGAAAGTACTGGAGCTACGTACAGTAGAGAAAATGAGCTTGAATTTATTATTAATTTTCCGGGGGGAAAGACATTTCGCCCAAAAACAAAGAGAAGGTGAAAAATATAGCAAGTAAAATCCTTAAAAAGAGTAATCTATCGGATATGAACTTTTCAATTCAAATATATCCCATAGAAAAGAACTGAAACGAGAGCTATGAATAGGATAGCAAAACAGGACAATCCAATGTGACAATAGACTATGTAACAAACGGGCGCAAAAGTTTAAGAAGAGTAATAAATATCTGTAACCAATCTTTTTCTTGGTGATTTGTTCTGAAAATTACAATTAATACATAAAATTTATCCAATATTTTTACAAATACTCAATTTAGCTGTATCCTTTGAAAAGAAGCTGCATTGTTTTGTTAATTGAATTTGAACGTAAAACCAGTGTTGTGCTAGTAAAGTCGTCTAAGAATAAATATAGGAGGTGAAAAGAATAGAAGATCAAAAATATTTAAGAGCGAAAAAAAGAATGGAAAATCTAAAGGCATTCTATATTCATCTAACCGTTTTTACTCTCGTGAATATTATGCTTATTGCCATCAACATATTGACCTACGAACAAAGTGGACATTGGTGGTTCTTCTATCCACTTTTGGGATGGGGGATTGGTCTAGTATCTCACGGCCTTTCTGTGTCTTCATTCGGACTATTCGGACCAGATTGGGAGGAGAAGAAGATACAAGAATATATGGAAAAAGAGAATAGGAATGAATAATTTTTATGTTCGGGGGTCAGTGAGACTCCTATTTTTTATACACTCCATTTAGAGTGTTGCTGCTTATGTAATATTTAATTCTTCTTCAATCGGGCGTTAATCCGGAATAAGAATTGCATCCTTCTTGGTTTAATGAACCATATAATTGAATGAAATTCTTTTAAAATACATATATAATGCCAGGACACTAACTATTTCTCATTTTTTCATAAAAAAGGTATGGTAATTTCTTTACTGCCTAGAGGGAGTTTTTATGTCCAAAAGAAAATACCAACATAGTATTACGGTATTTTGGCTGTTTTCTGTCAAAAGTATGACATTTCCGATTTTTAAAGGAAACGGGCTCCCTTCTGTATTGCTCATTACGATTAATTTTCTTATGCTTATTGAAAGACATTTTTATATTGGAGTGGAAAACGTATGAGTAATGACATTAACAATGCTAACCAGCGCAATTACAATCCGCTGATTTGGTTTTTATCCATATTGATCGTAGGCGTTATTTTGGGAACGTATGTATTGCCAACAAACCCAGATGCCACAATAGGAGGCATTGAGTTAACAGTGTTGCCAATGCTGAATGCTATCTTGAATAGCTTCACCTTTGTCTTTTTGTTAATTGCCTTAATAATGATTAAAAAGAAAAACATTAAACTGCACCGCAGATTTATTATTGCTGCATTCGTAACAACCTTTTTATTCTTCATCTCCTATTTGACGTATCACTCTATGGCTGAATCTACAAGCTACGGCGGAGATGGCGCTCTGATGTACATTTATTATTTTATACTCATTACACACATTTTTCTGGCAGCATTGATTGTGCCGCTAGCGTTGATTACACTTGGAAGAGGTTTGAATATGGAAGTAGAAAAACATCGGAAAATCGCACGTTGGACAATGCCACTCTGGCTATATGTTAGCCTTACTGGTGTATTGGTTTACTTAATGATTTCACCATACTATTAGGTGTCTGGAATTCAGGGAAGTTTCTTACCCTTCCTATGTCCAAGTATAAAATTTTGGCTCTACACAGTGTTTCTTTGCTATTGGATTAAACATTGAGCAGTTTATTAATCGATTCTGTGCAGATAAAAATTAAAGTAAAAAGTAGATATAGCATATTCTCCAATTGGGCGCAAGAGTTGAATAAGAAAAGAACCGTGATATTCATAAACCACGGCGTTTGTCTACTATAGCTCAATAAAATAGATAAGCAAAAGGAGAAGGTTTATGGTTAATAAGGCAAGAAAAGTTGAAGAGGTTGACCAATTTATTTCGAATTTGCCGAAAGATATTCAAAACATTACAGTGGCTTTAAGGAAAATCATTTTTGAATCTTCGCCTGAACTTACAGAAGAATTCAAATGGTCTATGCCCAATTATTCATATAATGGTTTAGTTTGTTATCTACAAACCTCCAAAAAACACGTTAATCTTGGTTTTCATAAAGGAAATGAACTCCAAGAAAAAGATATAAATAAATTATTGCAGGGTACAGGAAAAACAATGAGGCATATAAGAATAAAAAAGACGGAAGAAATTCATCCAGAAGCCTTCACCTCGCTCATTAAAGAAGCGATGGCATTAAATAAGGGATAACGCAATTCCATTATACCAGCCAATAGTTGTCAACACTTAAGTCTAAAAAAGTTTGAAAAAACATGTTACACTAAAAATGAACATACCAAATAGCCTTACTGCTGAACCAGTAAGGTTTCAGAGTATTGTGAACTTTAATAGTTTCTTAGGATTGGTCTACAAAGACTTTCTGACGCTTGAACATGGCGTGAATCCAGTGAACGAGTTTATTGGCACAGGCAATCACAGCGACCCTGTGTGGCTTGCCCTCGTTTCTTTTGCGATTGTAAAAGGCTATCAGTTTCTTGTTTCGGTTTTTGGCAAGACCGCATTGCACAGCTGTGTAAAGGGCCTGACGCAATCGTGATGATCCTCTTTTGGTGATACGGTTGATGGAAGCTTTATACTTGCCTGACTCAAAAACACTTGGATCGAGTCCTGCATAAGCAGCCAGTTGTTTCGGGCGTTCGAACTGATTGATGCCCCCGATTTCGGAGATGATTGTGGCTGCAAGCTTATCTCCAATCCCGGGAATCGACTGGATCAATCCATGGTCTTCAAAAGACCGAGCAAGGGCATCTATTTCTCGTTTTAATTGGGATAGGTGCTCTTGATATTGAAAAAGCATCTGAATATACATCTGTAAGCTGACAATATGACCATGACAGACAGGATGCTGAAAGGGATTACGGTCTGCCGCAGCCTTTAATTGGGCTGCTTTATCCAAAAACCATGCGTCGGAACGTCTAGCCCCGAATTGACACATATCGTCGGCTAATGTTTGTTGAGAGACTTTTTGAATAGCCGAAGCAGTCGGATAATGCAGTAAGGTGTTCAACGATAACTTGCCACAAAGATCACTGAAGACATTATGATATTCTGGAAAAATATGATCGACTGCAGCTTGGAACTGCAATTTTATTTCAACATAGCTATCCGTTAAAGCACTGTGCTGTCTGGTTAATTGACGCAGATCCAGGTATTGCTCGGTTTTCTTCTGAAAGGCTTCCAGATCTTCTTTATAGTACAACTCACCTAGATGATACGCATCGACTTTGTCTGTTTTCACCTTACGCAGACCCGTTTTTTTGGCCTCATAAGAAACGACCGGATTGATGACATAATACGTGATAGCCTGATCCTCCAGAAATTGAAGCACAGGTTCATGATAGTGCCCGGTGGATTCGAAAATGACGGCCGGAGGCTGACCGGCAACCTGTTCCACTTCCTGGTAAAACTGATAAAACGTGTGAAGTCCTTGTAGATGGTGCGCAAATTTAAAGCTTTGCTTATACGTTTTTTTCCTTTGTAAAAAGGCTTGGACCTGGCTTTCTCCTTTGGCGACATCCAGGCCGATAACAGGATCCATAACTGATCACAACTCCTTTAATAGATTCGCCGGTGCTCCCCTTACAAGCCCTTGTAGTGTCATAGCTTCGCTTGTTATGCGGGATCGTGTCCCAACCAGCCTCAAACATGTTTCTACAAGGAAGGGGTGGACAGTATTACGGACGGGATCAGTGTCCCACGGGCGCACACGTCCTCCCCCGACTTCCTCAAGCATATGAAACCTATAAAAAATAGGTCAACCAGTTCAATGACCGGCTGACCATATAATACGATCGGGCGCAAGAATTGAATAAGATTTTCGCCTGCATTTGCTTTAAAGAAGCCATGCTATTGAAGAGCAAATCAAACTAAATGTTTATATAGAGGAAAAAACCAAAGAAGGTTTAATGAGAGCTATGTAAATTAATTTAATAAAAAAGGCTTCCATTAAGGAAACCTTTTTTCAACGTATTCCCCTTGAGTATTGAAAAGGAGGATTTACTTTATGAGTCAATGCTTTTTCTGCGTGTAATCCCCAGTAAGGATCATTGAGCATCCCTCGTGCAATAGCTACAAGTTCAGCATCTCCATTGCTGATCGTTGCTTCTGCAAGGGCAGGATGGCTTAATTTCCCAACAGCAATAACCGGAAGACCTAGTTGTTCTTTAAATTCACGTGCAAAAGGAACTTGATATCCCGGGGTATTTTTCGGCTTGCTTTTTCCTGGAGGACCTTCGCCACCACTGGATATATGGAAAAGATCAACGCCTGCTTCTTTAAAACGTTTAGCCATTTTTATCGAATGCGATAAATTGTAGCCACCGTCCACGTATTCAATGGCAGACATACGCATAATGAGAGGCATTGTTGGAGGCATAACACTTTTAACTGCTCTAACGACTTCTTCTCCAAAAAGCGCTAAGTCTTTTCCATAATCATCGGCGCGGTTGTTGATGCTTGGTGACATAAATTGATGCAATAGATAACCGTGAGCACCATGTAACTCAACCGTGTCAAACCCTGCTTTAACGGCTCGTTCAGTAGCTTCTTTAAACTGTTGAACGATTTTTTGAACTTCTTGTGTTGTTAAAGCTCTTGGAGGCTTAAGTTCACCATTCATTGTTTCTTCCGGCAGAACCTCAACGGGAATGTCGGAAGCACCAACAGGCTGGGTGGCATCTTCAGCTTTGCGTCCCGCATGTGCAATTTGAATACCGACCTTAGTGCCGTGTTTGTGAATCTCATTGATGATTCGTTGATATTCTGGAATTTGATGATCGGACCAAAGGCCTAGGTCACCATTAGTAATTCGGCCCTCGGGTGTTACACTGGTCATTTCCATGATAATTAACCCTGTTCCACCGACAGATCTAGAAACATAATGTACGAAATGCCAATCGTTTGGAGCGCCATCTTCTTTGTCAACTGAATACTGGCACATCGGTGACATGACGATGCGGTTTTTTAACTCTAAATTTTTGATGGAATAGGGGGTGAATAAATTATTCATCTAATACCTCCTAACTATTTGTTTGCGCATGCATATAAAATGGAATTAAAGACAGTGTAAACTCTTGAACACCAATTTATTTATTTGCTTGCACATACATATATTAAACGGTATGCTATAATTGTGTCAATACATTGAATCGGAAAGGGTTATAAACATGAACGATAATGAGTTGTTTGCAACCTGGATTAATCTTACGAAATATCATGATCGCCTATTGAAAGCCATGGACTATGCGTTACACCATCAATTTCAATTAGGCATTAATGAATTTTATTTGTTACACTTTCTCGCACAAACGGACGAAAAAAAAATGCGTTTATCAGATCTGCTTCCAAAGGTCGGTCTTAGTCATAGCGCATTGTCTCGATTAGTATCAAGGATGGAAAAATATCGGGGAGAGTCATTAGTTCAACGTACAACCGATCAGGGAGATAAGCGCTCCGTTGATGTATTACTTTCAGAAGAGGGGGAACAATTAGCAGAAGAAATGTTATCGTTGCTTAATAGCACTCTGAATAATCAATTAAGCGAAAAAGACATTAATAAGATTAAGGGGTTATTTGATTAGAAAGACCAGCTAATAGCGGAAATAGACTATTCAAGAAACGGGCGCAGTAATCGAATAGTGCGTCCTTTTTAAAATGTGGGATAAGTGTATTCATCTCTGGTGCGATTGTAGTAGTATGTTTAATAAGAGAAATTTTAACAGGTGGTAATAGCGTGAGCATACTGAGCAAACTCAACACCATTATAGCAGTCTTCGCAATTGGATTTTGTGTTTCTTTATTTTTTATTGATATTGAACTACCATTTAATGTTATTAATACATTTTTGACTACAATGTTACTTTTATTTGGAATTGAGAAAGTAAAGGCGGATGATAATAAACTTGGCTATCTTTACATAATTACAGGCACCATTATTTTTTCTGTAATGATATTCACATTATTTTAAAATCTATTCTTTAATAATACCAGCTAACATCAGTAACAGCCTATTCAATCATCGGGCGCTATTCCGGAATGAAGCTTGGCGCCCGTACCATACTTTGGCTAGTTAACTGGATAACAATTCTTGTTACAAATTACAGAAATTATGCTGCAATCAATTACTAAGGGGGAAAGCAGCGTGGAAGATCAATTTTTTGTTGGCTGGGGAACTCTTACCCTTATTAATGCTGGGTTGGCACAGGGGAAAAACAGATCGGGTCTTCATTGGTTTTTTATTTCTTTTTTCCTTGGACCGATAGCAACACTTGCATTAGTGATCTTAGAAAAATTGCCGGAAGAGGATGAAAATAATAACGCCGAATAAGAATGAAGATTTCTGTAATCGGCCGCCATTCTGGAATATGGCTTGGCACCCGTTCCATACACACAGGGCCAATTTCTACATAATAGGTTTTCAGTTTGTTTCGGAGAGGGGATTTTTATGGAATGGATTATTGACATATTACTTGGTGTTGGTATTGTTTTCTTTATACTATTTTCATTTATAGTTTTTGTTAACTATAAAAATAAAAAATAAATTTATTAAGCTAACGGGCGCCTATATGGAATAACAACTGGCGCCCGGTAATATACATAAGGGTCAGTTTGTTTATTAAAAATTTAAAATGAAGGAGGGCTGATTCTGGAACCGGAATATATAAGGGACTACGCGATGTACACGGCGATTTTTGGTATGTTTAGTTTTGTTTGGTTCGGCTGGGCTCAGGAGAATCCTAGAAAAAATTGGCGTATGTATATTGGGGTTGCTTCCGGAACTGCGTTGTTAGTATGCTTGATTGGCGTGTATTTAAGCGTGACGCACTGGGATGCGGCTACTACTTTGTCAGAAATGGACTCGTTAATTACTTACATAATTGTCTTCTATGCTGAATTGATTATAGGAGGTCTCGGAGCTTTCTTGTTGATCCAAAAGAAAAAAAGGGACTATGTTGCTCCGTGGATTGCTTTTATCGTAGGTGCTCATTTTTTCTGGTTAGTAAACGTCTTTAAAGATCCCAGTTTGTATATATTAGCGGTACTTATGATAGTAATAGCGATAATATCACCATGGCTATCCCAAAAAATGGGCGTTGCTAACAGTGCAATCACCGGCATAGGATCTGGCATGTCCCTATTTTGTTTTGCCATATTGGGATTGATTCGCTACCTATTGGCATAAAGGTTGTTACTAAAACATTAACTAATCACTAGGCAAAACAGATGTCGTTTTTATGTTTTTATTGTTCTTCAATCATCGGGCGCAGTTGTTGAAGAAGCATTGCACCTGAATCGGGCCATTATCGGGAATAAAGAAGAGCTATCTGCTATGATTTGATCACCTTCTCTGGGAGATGGTAAAAAAGGAGTAATAATGATTTGTAAGTAAATTGCCAGTAAAAATAAGAGTTGAATTTTTAAATAAATGTCCGAAAAATCAAGAATATTTGCGTGCAATGGTATAATAATGCTAAGTGGGTACTGGATGGATAACAAGATAAGGAGTTAAACCGAGAATGAACTTGCAAATGCTACATTACTTTATTCAAGTCGCAAAAGAACAAAGCCTTTCAAAAGCGGCAACGAAATTATTCGTCTCCCAGCCGGCCTTAAGCAAGCAAATCAAAAAGTTAGAGGGCGTTTTAGGATTTTCCGTCTTGAAGCGTTCCCCAAAAGGCATTGAATTAACGGAAAGAGGCGGGGCATTATTTCAGGAGCTTGAGCCTCTTTTTTGGGACGTTCATCGTACCATTGAAAAACATATGAATCATCAAACGATCCATTTAGGTTGTACACCGCTCGAAAGTTCATATTATTTGCCCCGCAAATACCTGGGGCTACAAAGTGCGAATGTAACCATATCAGACGTTTTGGATAACGATAAAGATTTAATTCCCCGGTTGTTCGAAACCAAATTGGATGCCGCGATCATTCAAGACATCCCCTCCTACAAGGGTTTGTTCTCACAGTTTTTATTTAAGGATCAATTCGAGGCCGCTGTTCCCGTTGATCATTGGCTAGCCAACCAATCGAAAGTCTCAATTGACGAATGTTTAGCCGAAACACTCATTCTCACACCCTCAAGCACGCCTTTATATCAACGAGTGATGACTTTAATTGAGAAGAGAAAAGTGGCACCGAAAGAGGTCATCGAAACCTCTTGGCACAACGTTATGGGCTTCACAGCTGCTGGTGTGGGGATTGCTTTTGTACCGGGCATGATGGCAACGCATATCGAACTTCGAGGCGTTCGATTTCTGCCTATTGCTGATTATGCCCTCACAAGAGATTTGTACTTATTTAGTGTGAACCGTTCTATCCTTGATGTGTTGGTATATACTTTTTCAGCTTAGCCGATTTTTGCTGTGTTCTCTCGGCAGCAGGTCTTAGTACAAGTAAAGTCGCGAGCAATAGACCCGATGCCACAAAAAGAGTGGATAAAGACACAAATGAAAGAAGATAGCCCGTAAAAACAGGACCTAAAAACTGGCCAAATGCAATAAGCAATAACATGACTGAAAAGGATAATGCCGATGTTGTCACCATGTAAAAGGCATGAAAGGACACCTTTTTTAATACCGTAAAAGCCATAACGGATGACAAACTAATCATTCCAATAAAAGACATGAAGAACTGTGGATATTGGCTTAAGAAGGGGATGGAAAGCGACATATTATTAATCAGATTTACCGCATAAGTGACATAGACGCCGGTTCCGAGCCCGCAGATAACACTAGCCGAAAAAAAAGATTTCCCTTGTGTAAGAAGCGTTTTTTTCTTCACATAGCCTTGAAGGGTCCTCCGGTCGACGGTTAACTGCTCGGAAGGCAGCACCTTATAAATCCATATCAAGGTTATGAAGGCCAAAATACTAAAAACGCCCCATATCAGACGCCATTCAGAACCGAATGCAAATGCCAACGGACCTGTTAAAAAAATGGCCAATGCAGGCCCGGCATTGACAAAGCCGATGACCTGAGTTTGTTTGGATGAATCAATTAACCGGGTGACCACTAGCGCATAGTGGTCCAAACAAAGCCACCGCTTGCACCGCCAACGATAATACCCGCGATCAAAAGCCATAAGGAAAAAGAAGTCATGACCAGAAAAAGGCCAATAGATGCCAGAATTCCTCCAATAATGATCGGTTTTTTCAATCCCAGGCGTTTGATGTACCGGATCGCCAGTAAGGTCCCAATTACATAAGCCAAGAAAGGCAGACCGCCAATCAAGCCTGTCATCTGATGCCCTAGATTAAAATCATTTTGGATCATATCCAGAAAGGGACCATAAGTGTATCTTGCAAAACCATAGGTGGCTGCAACGATTAAAAATCCGGGAATCATTAATTTGATCGGTTTCATCGTCGTTCATCTCCTTACAGATGAAATATCTACTACACAAAAGTGTAATCGATGTCATCTGATCCCCAGAAATATTGAAAGGTGATATGGATATAACCATAGGTTATATCATAATGAAGGGTATTATTTTCAATTGAGACATGACAATGAGCGGAGAAAAATATACGGCCAATTTAACCAACTCTACCGATCAAATTTCTTCTTAAATTCCACGGGCGCGTTTCCATAGTAAAGAATCGCTCCATTAACGCATATAAGGGGCTTTTTAACAGTACAATTGACAAACCAAAATTTAAGAGTAAAATACATACAATATACGTCTGTGGGGGGTAATTTAATGCTTGGATTACCAAAAGGTGAGGTTTTTTTAGTACTTTGGCCAGAGGATTGGCTAAAGGAATTTTTATTAGACAAGGAGAAACAAGAGAAAATTGGTAAGTATATTGTAGATGTTCATCATATTGGCAGCACGGCTGCTGAGGGGGTTAAGTGCGAAACTAATTATCGATATTGCTGTAGAAATTAACGAATTTAATGATGACAAGCACTGTGTCAGTCTCTTGGAGAGGTTAGGCTATTTCTATAAAGGGACTCTATATGCAGATTCAGGATAGGGTAATATGGATCCCTTATGGTGGGGTGAAAAAGTACGCTTTTTGTAATACCACGAAGATAGTAAAATCCTTTGAAAAACAATATCCCAAGTTGAGTTGTAACCGTCAAGTGAAAATGAACACTTTTCGCTAATTAATTGTGAACACTTTTTTCCTCAAAAATGGAAGAACGATGCTTCATTCGATAGCTTTCATCCTCTCTAAAATGAATGATTTCTGCTCGGTGTAATACGCGATCCAAGATCGCTGTAGCGACGCCGGGATCACCTAATAATTCTCCCCATTCACTTGGCCCTTTGTTAGACGTCAAAATGACGGAGGCCTTGTCATAGAGGTCATTAATCAAGTGAAAAAACAGGTTCGCTTCCCGATTGTCCATCGCCATATACATCAAGTCATCGATAATGACCAGATGAGAATCTTTGATACGTTTCATTCTTATCTGCGATTTCCGCGTAAACTCCTCCGTTTTCAAGGTGTGAATGAGGTCACCCATGGATATAAAGGAAACCTTATATCCTTGGTGAATGGCCTCAATCCCTAACCCCGTCGCCAGGAAGGTCTTGCCTACCCCTGGCGGTCCGAGGAGAATGAGGTTATACAGTTGGTCGAGCCATGTAAACTCTTGCAGTTGGTTCAGCTGCTTTTTGCTTAAGGACTGCTGCTCGTCGAGATCAAAGGCATCCAGCGTTTTATAGAAAGGGAACGCCGCCCATTTCAGTCTCTTTTCCACTTGCTTCTCATCCCGACGTTTTTGCTCATAAGATGCCAGGCGATGAAGAAACGTTCGATAAGTCCAATCTTCGGACTCTGCTTGTTGCACTAGTTCAGGCAGGTACTGAGCGCTTTCGGACAACCTTAGCGAACGCAATTGCTGTTGAAGTTGTTCAAGTGTCTGAGTCATACGGATGCTCCTTCCAGTAAGGCGAGATAGTCGCTCACGTCTCGCGTCTGTGGCTTTGTATCATCGACGGACGTCTCCCGCCCATTTAAAGGCTTGACCGGCTCTTTTGTGTGATCCAATGCCGCATGGTCCACCTGACGCTGGCGTTTGATGTACTGAACAACATCGCCGAACTCTGTGGCGCTCTCAATGCCTTGCTGCATACACATGTGCAACGCTTCGTCACCGATGGTTGGTTCGATCTCTTTCAAAGCTTTCGACATGAGTTGAAGCTGGTCCCGAATATAACGAGGATACTTCTTGTGAAGGGCTTCTAAAAACGTCATGGCCTTTTCTTTGTCTTCAAACTTTTCGGCTATGGTCGCCATATAGGCAGCGATCCCCTTCGTTCGATCACGTGTGTGCTGGCTGTCTTGAATCAACTTGCCTTTTCCGTGGCTAATACTGTGGTTGGCGATCACAGGTCCCTCCTGGTGTTCACGGATCACCAAGCTATGGTCGTCCGTTTGAATGTACACGATTTTATTTTGTCTGTAGGTGCCCAGAGGAACGGAGTAACGATTCGATTGGTATAAAATCGTGTTGTCCTTTCGAACCGTTCTTGTTATACTGGAATCCACACGAGAAAGTGTCAGTTTTGTGGTGACCGGTCGTAAGTGTTGTTTTTCCAGAGCGAACACTTCGACGGGTCTTTTTTTGGTTGTGTTATGCACTTTCCCATTTCCCGTTCGTTCAAGCCATGCGTCGCTTTGTTCCTTCCAGCGATCCAACGTGCCGAAGATACGATTTTTCGCGAAGTTCCCTTTCACAAACTTGACCACATTTTCAACCTTTCCCTTGCTCTCAGGGTCGGCTTTTCGACAAACGTACATGGTTAACTTTCTTTCCTCGCGATACGCCTGAAATGCCTCGGTCAAGATCAAATCCCCGGCATTCTCGCTGACCACGATTAAGGCATCTTGATCATAAACAATTTCATAAGGGATCCCTCCAAAAGCGTGAAAGGCCTGCTCGTGGCAGTCAATTACATCTTTTGTTGTCAAAGGCCTATCCAGCCATTTGACAAATTTATACCGCGAGTGCGAGAGAACGAACGTAATGAACGTGAGTTTAACCTCCTTGCCATCGGGTGTTTTTGAACGGTGTGCCCAAAGTCTACTTGAGCTTGTTGACCCATGGGCGGATCTTGAAGGCCTTGATAGTCCCGCATGGCTTCTGTTTTAGGAATGTTGTATTTTTCACGAAGCTCATTGACAAACAGGCGCACAGTGCTTTCGCCAACTTTTAGATCTGTATATCTTTCAAGTAACCAATCATGAATTTGTGATGCGGATAGATCCGGATGTTCACTGAGCCATGTTTGGATGAGCATTTCATACGGATCCAACTTTTTTCTTCTTGTCTGGGTTGAGGCCATCCATTCACCCATTTCCTCCGGAGATTTTTCGAGATACTTATAGACCGTCGTCCTTGAAATGCCCAACTTTCTAGCGATTCTTCGAATCTTAAACCCTTGCTGTTTTAATTGATAAATATCCATGTACACGTGCCACTTTTCCACCTTTCCGTCTCCCCATTCCTCTATGTAGTATAAATGTTCAATATCTATGACATTATATAGGAATGTGAAGAAAAAATTTGAAGATAGGGGGATAAAAATTTCGAAAGCGAATGGAGGGCTGCCCCTCGGGACAGCCCTCCATTCGCTGCCCTCCATTCGCTGCTACCCTCTGCCAGAAAGTGTTCATTTTTATTTAGCGGAAATGGTCTACTTTAGTTTAGCAGTTCCATGAGTGCGGAAATTGGGGCTGAGCATACGATGAAATAAATGAAAGAGGAACAAAAAACCCTCAAGTCCTAATGCACGCAAGCAATTAAAACGTCATCATCATTTGCTGGAAAAGCGTTATGATATGTTATCGGCTAAGGAACAGATTACTGTTCAAACGATTCTGAAGTATGATCGGTGATTAGAAGCTGTCTACCAGTGGAAAGAGGCATTCATTGACTGGTATGACCTGAGCGTTGACGCTGAACAAGCCAAGGTAACATTGGGTATGTGGTATCAACAAGGGCACCGTATTCGCCATGAGCCGCTGAATCCTGTATCAAAACCATTCAAAACTGGGAGACGGAAGTACTAAACTATCACCGATTACGCTTCACAAACGCTGTTATTGAAGGACATCACAATAAAAAAAGCTTTACAACGTCGTTATTACTTCACGCGGAATCGGGCAGTATATGAAATCCGGGTTTAGTTGAATGCAATCTAGCTTATATGCAGGGACTGCTTAATGATGTCAACCTTAGATTTTTGGTGTTGAGCTTAGTGATATGAACAAATTTAAAGAACGAGCATTCTAAATCCCGATAAAACAATCTAATATCCATATTAACGCAAATACAAAACAAAACGGAATTTGGCTATAACATACTACTTTTTTATAATAGTATTTGTCGAATTTTAAAAAAGGAGTGGTTGACACTTATATGTGGAAAACATACCGTTTTTTAGGCATCATTTTTATTTTCCTGGTGTGCATGATGTTAGCAGCATGCGGCGATGGTAATGATGGCAATCAGGAAAATGAAGGTAACAATGCTGCCGATTCCAATGGCAACAAAGAACTCGGGGAAAAAAGCATTACATTAGGAACCGATAGTTATGTGTCCAACACATCAAATACATATGTAGCCAAACTAATGCTGGAAGAGATCGGTTATGATGCCGAAATAAATCAAACAGACGTCGGAGTTGAATATACTGGCCTGAGTGATGGATCAACAGATGCGATTGTTGGTGCATGGCTCCCAACAACTCATGGAAGTTACTGGGAGGAATATAAAGATGACCTTGAAAAAATAAACACCGTTACCGAAAAAGTAGAACTCGGTTTAGCCGTTCCAGCATATATGGAGGATATTAATTCGATTGAAGACTTGGCAAATAATACGAATAATATTGGAAAAAAGCTGGAATGGACAATCACTGGCATCAGTCCCGGAGCAGGTGAAATGAAACTGATGGAAAGTGAAGTCATGCCCGGATACGGTTTGAATGAAAATTGGGAACTGCTTGAAAGCTCCGGTGCAGCTATGTCCGCGGCTTTATCGGATGCAATCGATCAAGAAGAACCAATTGTTGTCACGTTGTGGACACCGCACTGGACATTCAATGAATTTGACTTAAAAATCCTGGATGACCCGAAAGGAACATTTGGCGAACCGGATGATGTTTTCTCCGTCGCGGGAAAAGATTTTAAAGAACAATCACCAGCAGCGTATAAGTTCCTTGAACAATTTTCAATTGAAAAAGTAGATACTCAAGAGATGATGCTTGATATTAAGGAAGGTATGGGTGAAGAAGCCGCTGCGCAAAAATTTATTGATAACCATCCCGATCTAAAAGAGAAATGGCTGGAAGGCTTTTAGGTATCAGGCACTCAAACTATTCGGATAATTCATGGATTGGTCGTTGGGGTTGTTGTGTTGAATGAGTCTGAGGGTATGGTTCTGGAAAGTCCTGTTGAGGGGAATCTTTGCAGGGCTTTTATAGTTCAGTTAAAATAAATGAACTTATAAAATAACTGTGAGCAAGGAGGCTGTGTTACAGTCTCCTTGCTGTTTGGAAGTTCCTATGGCTTTGTATTTTAAAACCGGGCATTATTTTAAATGAGACTTTTGAGCCACTTTTCCGCAATAGGGCGCCATTCCGGAATAAAGGACAGCGCCCAATTTGCTATTGTCGGGCCATTTAATTGAACAATGATAAGGTTTACCTAGAAAAATCAAGGGAGAATGATTCTAAGATATGGTTGAAATAATCGGAGATAAAGTTAAATTAAGAGAAGCGACAAAAGAAGACATCGACGAACTTTATTATTGGAAATACAAAGAAAAAGAACAAGCAGCTAAAAAATGGAATGGGCCATATATTCCAGAGGAAAAGAAAACAATAGAGCAATATAGGGAAATTTGGATGAAAGACAATGAAATACTTCCCAATGTACCAGATTCTTTAATTATTGATGTGAAAGGAAAATTGATTGGATATACCGGTTCACATTGGGTTGATAAAAATACAAATTGGTTAGAAACAGGTATTGTTATTTATCATAAAGATTTTTGGAACGGTGGCTATGGTTCGGAAGCTTATAAATTATGGATTGATTTTCTTTTTGAGTCTACTGGGATACATAGACTGGGTATGTCTACCTGGTCAGGGAATATAAGAATGATGAAGGTAGCCGAAAAAATTGGAATGCAGGAAGAAGCACGAATAAGGAATGCGAGAACGGTAGATGGTGAATATTTTGATGCAATTAAGATGGGATTGCTACGGGAAGAATGGGAATGATTTAAAAGCAATTGACATAACAGTCATTTAAGCATACGAGCCATATTGTTGAGGAGAAATTAGAAAGAAAAAATGAAGGTGATATGAAATATGTTCGATGCTGGTTGGCTTAACATCGGCAGTTTGGTACTTGGATTAGTAGCTTGGATAATTCCTATTATTAATCTTGCGGTAGGTAAAAAACAGATGAATAAGAAATGGATTGCTCTTACCATTATTAGTTTCAGCGCTTGCGCTATCGCAATATGTTTACAAATTTTTTATAACCTTTACTTGGTAAACATTAAAGACTGGTCTGCTCTGTCGGAAATGCGTGCTGTAGCTGTTGCTTCAACAGTACTTGTCGTTATTACCATTTTATTAAATACACTTACGCTGTTTTTATATCGGAATAGGGGCGCATTGTAAAACAATCGGGCGCTAATCTGGAAAATAAGTAACATTTGATAAACCCAAAATTTTTATGACAAAACCAATTTTCCGGGAGTAGAGAATCGGTTTTGGTTATAGTTCTGTTGGTGGTTTTTTTTGAAATTGTTGCCATAAAGGAAGCGCCCAATCAGGTAGCTGATTAACTTCAAAAGTTATTTTACCATCATTTATTTCTAATATTATTTCTCCATCGTCTTTACTGTTGTCAATTAGAATAAGGTTATCGATAATAGGAGCACATTCATAAAGGTGTTTAAATGAAGTTTTATCCCTTCTGAGAATATCTTCAGTTGGGATATGATGACCACCATTTTTTACTCTCATTGCAACCCTTTCAATATTTTGATTAACGTCATTGAGTGCAATGTAAAACATCGTCACTTCATAACCATATTCTTTGGCTTTGCTTATTTGTCTAAGTGCATTTTTCCAGCAAGTGTGATCGGGCGCTTATCTTTAATAAAGATTGGCGCTAATCTTGAGCCATTGGCCATTTAATGGAATAAGTCCTTGTTTAAATAAGGTGATTATTGTTGAGGTATTACCGGTTTATATAATAAATATAAAGCTATATGGATCATTCCAGAAAAGTAGAAGGAGGGAGGTTTAATTTGCAAAAATGTGAAAACTGCAATGCACAATTTAGCTGGAGTAAAATCTATAAATCGTTTTGGTGGATGTATAAACCAGTTGAATGTGAAAGCTGCGGTGTTAGACATGAAATAACTATTTTTGGCAGATTTACATTTGTTATTCTGACTATTTTACCAATGCTGATATTTATGTATTTCCTTACCCCTTTCAATAATGTCTTTGTAACCATTGGTGCAGGATCTCTTATATTAATTGTCGGTTCTTTCTTCACACCATTTGTTATTCAATACGAAAAGGCATCGTGATAAATTATACTAAACAATCTGTTGCTTAGAATGATCTTAGAACGATCTTTCAGCAAAAGGGCGCTTATCAGGAATAAAAAGCGTCCTTCTTTGGCCTATGGACCATTGAGTAATTTTGATGAATTTAATGGTTTCAGGAAGGAGATTGGTAGTGTTTACAATACCAGATGTTAAATTTCTCGATGGTACACCGAATTATTTTGTTGTAGAGAATATAGGCCAAGTATCTTCTGAGAGTTACTTTGAAAAGCTTCTATATGAAATGATGGAATACGTCACTAAGGAAAATATCCATTCTGTAACAATCGTTTTAGAAAATAATGAAGCATCAAACGCTAACTACCTTGATTTATTGGAGAGATATGGGTTTGTTCAGCACGACATACAATATTTTTATAAACGTGATTTGACTTCTTTAGAAGAATTATATGAGAAAGAAGCTATAGGTCTAAAACAGATTGATAAGGCAACTACCAAGTTATTTAAAGAAGTATGGCAAAGGGTTGCATCTGAATCTTTGAATGCTTCTTCTTCCC
The DNA here is from genome assembly GCF_001307805.1 of Lentibacillus amyloliquefaciens. Taxonomy (GTDB): domain Bacteria; phylum Bacillota; class Bacilli; order Bacillales; family Amphibacillaceae; genus Lentibacillus; species Lentibacillus amyloliquefaciens. The sequence continues at coordinate 1,290,523 of NZ_CP013862.1, read as the reverse complement.
TTTCCATTGAAAAAGAATTTGAAGGTATGAAATCTGAATTGGGCTCTGAGTATATTCAAAGCTGTTTTATCGCTTATGACGACAAAACCCCTATTGGAATCACTATGCCACATATAGAACCAGGAACTGTTGATGAAGGGAGACTATTTTACTTTGGAGTTGTTCCCGAATATCATAAAAAATCATTAGGAACAAAGCTTCATAAACTTTCCTTACATATGCTTAAAGAAATAGGTGCCAACTACTATGTTGGCGCAACTGGACATAAAAATACTCCGATGCAGCGTATCTTTCAAGTAAATGGGTGTAGGATGATTGATAAGAAAATTACTTATAAATTAAAAAGTCATATCGATTAGGCTGATGTGAGTATCTTTCAACAACCGGGCGCAAGAATGGAATAAGAGTCAGCAGCTTCTTTTTGAATCAGGCCATAGTCCTGATTCATGAATACAAGTACCTGAAAAGTGATTGCATATGATAAAAGGGAACACTTTGCAAATACTCAAAGACGCTGCAGATGTCTCGGAGATATTTAGTCATTGTAATACCTCTTTGGTAACGTGCTTAGAAGAATGGGGAATCCAAAATACCTTCTTCGTCGATCTCTATATCATTGAATTCCCCATTCTTGTTAACGGATTGGAACTAATGCTAATGTGACTCGATAAAAAGATAAGATTCGATCCTACATAATCGGGCGCCTTGAAATGGAATAACACCTGGCGCCCTGTAATATACATAAGGGCCATATTGTTGAGGAGAAGTTAGAAAGAAAAAATGAAGGTGATATGAAATATGTTCGATGCTGGTTGGCTTAACATCGGCAGTTTGGTACTTGGATTAGTAGCTTGGATAATTCCTATTATTAATCTTGCGGTAGGTAAAAAACAGATGAATAAGAAATGGATTGCTCTTACCATTATTAGTTTCAGCACTTGCGCTATCGCAATATGTTTACAAATTTTTTATAACCTTTACTTGGTAAACATTAAAGACTGGTCTGCTCTGTCGGAAATGCGTGCTGTAGCTGTTGCTTCAACAGTACTTGTCGTTGTTACCATTTTATTAAATACACTTACGCTGTTTTTATATAGGGATAGGGGCGCATTGTAAAACAATCGGGCGCGCTAATCGAATAGTGCGCCTTTCTGAAACGGGCTATATTGTTGAACAAGGATACAAAGGGGAGTATGTATGTCAAAGTATTTTAAAGGGAAATTTTTGAGACTAAGAATTATTTTTACTGTTATACTCCTAAGCATAATAACACTATCTCTGTACGGATTAATTTCTAACACATTAAATTCATTTTTTATGGGAGTAGCTCTTATTGTATTTTTTATTGCGGAGAGTAATTTGAGAAAAAATGAACCACATTACTAATCAATCGGGCGCGCTTACAGAATAAATGGCAGCATCCAAATTGCCATTGTAGGGCCAGATAATTGAATAACAAGTAAACTGTTTTATAAATAGAAATGCCTTCCTGCTTTGTACATATACACAAAACGGGAAGGATTTTTTTGATGTTTTTGAAAGAAAGATTAAGAAGTATAGTTTAAAACAATATTTATTTATTGAGTTACGATAAAAAATCTGATAAAATTTAGATAATCGGAAAAGGTGGGTTGTATTATGAAGTGGAAAACAACATTTTTAAAGGCGGCGGTCTTTTTCATTGGCATCATTGTTCTGGTTTTGTGTATATTTTTAGTGCCTTGGATGGCAGAGGAAATGGCAAAAACCTACCCTAAGTATGCTTATTTAAAAGTGCCAGTTCTTTTGGGTGTATATCTGACAATGATCCCCTTTTTTCTGGCACTGTATCAGTCCGCCAAACTGTTGAGCTATATTGAGAAGAAAATTCCCTTCACGGAACGTACTGTAGCCGCTTTAAGGCATATCAAGTATTATGGAATTGCAATTATGGTTTGTGATGTATTGGGGCTGTTGTTCCTTTTCTCACAAGACGCTGTACAACCAGGAGTTTTTCTTTTAGGTTTTTCGGTTATTTTTGGATCTATTGTGATTTCAGTTTTTGCTGCTATTCTTCAGGAACTAATAAGAAGTGCATTGGCAATAAAAGAAGAAAATGATCTGACGGTCTGAGGTGAGGAGATGGCAATTATAATCAATATTGATGTGATGTTAGCTAAAAGAAAAATGAGTGTAACCGAGCTTTCGGAGAGAGTGGGAATCACTATGGCTAACCTTTCTATTTTGAAAAATGGAAAAGCAAAAGCGATTCGATTATCAACGTTAGAATCGATTTGTAAGGCTTTAGACTGTCAACCTGGTGATATTCTGGAACATAGAGATGACTAGGAACAATTTGAATTGATATTTGTACGTTAAATAAGATTATCTGAAAACAGTTTTGGTACTCGTTCCACAAACGGAGCGCGCTTCTGGATTAAAGGCAGCATTCAATTTGCTACTGTCGGGCCATTCTGTTTAATAAGTGGCTGAGGAAGGAGGTATGAAAAATTAAAAAAAGGAGAAACTCAAAAACTCTGAATGGAGATTAAGTATGATGGCTCCAGTGGTATTCATCGGGGGTAGCATTGGAAGTCAAATCGTGTTTTTTCCTGATATACCTTATCTACCTCCTATATATGGTTTTTTGACTGGTGCTATATTAGTGGTCGCTAGCAATGCAATTTACGTATTCTATAAAAAAATGAAAAACAATCGGGCGAAAAATAATAGTTAGTTTTACAGTTCAACCCCTTTGGCTCTATACACATGCGGCTACTCATGAATTTCATCACAAAGGGCAAATCGTTTCAATGAGTAGGCAATTAGGTTACATACCGGACGATACGGACCTTATCGAGCCGGAAACAATAAGTTAATATAGTAATCAGACTGTTCATCAAACGGGCACAAATCCAGAATAAAGGACAGCGCCCAGTTTACCATTTTCGGGCCAGTTAACGGAACAAAATATAGAAAATAACACAGCTCAGTTAAATGTGAACTGAGCTGTGTTATTTTCGATTTACAAAGGTTTCTTGAATTATCCCTGCAAAAAAGTCTATTTTTCCGGCTTTTCATAATTCGCTATTAAACCTGAGCAAAATACAGTAACTCCAAGTAACAATGACTGTATTATACCCGGTTTTAAAAAAATGAAAATTAAAGTCAACGCAACTGCAAAGAATACAATTGCAGGTATAATTCTCTTTTTTTTAATATTAATTCACCCTTTACTGATATCGAAAATTGTTTATTGATCCTGTAAACACATTATATGTGAAATAAACTGCTCTAGCTCTTTGATCGGCGAATATACTCCAAATAATGGTGTTAACACCTGCTGCGACACCGATTCCTACACCAGGTACCATAATAGTCAAAATAGAAGACGCTGCAGAAATACCTCCAGTAAGTATTCGTGACACAGATGTTTCGCTTAACCATATTTCAAAACCCCACCAGTGTACGTTAATCCTATTTATTCCTTCATTGAATAAATGGTTTTCGCCATCTTTTTGGCCTGATTCGTTAAATTCAAAACCAAGTTCAGCAGCTTTTTCAGTTATTTCTTTGTCTGTCATTTCCACCTTAAAGGTATTATCGCTTGTCTTTTCAAGGTTATCATTTTGTTTCAGCTATCTGTTTTCTCATTTTGTCAAGTTCATTTTTTGAAATCTTTGTTTTTAGTTCGGCTAGGTTTGATAACTCATAAGAATTACCTGCCACTTTAACATATTCGTCTACTTCCTTAATTAGTTTTTCGGAAAAACCATTTTTAAAGCTATTGTCTTTCGATACGCTATTTGATTGCGCTGATACACTTGGCGCTATCATTAGAAAAACCATTGCCACCATTATTGAATTGACCAGAACCTTTTTCATTTTAAAATACCCCCTTATAGTTTCTTAATGTCCCATACTACCTTTTCATTTACTTTCTAGAAAAGAAGAATTATAGTTTCTCTCCATAGACTCCCTCCAACTCCAAGTAATTGGTAATTTTGAAGGATATCTAACGCTGTATAACATCTATAATCATTTTAACAAAAAATTCATTTATTTTTATTGGGAATGTTCGACTTATTTTGACATAAATTAACAAGATTAATAAGGGATATTGTATCTAACTTTCCTATATTGAGGAAAATTACTAAAACGTCTTAAATAAACGGGCGCGGTTGCGGAATAAGGCCAGTTGTTGAATACGAGAAAGGACAGTACTAACATGGAAAAAGTATCAGATGTAAATAAAATGGAATCCATAAAATCCTTACAATCGACAATTAGTAAATTCGAAAGTGCTTTGTCTCAGATGACACAGAAAGGCGCAAATACTACCCTGGTAAAGAAACGACTCAAAGCTGTTTCTGTCGGTTTAGCCATGCTAGAAAGCGTTTGGAATCAAAGAAGTCATCATTACACACAGGAAGAACTAGCAGGAGCTCGC